>NZ_CP024621.1:3538403-3860077 GCF_009846525.1 Halomonas meridiana | reverse complement strand
ATTCACAGTTTATTCGCGCGTTATTCGATGCTTATGCACAGATTTTTTATCCCTTCAAGCTGTTGATAAAAATATATTAAAATGACTTATCCACAAATAGTATCCCCACTATTAATAACAGTAGGTTTTAAATAACTTCGTTAGTAATAGTAGTGTGATGCATGAAAACGAGTGGTGGGCGTCAAGCCGCGCCGCTATTGCCTTTTTCACGCTTTTTATGCAAGGAAAAATTGCACCCGGCGCGGGAAGTCTCTACAATTTCCGGTCTTGAATTGAAACTCCCCGGCTAGTTCCTCACTGGACCGGGTCTTTTGGAATTCACTTTCCGTCCTAAACCACGTGGGAATAACGAGTTATGAAACGCACTTTTCAACCCAGCGTTCTCAAGCGCAAGCGCGCGCATGGCTTCCGTGCTCGTATGGCAACCAAAAACGGTCGCGCCGTGATCGCACGCCGCCGTGCCAAAGGCCGCAAGCGTCTGAGCGCCTGATCTCGGATTGCGTGTGTCGCCTCAAGGCTTTCCCCGGTGCTTACGTTTGCTAACTGCCGGGGACTTTAGTCACGTGTTTGAACAAGCCGACCTCAAAGTTCATGGCAAAGGTATGATGGCGCTAGCGCGCATGAGTACTCGGGGATACCCCCGCGTTGGACTGGTGGTCAGCAAGAAAAATGTGAAGCTCGCTGTGGATCGTAACCGCTTCAAGCGACTCGTTCGGGAATCCGTTCGCCTACGTCAGGATCACCTACCCTCTGTGGATATCGTGATATTGGCAAAACGGGGCGTACAGGATGTCGATAACGAAACGCTCACCCGCCAGCTACACGGCATGTGGAAACGGCTTCAGCGCGACGCACAGGCGGTGTCTGCACCTCCCCCGCCTCATGGCGTAACACGTGACGCTTGACGACACACCTCGCCGCTCGACCTCGGCCTGCCGCTTGGCAGGCTTTCGTGTGTCATGGGTCGAGTAAATGACACTGCGCCATTAGCATGTTCACCACCCATCGGGCAGAACCCTCATGGACGTAAAACGACTTTTATTACTGATTCCACTGGCAGTGCTTGCCTACCTTTTGGTTGTACAGTGGAATCAGGATTACGGGCAGACCACCTACGACTCGACGCCAGAGATCACCCAAAGCAGCAATGGGACTCCTGCGAGCGAGAACGCTAGTAACGATCTTTCCGTCCCCAGTACCTCCGCACCGGATAACGCCATCAGTGAAGGCGTTGGCGACGAGCAGAGCGACACCGCTAGCCGTGACTTCATTGCGGTCACCACGGATGTCCTGGATGTCCGTATCGACCCCTTCGGTGGCGATATCGTCTACGCGGCCTTACCGCAGCATAAGCTGACGCTGGATTCCGACCGCAACTACGTGCTGCTGTCGGACAACGCCACGCGCAGCTACGTCGCCCGCTCTGGCCTGCAGCTGGATGGCCAAGCAAGCCGCATCGCTTTCACGCCCGAGCGTAACGAATATCGCCTCGGCGATGACGAAGAGCAGCTCAGCGTTGACTTGACGGCCGACGTGAATGGCGTCGATGTCATCAAGCGCCTCACGTTTGATCGTGGCAGCTATGCCGTGAACGTGAGCTACTACCTGGCCAACAACACCGAAGCCCCGGTTACCGCTCGCTTCATTGGCCAATTGGCTCGCGATAACAGCCCGGATCCGTCCAGCGGTGTGGCCATGGGCATGAACTCCTATCTAGGGGCGGCCTACTCTACGCCAGAAGCGCGCTACGAAAAGATCGACTTCGATACGATTCAAAGCCGTAACTTCGACAATCGCGAGGCCCAAGGGGGCTGGATCGCGATGATCCAGCACTACTTCGTATCGGCTTGGGCACCGGCTCAAAACCAGCAGAACCTCTACTACGTAACGACCGATTCTCGTGATCGTAACGTAGTGGCCTTTGCTGGCCCTACCAGCAGCGTCGCCGCCGAGGGTGAAGCTACGCTGAGCGCTACGCTCTACATGGGTCCGAAGGTTCAAGACTACCTTGAGCAAGTCGCACCGAACCTTAAGCTCACCGTGGATTACGGCTGGCTGTGGTTCATTGCCAACCCGCTGTTCTGGCTGCTGGATAAGATCCACGACATCGTCGGTAACTGGGGCTGGTCGATCGTTCTGCTGACCGTGCTGGTAAAACTGGTGCTCTTCCCGCTGTCTGCCAAGGCCTACAAGTCCATGGCGCGTATGCGCAAACTGGGCCCAGAGATGCAGCGTCTCAAAGAGATGTATGGCGACGACCGCCAGAAAATGTCTCAAGAGATGATGAAGTTCTACCAGAAAGAGAAGATCAATCCGCTGGGTGGCTGTTTGCCGATTCTGGTACAGATGCCGGTATTTATCGCCCTGTACTGGATGTTGCTGGAATCTGTCGAGCTGCGCCACGCGCCGTTCATGTTCTGGATCCAGGATCTCTCGGTGAAAGACCCCTACTTCATCCTGCCGATTCTGATGGGTATTTCGATGTTCGTTCAGCAGATGCTGAACCCGACACCGCCAGACCCCATGCAGGCGAAGATCATGAAGATGCTGCCGATTATCTTCACCTTCTTCTTCCTGTGGTTCCCGGCAGGTCTGGTCATCTACTGGGTGGTCAACAACATCATCTCGGTGGCGCAGCAGTACTTCATTACGCGCAGCATCGAGAATGACCCAAGCGTCGGCAAAGGGATGCGAACCAAGTAATCGCTCTCCTCTGCTACTCCCAGACCCCCGCCTTTGCGGGGGTCTGGCGTTTTAGGGCGAACGTGCTCATCATGAGCGCCATCGCGATACACTCTCCCTTTTTCGTCTTTAGGAAGCGTCATGGCCGACCGACTCTATACCCAAGACACCATTACCGCCTTGGCAACCCCACCTGGCCGTGGCGGTGTGGGCATCATTCGCGTATCAGGCCCCGCCTGCCGCTCGATAGCCGCTGAGATACTGGGTGATTGCCCTGCTCCCCGTTACGCCCACTACGGTCCGTTTCACGGCGCTGAGGGCACTATCGACGAGGGCATCGCGCTCCTGTTTAACGGCCCCCACTCCTTCACCGGTGAAGACGTGCTGGAGCTTCAAGGCCACGGCGGCCCCATCATTATGGATATGCTGCTTGAGCGCTGCCTAGAGCTAGGCGCTCGCCTGGCCCGGCCTGGGGAGTTCTCAGAACGTGCCTTTCTCAACGACAAGCTGGATCTGGCCCAGGCAGAAGCGATTGCCGACCTGATCGATGCCACCTCCCGCTCTGCCGCTGAAAATGCCGTGCGCTCGTTACAGGGCGAGTTCTCACAGCGGGTTTCCGCCCTGGTGGAGCGGCTGATCGAACTGCGCGTTTACGTGGAAGCCGCCATCGATTTTCCTGAGGAGGAAATCGACTTTCTCGCCGATGGCCATGTCGCCACGCATCTGGAGAGTATTCAGCAAGCGCTGGTTGGCGTTCGCAAAGCCGCTGGGCAGGGCGCTCTGCTACGTGAAGGCATGAGCGTGGTGATCGCAGGGCGCCCCAACGCGGGCAAATCGAGCCTGTTGAACGCACTGACCGAGCAGGATACGGCTATTGTGACGGACATCGCGGGCACCACTCGTGACGTACTGAGGGAGTACATTCACCTAGACGGCATGCCGCTGCATATCATCGATACTGCCGGGTTGCGTGATACGCCCGATGCGGTAGAGAAAATCGGTGTTGCCCGGGCATGGGAAGAGATCGAAAAGGCCGACCGAGTACTGCTCATGGTGGATGCATCCACCACAGCGGTTACCGACCCAATGAGCATCTGGCCTGAGTTTGTGGAGCGCCTCCCCGATCAAAGCAGGCTTACCCTGGTGCGTAATAAAATTGATGCCAGTGCCGAAGCGCCTGGCATTGACTTATCCACAGCCACGCCCATTGTCCGGCTGTCTGCGAAAACCGGAGAGGGTGTGGACAGTTTGAAAACGCATTTAAAAGACGTCATGGGGTTCTCTGCAACGACAGAGGGCCGCTTCTCCGCCCGCCGCCGCCACCTGGATGCCCTGGACCGCGCCATGGCTGCCCTCGATACCGGCCGCGCCCAGTTGGATGGCTACGGCGCTGGCGAGCTTCTCGCCGAAGACCTGCGAGACGCACAGCAAGCGCTGGGAGAGATCACCGGTGAATTTAGCGCCGATGATCTGCTGGGCGAAATTTTTGGTAGCTTCTGTATCGGCAAATAGCCGCTGCCACTCACTACCACTACTCGCCCACTCGCCATTTGGCGCGGTAGCGGCTGTCGCTCCCCAGCAGCGGTGTCACCTGGGACATCGCTGCAGCTAGCTGCTCATCCAGCCCCCAGGGCGGATTGATGACCACCATGCCGCTTCCATACATGCCGTGCGTGCTCTCCGCCGCGGCCCGTAACAGCAGCTCGCTGTGCCAAATCTTGCGAATGCCGCTCGCTTCAAGGCCGCTGAGCAACGTGTCATGGTGCCCGGCGGGCAGCAGCGGGTACCAAATCATCACCACGGCGTGGCGCGCTTTTTCGAGGCTGTAGGCCACCGCATCGACGACCTCTTGATACTCCACTTTGCGCTCGTAACTCGGATCTATCAACACGCACAGCCGTGGCGTCGCCACCGGTAACAGCTGCTTCAAGCCAAGCAACCCATCGCCATAAATACGTCGGGCCTGTTTGGGCAGGGCTTGCCCGCTCAAATGTTCGTGCTCACCAGGGTGCAGCTCAAATAGGCGCAGTGAGTCCTGCTCACGCAGCCCCTGAGCCAGCCACCAGGGTGAACCAGGGTAGTGCGAAAGCTCTGTGGACTGTGGCTGTACGCTTTCCAACGACGCCACCCATTTTTCAAGTAAGGGATCGCTCAACTGCTGCCGAGCCTGCCAGAGCGGTGCGACGCCTTCTCGATACTCTTTAAGACGCTGGGTCTCTTTCGTGACCAGCGGATAGAGCCCTCTGCCTGCATGGGTATCAATATATGTAATCGCTGATTTTTTACGTAATAAATAATCCCTCACTGCGTAAAGCATTAAATGCTTATGAACATCGGCAAAGTTACCGGCGTGGTAGGCGTGTTGATACGACAGCATGGCAGCTCGCTAGCAGTTGAACGAAAAAAAGCCCGCTATGTGAGCATAGCGGGCGTTGGACGGCAATGCCGAGATTAACGCATGAGGTTACTGGCCGTTGCCGGTAGGCGTCAGGGTGATTTCGACGCGACGGTTTTGCGCACGCCCCTGCTCGGTATCGTTGCTTGCCACCGGCTGGTTAGCACCATAGCCCATGGTGTTCAACCGCATGGAGGACACGCCGTTCTGACTCAGGTAGCTACCAACCGACTGGGCACGGCGCTCTGAAAGGCGCTGGTTGTAGCTGGCATCACCGGTACTGTCCGTGTGGCCGGCAATATTTACACGGGTATCGGTGTACTGAGTGAGGACATTCGCCACTTCGTTCAGGGCGCTGCGCGCATCCGAGGTGAGTTCGGCGGAATCGAAGCCAAACGTGACGCTGCTAGGCATGTTGAGCACGATATCGTCGCCACGGCGGTCAATCTCGATACGCGATCCTTGCAGGTTATCGCGAAGCTGCTGCTCTTGACGGTCCATGTAGGCACCCACACCCGCACCGGCGGCCGCGCCAACAGCGGCACCGATCAGCGCGCGGTCGCGACGACTCGTACTGCCGTCACCGGATAAAGCGCCCGCCGCCGCGCCAATCGCCGCACCAATACCGGTGCCCATGGCAGTGCTAGAGCGCTGCGTTTGACCGCCGTAAGGATCGGACGTCGCGCAGCCAGCCAGTAACATCGCCGCTGCCAGTGGGGTCAGTAGTCGAGAAATACGCATCACTCACTCCTTGTTTATGATTGAGATAGTACCGAATCCATCGCTGGTCACTCTTCGCTCATCAAGGCCAGCAACTCGTTCAAGAATAATAGACCTTGGGGCGATGCACGCAGCTTTTCAGGCATTTCCATTAAAAGTCCTTTTTCTTGAGCACTTTGTAAACGCGCAAGTAACCGTGCCTGTGGCTGGCCAGTGTGGGCCGTCCAATCCGCTAGGGGGACGCCCTCGGTCAGGCGCAGCGCGTTCATGGCAAACTCCAGCGGTAACTCGTTTGGCTCAATGAGCTGCTGGCCTGCTACGAAGCCACGCGGATCATTGGCACGGCGCAAGTACGCATCGGGCTGACGCGTTTTCCAACGCCGTTCGATCTGCCATTTCCCTTGGGAGTCTATGTAGGAGAGCTTTCCATGAGCACCTGCACCGATTCCCAGGTAGTCGCCAAATCGCCAGTAGTTCAGGTTATGGCGGCTCTGACATCCTGGGCGGGCATAGGCCGATATCTCGTATCGACTTAGCCCGGCTTGTTCCAGTCGCTGATGCCCTGCCTCCTGAATGTCCCATAGCGCCTCCTCCTCTGGCAGGGGGGGCGGATGCGAGAAAAACGCCGTATTGGGCTCCAGGGTTAACTGATACCAGGAAAGATGTTCTGGATTGAGGGCAAGTGCCTGGTCGATGTCTTCCATGGCTTGCTCGGGCGTTTGCTGAGGAAGCCCGTGCATGAGATCGATATTGAGGTTATCGAATCCCGCCGCTCTGGCTTCAGCGATGGCGGTCACCGCTTCGTTGCCGGTATGAATTCGCCCCAGTGCACTCAGTTGAGTGGGCCGGAAACTCTGTACGCCCAGCGACAAGCGATTGATACCAGCGTCCCGATAGCCGATGAACCGCTGCTGCTCGGTCGTGCCTGGATTGGCTTCCAGGGTGATTTCAATCGTAGGCGAAAAGGAGAGGCGTTCACGAATGCCATCGAATAACTGTCGATAAAACGTTGGCGATAGCAAGCTAGGCGTACCGCCCCCAATAAAAATGGTTTGAAGGGGGCGGCCAGACGCCAACGCCAAATCGCCGTCCAAATCACTCAGCAACGCGGCCAAGTAGGCCGCTTCGGGTAGTGCGTTGGTGCCAGGTTCGTGAGAATTGAAGTCGCAATAGGGGCACTTGCGCACACACCAAGGCGTATGAATGTAAAGCGATAGTGGCGGCAACTGTTCAGCCATGCGCCACCTTCAAAATATCGACCAAGGCATGCAGTGCACGCCCCCGATGACTCAAGCGATTCTTCGTTTCGCTGGGGAGTTCTGCCGCGCTCATGCCCTGGTCAGGTAGCCAAAAGAGAGGATCGTAGCCAAAGCCCCCCTCACCCCGCGGATGGGCCAGTACCTCACCTTCCCAGCTACGCTGAACGATGACCGGTACCGGGTCTTCTGCATGGCGTAAATAAACCAAGACACACCAATAGCGGCCCGTACGCTGGCCTTCCGCGCACTCACTGAGTGCTGCCAGCAGTTTCTCATTGTTACGCTCGTCGCTTTTCGGCTCACCGGCATAGCGGGCGGAGTAAATGCCAGGTGCCCCATGCAACGCATCGACCTCCAGACCTGAGTCGTCGGCGAGCGCCGGTAACCCGCTTACACGACTCGCTTCACGGGCTTTTAACAGCGCATTTTCAACGAACGTTAGTCCTGTCTCTTCGACATCGTGCACACCAAACTCCGCCTGGGGGCGTACATCCAGCCCAAGGGGCGATAGCAACTGATTGAATTCTTTTAATTTTCCAGAATTTCCACTGGCTAAAACGAGCGTTTTGGCTGCATTCATAGGGGCGACCTCCTCACATGAGGCGATCAGTTTACGCCTACCGAGAGCGCAGCTAAAGGCGACAAAATGTAACTAAAGGTATATTAGAAAAATGAGTAAATAATTTTTATATTGAAATAATTTATTTAAAATCAATAGCTTATTTAAATTAACTTTTTAACTACCATTTTCTTCATGTTTTTTAATAACAAAACTTTACGAAAAGGACGTATTGGGCAACACTCTTCGTACCACCTGATTGCTTTCAATCCAACCGAGGCCTCCACAATGTCACATGAGAAGACGCACGGCTTGGTGTACATCGTCACCGAAAAAAGCCCCCAGTCGCAGCTCTTTGCCGACTATTTACATGACCACACAGGTTGTACGGTGAGCATCCACTCGCCAAGAAGCCAACTGCCTGCCGCCATCCCAAGTAAGCTGCTGATCCTCATCGATAGCGACCATATCGGTGTGGACGCCTTGCCCGAATGGCAGGACAAACTTCCCGATAGCTTGGCTAAAACCTCACTGGCCGCCTTCAACATCCGCGATATGGATCATGCGCTGGAAGCTTTGTCCTGCGCACAGCTCAAGGGCGTCTTTTATCGCAACGAAAGCTTGGAGGTCATTTGCAAAGGCATTCATGCCCTGCTGGAAGGTGAGCTATGGATGTCTCGAGATTTAATGGCGCGTTTGATCCTTTTTTACCGTAAGTATCAAAGCAACGCGTTCCGACCTGCCTGCGGCTTGACCAACCGAGAAATGGAGATCATTTCGTTACTCAGTGCAGGCTCTTCCAATCAACAAATTGCCGACAAACTCTTTGTGAGTGAGCACACGGTTAAATCACATCTTTACAACATCTTTAGAAAAATCAATGTGCATAACCGCATTCAAGCACTGAATTGGATTCACCAAAACTTAGGTCCGATTCTGCCTAATATCGAAACGGCACGCAGCTTACAGCGGCATCGGTAAAACTTAATAAGAGATAAACATCATGGCAGCTAAGCATAAAATATCAATTGCTCTCTTATGGTGTTTAACAAGCGTTGCAAACGCTCAACCTAATGGGCCGGTTGATGCATCGTCACTTACCAGGAATGAGCAGGCCGAAGTAGATGCGATTAACCAATTATCGAGCCCGGACGGGCCCGAAATTCAAGGTAGACCCAATGGTAGTAGTGAGCTAACCGGCATCATGGTGGACCGCACTATCACAATGGCGGGTAAAACGTTCTATCGAGCATTTAGTCAGCAGGCGATGGATAACGTCATCATCGGCAATGCCACTATTACCATTCAAGAGCGTCCTGACGCTCGCTGGGGCAGTCAAGTATGGATCATGGAAGGCAACCGGATGTACTTCAGAACACAGCTTTCTCCAAGAATCAGCGAAGCTGATCGCGTAGCGGGAGACGCTGTAAAAACCGTCGAGGAAGCGCTGCTTCAACAGCAGCTATCAGCCGCTTTGACCTCGGACAAAGACTTGGGGAAAGAGGAGCTATTCTAATGAAAATGCTAAAAAAAGCAGCCAGCGCAGGGCTGATAATAATAGCAGTTACGCAAGCACACGCAGGCGACTTAATCTATCAGCCCATCAACCCTTCGTTTGGTGGTGATCCTTTTGTGGGTAGCTACCTACTCGGTAAAGCACAAGCACAGGATACAACGACAGATCCGAACACACGCAGTGTACAGTCACTCTCATCAACGGAACGCCTACTACAAAATTTAGAAAGCCGATTAATCTCTCAACTGATTTCTGACGTCAGTCGTGGTGAAGTTGAAGAAGGCAGTTTTGATAGCGATGAGTTTGGCGTCGTCGTGAGTGACAGCAGCGGCCAATTAGTGGTTCGCGTCGTCGATAAAATAACTGGCGATGTAACTGAAATTAGCGTAGGCGGCTTATTTAACCCTTAATTATCAAAAAAGTACGCGAAAAATAGCACGGCTTAAAGTATTTCAGGGGAACACCATGAAAATAATCGCCTCGATTGTCATTGCTGGGTTACTCAGCGGATGCGCTGGGATGGTAGCCACGTCGGAAAATTTAGAGGGGGCACAAGCAACGCTGACACCAAGAGGTGCTACCTATCAAGACCTGGTGTCGTTACCACCTCCCGCCGGAAAAATCTTTGTCTCTGTGTATGATTTTCGAGACCAAACCGGACAATATCGACCCGCCCCGGCCAGCACCTTTTCAACGGCCGTCACCCAAGGGGCCGCTGCTATGCTCACCGGCGCGCTCGCTGATTCAGGCTGGTTCATACCACTGGAACGGGTAGGCTTACAGAACCTATTAACCGAGCGACGCATCATTCGCGCTGAGTTCGAGCGTTTTGGCCAGCCCGATACCTTGCCGTCACTACGCGCGGCTTCCGTCATGCTCGAAGGAGGAATCATCGCTTATGAATCCAATATTCGAACAGGAGGAGCGGGAGCGGAGTACTTCGGTATCGGTGCATCAGGTCAATATCAAGTAGACCAAGTAACCGTCAATTTGCGTGCGGTAGAAATATCCACCGGTGAAATACTTGCCAACGTCACCACCACCAAAACTATCTACTCCAAAGAACTCAGAGCCGGCGTGTACCGGTTTATCGACTTTAGGCGTTTGCTAGAGGCAGAGGCAGGTATCACCACGAACGAACCTGTACAGTTAGCGGTGATGTCCGCTATCGAGTCTGCGGTGATTCACTTGATTGCACGTGGGGTGGAAAACCGTCTTTGGAACTTATCACCAGGAACCAATCTACAGGATACGGTTCTAGGTGACTACCTCAACGAACCTATACCTATGCTTTAAGTAGCCATTCTATCTATTAATCAAAGCCGCTTCCTTAAGCGGCTTTTTTATTAAAGGCTTCTATCTTTCAGGCTATAGGTACTAGTATTAAAAAACTCATCAATTAAGATTAAAACCATAACCTATATATTCATAAAAAACACCAACTTTATAAGTTAAGGATTAGAAAAATTTCCGATAGCGCCTTCTTTTAAATCGTCCAAACTCAACACAGGAAACAAAAAGACACATAACGTTTCAAAAGGAAGACCCAATGAAACCGTTCAACCAATTACCAGCCCATCAAAAGACAGGATCCGTAGCCTCCTGCATGGCATTGGTAATGGGTGTCTTACTAACCAGTTTAAATCCAGAAGCTTCAGCAAACGACCAGTTCATTGACAGCATGTCTAGAGTCACACAATACGTAGAGTCTCAAGATGTCAGCCATTTAAAAGGCAATGTGAGCATCATTCAGCAGCAAGGCATTAACAACAGCGCGAGCGTCGTTCAATCTCGTTCAGCGAATTACCAATTTAAAAACTTCGCTTACATTAAACAAACTGGATATAACAATCAGGCCAATTTGACCCAGCACAATGGCAACAATATTGGCGTGATTGTTCAGCAAGGCCATAACCATAGCGTTACGGCTATTCAAGAAGGGAACAGTGTTGGAGTTGCGTTGAATGCCATCCAAAATGGCTTCAACAGCAGCTTAATGGTTTCACAATCGGGCAGTGGCCTACGCGATGTAAATGTCCACCAACAAAACTATTCGGGCACTTCACGACCGGTCACTATCGATATCAACTGAGTCGCACTTGGCTTCTCAGTTAACCACCAAAGCAAGTCGATCGATACAAAGGGGAATATCATGAAAATGCAACTTACCGCCCTAGCTGCTGCCGTTGGTTTTGCTGTAAGCGGTGCTACTTTCGCACAACAAACAATCACTGAAAAAAATGACCTTTTATACAACTCAACTACTTTACCGGCACAAGGTGGCGGTTGGGGCGTAGATAATAAAAACAGCGGCTTAGATAATGATGCCTGGACTGACAATAATACCAGCCCATTCATTGAGTATAGCAACTTAGAAAGAAATTCAGAATTTGATGGGTTTCAAAACGAACTAACTACTGGTATGACAGGAAGTACAGCCAGTGGAAACGAATCAGTAATCGATCAGACCACTAACCTAAGCAGCACAACAGGTAACGTAGCCAGTGTTCTGCAAGGTAATGGAACTAATAACCAGTCTCTTGTTGTACAGAACAAGCAAGGTACTGGTGACGCATTAAGTGCTTATGTGGATCAAAGTGGAGATAACAACGTATCTAATGTCAAGCAAGATCTTAGTTATGGCGCTATTGCTAATGTATCTCAAGACGGTACTGCAAACCAAGCGCGTATTGAACAACTAGGTGCCGATCTAAATAGCGCTGAAATCCAACAAACTGGTATCAATCATAAATCCATCATTGAACAAGGGATTCTTAATGGTGGTGCTACTGGAAACGTGGCATGGTCTGAACAAAGTGGGTCTACTAATCAAAGCTTTATTAAGCAAGGCCGTCAAAATAACTATGCTGAAGCAAAGCAACATGGTACTGATGGTAGCAATATGATGCGTCAGCGTGGTGATGACAACGTTGCTGTCCTAGACCAAACTGGTCAATCAAACTATTCTTATGTTTATCAGGATAGTCGCCCTAATTTTGATGGAAACTCTGCAGATATCACTCAGAGTGGAAGCAATAACGTTTCTGACGCTGATCAGGCAGGTGGTGGTAATGATGTCACTGTCTCACAAACAGGTAATGATGCTCTATCAACCATCTACCAGCGTGGTACAGGCAATACTGCAGATGTAGATCAGTCAGGCGGTTTCGATGCTTCAAATATCTTACAATTTGGTGACGGACATCAAGCATTTGTCAAGCAATTGGGAGACGGCATCTACAACACTTTAAACGAGTCTCATATTTTACAAAATGGATCAGGTAGTCACTTCGCAGATGTCACTCAAACGCATGTAGGCTCTGGCTGGAATAATATTTCCACCATTACTCAAAACAGCAGTGTTAATGCCTCGGCTACAGTTAAACAAACAGGCAGTGGAAACCGCGCCTCTACCATCCAGTATTAAACCTTGGTTAGCCAATACTCCCAACCGCCCCCCAGGGGGCGGTTTTTTTATGCCTTAACGCACCACCACCGTCAGCGTGCCTCCTTTGCCTTGGGTCGAAGAACGTGAGCGGTTGCTGCCTTTGACGATATCGACCTCTAGCCTCTCGTCGTCACTCAACAGCTTGACCGTTCCTTCCAGCGTGTCGCCTTCAAAGGTAAATTCTGCAGGCACCGTGCCGTGAGTTTCAGGGTGTTCAACGGTGTCGCCATTGTGGGTAATGCGCCACTCGGCGGAAAACTCAGCGCCGGGGGAGCCGCTCATGGTGATGTGGATCTGGGTCATATCCTGCTCCTGTGCGGCTAGCCCTGTTAAGGGAAAGCCAAAGGTGAGCACGGCGGTAAACAGAGCACCGTGTAAACGTAAAGCCTGCCAAGCCGATGGTTGTTTCATGGTTAGCTACCTCATTAACCACAAGAGCCGCTCAACATGAGCGGCTCTTGCAGTGTAGCAGGCGTTCTAATTACCAGTTACCCAGTGTTACATAACAGCAAAGGCTTTCTCTGCGGCATCCAGTGTAAGCTGGATATCCTCAGGCGTATGGGCACTGGACATGAAGCCGGCTTCATAGGCAGAAGGCGCAAGATACACGCCGTGATCCAGCATCGCACCAAAGAAGCGACGGAAAGCATCGGGATTACACGCCGTGGCTTGAGCAAAGTTATCCACACGGGACTGTGAGGTGAAGAACACGCCGAACATGCCCCCTGCAGACTGCGTCATCATCGGCACTCGCGCCGCATTGGCGCGCTCTTGCAGGCCGTTACACAGCGTTTGTACGCGCTGGCTCAAGGCATCGTGGAAGCCCGGTACCTGTAGCTTGGTGAGTAGCGCCACCCCGGCGGCCATGGCCAGCGGGTTACCCGAAAGGGTGCCCGCCTGATATACCGGCCCCAGCGGAGAGATGTTTTGCATGATGTCGCGCTTGCCGCCAAACGCGCCGACTGGCATACCACCGCCGACGATCTTACCCAAACAGGTCAAATCCGGCGTGACACCGTAGTAGGCCTGGGCACCGCCCAATGCTACGCGGAACCCCGTCATCACCTCGTCAAAAATCAGAATGCTGCCGTACTCGTTACAAACGTGGCGCAGGGTTTCCAAGAAACCTGGCTGAGGCGGAATACAGTTCATATTACCCGCCACCGGCTCGACGATAATGCAGGCAATCTG
Source organism: Halomonas meridiana (assembly GCF_009846525.1). Classification (NCBI taxonomy): domain Bacteria; kingdom Pseudomonadati; phylum Pseudomonadota; class Gammaproteobacteria; order Oceanospirillales; family Halomonadaceae; genus Vreelandella; species Vreelandella aquamarina. The sequence continues at coordinate 3,846,307 of NZ_CP024621.1, read as the reverse complement.
CTCACCGATCTCTGCAAAACACGCCTCTACGCCTTCCGGGTCGTTGTAGGAGAGCGTGATGGTATGCTCGGCCAGCGAGGCCGGTACACCCGGTGAGCTGGGCTCGCCGTGAGTCAAAGCACCAGAGCCCGCTTTTACCAGCAGGGAGTCCGAGTGGCCGTGGTAGTTACCCTCGAATTTAACGATCTTATCGCGCCCCGTGGTGCCCCGCGCCAGCCGAATCGCTGACATGGTGGCCTCGGTGCCCGAGCTGGTCATGCGCACCATTTCCATGGAGGGAATCATGTCGCAGATCAGGTCTGCCATGGTGGTTTCCACGGCGGTGGGGGTACCGAACGAGAGCCCGTTATCCAACCGCGCACGCACGGCTGCCAGCACGTCTTGATCGGCGTGACCGGTGATCATTGGCCCCCAGGAACCAATGTAATCGACGTAGCGGTTGCCCTCCACATCAAAGAGGTAGGCGCCCTGCGCACGCTCCATGAAGACCGGCGGGCGGTGCAACCCTTTGAAGGCACGCACAGGAGAGTTCACGCCCCCAGGAATATGGCGACTCGCGAGGTCAAACAGTTCAGCAGATGTGGTCATGGCATCCTCTATATAAATGACTTACTACCAATGAGATCAAAAGCGCACGGGGCGTGGCAAGCGATTCGGCAAGCACTGCCCGCTCGGGGGCTGGTAGCCGTGAGACAAGCTCTCCCAGGTAAAGTGCTGCGCCTGTTCGCACGCCGTTGGTAAGCGCTCACCTACCGCTAGGCGCGCTGCCAAGGCTGCCGCGAGCGTACAGCCGGAACCATGAAATACTTCCGGCAGCCGCGGCCATTGCCACTGGCGAGTGGTGTCGGGCGAATGCAGTGTATGCACCACTTGCTGTGCCGTACCGGGTAATGGGTCATCCGTTGCCGTCACCAGCACCGCTTGGCAACCCTGAGACAGTAGTGACACCGCACGGGCGGTATCGTCATAAGGCTCATGGATCTCAGGCGTCAGCGCCGCTAGCTCAAAGCGGTTCGGGGTTAAGATATCCACAAGCGGTAGCAGCCGATCACGGTAGAGCGACTGCAAAGCAGCTGTGGATAACATAGTGCCTCCCCCGGCTTTGAGAACCGGATCGGCAACCACGGGTACCCCAGGAAAACGGCGAATGATCTGCTCCGCAGCGCGTAGCGTAGCTTCATCCGCCAGCAGGCCGAGCTTGATCGCGGCAACCTGCATATCACCGACGGCTTCGGCCATTTGCCGCATGGCACCAGGGTCGGCGGGCATCACCCTAGAGACGTTATGGCAGTTCTGCACGGTCATCGCCGTGGGGATCGTCACCGCCCAACCGCCGCAGGCAGCAATGGCTTCGCTGTCGGCGATCAGTCCGGCACCGCCCGTGGGGTCATGACCCGCTAACACTAAAACGACGGGGGGAAGGGGTTGGCGCATCAAAAGGGCTTCACAACCGCCAGGAGAATAATCGCGACCAACGCAATCACAGGGGCTTCATTGAACCAGCGAAAGAATACGTGACTCTTGGTGCAGCGCGACTGGTCAAACTGTTTCAGATAGATCAGGCAAACGTGGTGGTAGGCAATCAACAGCACGACCAGCGTGAGCTTAACGTGCATCCAGCCCTGGCTAAACCACGCGGGCACCAAATAGAGCATCCAACCACCAAAGATCAGCACCAGGATCATCGATGGCGTCATGATGCCGCGATAGAGCTTACGCTCCATGGTTTTGAAGTACGTGATTGCTTGCTCATCGCCTTTGTCCCGGGCCATGGCGTGGTACACGTAAAGTCTTGGCAGGTAGAACAGTGCGGCAAACCAAGTCACAACGGCCATCAAATGAATGGCCTTTACCCATTCGTACATGGTCTCTCCTTAGGCGGTGGGCTTTTTGCTAGGGCTCAGTGTCACGGACATCCGGCTGTCGAGCGTCAGTGTAGTGGTAATAACGCTCGATCGCGCCCCGGGTAATGATACCTGAAATTCGCTGCTGCTTTGGTCGATAGCCATGTACGACGTACAGTGCCCCAAGCGCACTGTCTTGAAGCTTTAAAAACGCCTCCGATAGCGTGGCCTGCAAACCAATCGGCGCCATTTCCAGCCGCTGGCCGGGAATCTCCAACAGATCTACCAGCTCATCCTCCGGCGGTGCTTCGCCATCGAGTGCCTCATCGTGCTCCAGCAGCCAGCGGGCAAGCTCCGCTGCCTTCAGCGCCAGCACGGGCTTGTCGTCACTGGAGCGCTCGATCACCAGCCACATGGGGTTGGTTTCCAGCAAGCGGCGGGCTTGGTCTGGCGTAATCATCCGTTCGGTACGCACCAATTGGCGCTCCATCACCGCCGGAACCGATACTCGGGAGAGCGCCTGCATCAGCGGCTGCTGCAGCGGGTGTAAACCGTAGCGCACCGAGCTAATGAAGAAACCTTCACAGCCCGTCAGCTGGCGCGACGTCAAGCAGGCCACCACCACGACCAGCATTCCTGGCAGCATAATATTGGGTGTATGCGTCAATTCTAATAGCGCCATTAGTGCAGCAAGAGGCGCCTGAAGGACAGCCCCCATCATCGCCGCCATGCCGAGCATGGCGTAAATGCCCGGATCGGCAGCTTTCTCGGGCCATAACCAACCGCCGAGCATGCCGCCGAGCGCACCAGTGGCCGCCCCCGCCACCAGCACCGGGCCGATAATGCCGATGGGCACACCGCCTGCCACGGTTATCGCCGTCATCAGCAGCTTGGCCACCATCAGCGCCAGCAGCACCGTGATCGTCAGCTGATTATTCAGTGCTGCGGCGACGCTGTCGTAGCCGATCCCCTGAATCTCAGGGAACCGCCACGCCAACGCCCCAGTGGCCACACCCACCACTCCTAATCTCAACCACAACGGCAATTTTTGTAAGCGCTGGCTGCGAGAGATATGGATAAATACGCCTGCCATTAACCCAATCACCAAGCCAACAATGACGATCCAGGGCAGGTTCATCAGCGAGCCTAGCGCCACCTCAGGAATCCGAAAGGCAGGCTCGTTGCCATACATCACCTGCGCCACCAGCGCGCCCATAGTGGAGGCTAAGATCACCGGCATAAAGCTCATCAGGGTGTACTCCATCATCACCACTTCCATGGCAAAGATCACCCCAGCGATGGGCGTGTTGAACGAGGCCGAAATGCCTGCTGCCGTGCCGCAGGCCACCAGCACCCGCAAGCTGTTATTGGGCAGCCGCAGCTTTAGCCCTAACCCGCTGGAAGCCGCCGCACCTAAATGAATCGCAGGGCCTTCGCGCCCAGCAGACAAGCCACCCAACACGGAGACGACCCCCACCCACCACTGGTTCAGCCAATTACGCAGTGGGAAACGCCCCTGGTGATAGGTGAGACGCTCGATCACATGGCTGACCCCGAGCTTGCGCGCAGCGGAGCGCTGCCGATATAGCAACAGGCCAATCAATGTGACGGCGACGATCGGCAGAAGTGCTCTCAGCCACGGTGACAATCCTTCGAAGGCTTCCGGATCCCCCTCCGGCATATAGAGCACCGCCCCGGCTTCAAGCAGCAGGCGAAACGCCACCATCACTGCCCCAGTAATCACCCCAGACACCAACCCCAGCACACACAGCTGCGGTAAGGCATCCACGTTCGCCAACTGGCGGCGAAAGCTCTCTAGAGTGAAATCTGACCGAGAAAAACGTGCCACAACGTCCGTCCTTGCGTTTGTTGTTCGTTTCATTGTCTCGCGTTGCGCAGCGCTCTTAAGCGCTGGCTCTCTTGTGTATCATAGCTGGATACACTTCAACAGCCTGGCCACACTCATTAGGCTGTTAATTATTCAAGCGTTGGCTGTGCGAAGCACACAAGGAGTGGTTTGTGATTAACGTTGGCATTGTAGGCGGCACCGGTTACACCGGCGTCGAACTTCTCAGGCTGCTGGCCCAGCATCCTCAGGTAAGCGTGAAAGCCATCACCTCTCGCTCAGAGGCGGGCGTGAAAGTGTGCGACATGTACCCCAATTTACGCGGCCACTACGACACGCTGGCGTTTAGCGAACCTGACGCCAAAGCGCTGGGCGCGATGGATGCGGTCTTTTTCGCCACGCCCCACGGCGTTGCCCATGCGCTTGCAGGCGAGCTGCTGGCTAACGGAACCCGGGTAATCGATCTCTCCGCCGATTTCCGCCTACGAGATGCCGACGAGTGGAGCCGCTGGTACGACCAACCCCACGGCGCGCCGGAACTGCTGGAAGAAGCCGTCTACGGCCTGCCCGAAATGCACCGCGAAAAGATCAAAACAGCGCGTTTGATTGCCGTTCCTGGCTGCTACCCCACCGCCGTTCAACTCGGCTACCTGCCGCTGTTAGAAGCGGGCTTAATTGATCCAAACCAGCTGATTGCCGACTGTAAATCCGGTGTGACCGGTGCTGGCCGCGGCGCTAAGGTCGCCTCGCTGCTCGCCGAGGCCAGCGAATCGATGAAAGCCTACGGCGCGGGCGGCCACCGCCATCTGCCGGAAATTCGTCAAGGCTTGGGCGACATGCAGCCCAACCCGGTGGGGTTGACCTTTGTGCCCCATCTAACGCCCATGATCCGCGGTATTCACGCCACGCTCTACAGCACGCTGACCGCCGAGCCCGACGACTTACAGGCCCTGTTCGAGCAGCGCTACGCCAACGAGCCGTTCGTGGATGTGATGCCCGCCGGCAGCCACCCGGAAACCCGCAGCGTCAAAGGCAACAATACCTGCCGGATCGCGGTCCACCGCCCGGGTAACGGCAATACAGTCGTGGTGCTCTCGGTCATTGATAACCTGGTGAAGGGCGCCTCTGGTCAAGCCATTCAAAGCCTCAACCTGATGTTTGGCTTTGACGAGCACATGGGGCTCAACGCCCCTGCACTGATGCCCTAACATTCGAGGAATTCCCAGCAATAGTTGACCAATTTGCTGGGAATTACCCATAATCACCCCCCAATGCGGATTATTCGTTCTTAAAGCTCGCGGGAGGTACCCATGAGCGGTGCAGAAGCTTTTGTTCCAACCCCTCTGTTACTGTCAGACAGCGCACGCAAGCGCATCAAAGCGTTAATGGCTGAAGAGAGTAACCCGGCGCTGAAACTGCGCGTGTACGTTACCGGTGGCGGCTGCTCAGGTTTTCAATACGGTTTTGACTTCGCGGACAACGTTGCCGAAGACGACACGCTGATTGAGTTTGGCGATGCCACGCTGGTCGTCGACCCGCTCTCGTATCAGTACTTGGTCGGCTCCACGGTCGATTATGAAGAGGGCCTGGCGGGCGCACGTTTTCGTGTCCAAAACCCAAATGCCACCACGACTTGCGGGTGCGGTGCCTCGTTTATGGTGTGACCAACGTTGGTGGCAACCCCTTCCCCATGACTTGACGCCTTGGCGGTTTCTCGCCAAGGTTGAAAGGTCAATAACGTTTGCTTGCCCGATTTATAAGAAAAAAAATTCTATAAACAGTGCGGCAAACCACATAAAACATGGGGAAACTAATGAAACACTTACTCACTACCTCTGCCGTGGCAACCGCCATCACACTGGGCTTGGGCAGTACCACTGCGTTTGCACAAACGCCGTCCGTTAACGTGGCCACTGACCCAAGCTTTGTGCCCTTCGAGATGCTCGACCCCGAGACCGGCGAAATGATCGGTTTCGACATGGACATCATCAACGAAGTCGCCGAGCGCGCCGGCTTCGAAGTCAACCTCACCACCATGGAGTTCTCTGGCATCATTCCCGCCGTACAAACCGGCAGCCAGGAGATCGCCATTGCGGGTACCACCATCACCGACGAGCGCTCCCAGGTCGTCGACTTCTCTGACCCCTACTACGATTCTGGTCTGCGCATCATCGTTCGCGCCGATAACGAAGAGGTGTCTTCCATCGACGACCTAGAAGGTCTGGCGGTGGCAACCAAAATCGGCTCCACCAGCTACGACTTCCTCCAGCAAGAGCTCGGCGAAGACGCCGACATCACGCCTTACCCCGGCACCGCCGATATGTACATGGCACTGCTGGGCCGCAACGTCGATGCCGTGCTTTACGATGCGCCGAACGTTGCCTACTTCTCGCAAACCCGTGGCGAAGGCCGTACCAAGGTGGTCGGCCCGCTGTATGAGGGTCAGCAGTACGGCATCGTGTTCCACAAAGGCAGCGAGTGGGTAGAGCCGACCAACGAAGCGTTGGCTGCCATGCGCGAAGATGGCACCTACGATGAGATCTACACGAAGTGGTTCGGTGAAGCCCCCAGCGCTGAGTAAGTAGCGCATAGGCCATCATCAACGCTTAAAGCGACTCTCACCACAGGGCCGGGCGGCCATTTCCCCCGGCCCTGTGTCGTTGTTCCTCTTGCCTGGAGATAACGCGTGGACGTTAACTTTCAGTTCGACTGGTCGGCTGCGTTTAGCTCGATCCCCTATTTGTTACCCGGTATTCCCTGGACCCTACTGATTTCGTTTGGTGGTCTGGCGATTGGTTTTTTCATCGGCATTTTCTTTGGTCTTTTGCGCATTAGCCCGGTGCGCTGGTTACGCTGGCCAGCCATCGTCTATATCGAAGTGTTCCGTGGTACGCCCATTCTGGTGCAGGTACTGTTCATTTTTTATGGCTTGCCACAGCTCTTGGGCGGGCCTATCAACGCGTTGGTCGCCGGTATTGCAGCCATTGCCGTCAACTCCGGTGCCTATATCTCTGAGATCGTGCGCGGCGGCGTGCAGTCCATCGAGCGCGGCCAGCGGGAAGCATCGCTATCGCTTGGCCTCTCCCGAGTACAGTCCTTCCGGTATGTCATTTGGCCCCAAGCCCTGCGCCGTATGATTCCACCGCTGGGCAACCAGGGCATTATCAGTATCAAAGATACCTCGCTCTTCTCCGTCATCGGGGTCAGTGAGCTGGTACGTCAAGGGCAGATCTATATCGCCACCACCTTCACCGCGCTGGAGGTCTACTTCATGGTGGCATTGATGTATCTCGCCATTACCTGGACCCTCTCACTGGTGCTGCGTCAACTCGAAAGCCGCGGCCTCGCCGGCCAATAAGGAGCGCACAATGACCTCTACTCAAACGCCTATTGTGCGTATGCAAAAGCTCCACAAGCACTTTGGTAACCTGCACGTACTCAATGACATCGACCTGGAGATCGTGCCGGGTGAAGTCGTCGTGGTCATCGGAGCCAGCGGTTCCGGTAAATCCACGCTCATTCGCTGTATCAACGGCTTGGAAGAGTTTCAGTCAGGCAGCCTGGATGTGGACGGCAATACGCTGCTACCCAATGGTAAAAGCAGTCAGGCGCTGCAAACCATCCGCACCGAAGTGGGCATGGTGTTTCAGCAGTTCAATCTGTTTCCCCACTTGAGCGTGCTCGACAACATCACGCTCGCACCGATGAAGGTGCGCGGCTGGAGCCGCCAGGACGCCGAAGAGACTGCCAAGCGGCTGCTGGAGCGTGTCGGCATTGCCGATCAGGCCGACAAGTACCCAAGTCAGCTCTCCGGCGGCCAGCAGCAGCGGGTGGCGCTGGCCCGTGCGTTGGCGATGGAACCGCGCCTCATGCTGTTCGATGAGCCAACCTCAGCCCTCGATCCCGAGATGATTGGTGAAGTGCTGGATGCCATGCGTGAGCTTGCCAAAGAGGGCATGACCATGGTGATCGTTACCCACGAGATGGGCTTTGCCCGTGAGGTGGCCGACCGCATCATCTTTATTCATAAGGGCGAAATTGCCGAACAAGGCCCACCCGAACAGCTCTTTGATGCGCCTCAACACGAGCGCACCCAGTCGTTTTTGGCGCGCGTACTCAAACACTAATACGCTCTCGATTTCCGCTCTGTTCAGGGCAAAAACAGCATAAAAAGCGACTCACCCGATGGCCTGTCTTCCTGACAGGCCATTTTTTTGCCTGTGGATACTATTTTTTACACACACCCGGCTATATCGCCACAGCCCCCAGCATGTGCACTTCTCCAAGCACAACGGTAATGCCAACGCACTTGTTCACAGGTGCGGTAACAAGCGCGGTATTCATAGGTGGATAACCCGTTGTCAGGCAGCGCTGTGGGTAAATCGACGTTTCATCCACAGCTCCATCACCGCTTCTACGCAGGGACTCCGCGCTTTAATCACGTAAAGGTCAACAATGTAAAATATTGATAAATATAAGATATACTCACTTATCAACAGATTTTGTCCACACCAGTAGTTACTACATCAACAGAACTTCTCTTATTTATTTTTATTTTGTTATTAATAAAGACTGAACCCTTAGATTGGGGTGTGGAAAAACCTGACGGTTACCCACAGGAGGTTTATACTGGCGGGCTTATTCCAACAGCGCTGAATCGCTGACCACATCATCCGTGCCAACAGGCGCAAGACGAGGTGTCTCTTGAACTACCCCGACCGCTTTGACGTGATTGTCATCGGCGGTGGCCATGCGGGAACTGAAGCCGCACTGGCCTCTGCTCGTATGGGCTGTCAAACCCTATTGCTCACCCACAACATCGAGACGCTCGGCCAAATGTCGTGCAATCCCGCCATCGGCGGCATTGGCAAGAGCCATTTGGTGAAAGAAATCGATGCACTCGGCGGTGCAATGGGGCTAGCCACGGATTTAGGCGGCATCCAATTTCGCGTGCTCAACGCACGTAAAGGGCCCGCAGTACGCGCAACTCGTGCTCAAGCCGATCGCATTCGCTACAAAGCCGCCATTCGCGGCATGTTGGAAAACCAGCCCAACCTGACGATTTTTCAGCAGGCGGCTGGCGATCTCATTGTGGATAACGACACCGTACGCGGCGTCGTGACTGAAACCGGCATTCGCTTTCACGCGGAGTCCGTCGTGCTCTCGACCGGCACCTTCCTAGGTGGGGTGATCCACATCGGGTTGGATCAAAGCCGAGGCGGCCGAGCGGGTGATCCGCCCTCCAACGCGTTAGCGGAACGTCTACGTGCGTTGCCGTTTCACGTTGACCGGCTCAAAACCGGCACGCCGCCGCGTATCGACGCCAAGACCGTCGATTTTTCGCAGTTGGAAGAGCAGCCGGGCGATACGCCAACGCCAGTGATGTCTTATCTCGGCTCGCGGGAAATGCACCCCCAGCAGGTGAGCTGCCATATTGCTCACACCAACGAGCGTACCCACGAGATCATCCTGGGTAACCTAGATCGCTCGCCAATGTACTCCGGCGTAATCGAAGGGATCGGCCCGCGCTACTGCCCGTCGATTGAAGACAAAGTGCACCGCTTTGCCGACAAGTCGAGCCACCAGGTATTCATCGAGCCTGAAGGCCTGGATACCCACGAGCTCTACCCCAACGGCATCTCAACCTCACTGCCGTTTGATGTGCAGCTGCAGGTGGTGCGCTCGATCAAAGGGTTAGAAAACGCGCACATCACGCGTCCTGGCTACGCCATTGAGTACGATTTCTTCGATCCACGGGATTTGAAACACTCGCTGGAAACGAAATTTATCCACAACCTGTTTTTTGCCGGACAGATCAACGGCACGACCGGTTACGAAGAAGCGGGTGCCCAAGGGCTACTGGCGGGCCTGAACGCCGCTCGCCGCGCCAAGCAACTCGAGGCGTGGTATCCACGTCGTGATGAGGCTTACTTGGGCGTACTGGTAGACGACTTGATCACTATGGGCACCAAAGAGCCCTATCGTATGTTCACGTCCCGTGCGGAGTACCGTCTGCTACTGCGCGAAGACAATGCCGATCTGCGTCTAACCGAAAAGGGCCGCGAGCTGGGTCTGGTCGACGATGCCCGTTGGACAGCCTTCAGCCAAAAGCGTGACGCCATCGAACGCGAAACGGCGCGCCTGGCCACTGCTTGGGTGCAGCCCAACAGCCCGGCAGCCGCAAAGATTGCCGAAAAGACCGGTAAACCACTGCCGCGTGAGTACAGCCTGAGTGATTTGCTAAAGCGCCCCGAACTGACCTATGCCGATATCGCAGCGTTACCCGGCATGGAACACGGCGGTATCGACGACGACGCGGTCGCCGAACAGGTGCAAATTCAAGCCAAATATCAAGGCTATATCGACCGTCAGCAGGATGAGATCGATAAGCTAAAGCGCCATGAAGCGACCCCACTGCCCGCCGAGCTGGATTATCAGAAGGTGGAAGGGCTGTCCCATGAGATTCGCCAGAAGCTCAGCGCAGCGCGTCCGGAAACCCTCGCGCAAGCCGCGCGTATTTCCGGTGTGACGCCAGCGGCAGTATCGATTCTGCTGATTCACCTGAAAAAGCGCTGCTTGGTCAGCCATACCGAGGTCGCCAACGGATGAGCGCACTACAGCCATTGATCGATCTGTTGCCCACCCCCGTAGCGCCCAAGTTGGATCAAGGACTGGCCGATTTGGGCGTATCCGTGACGGCAGCACAGCGAGAGCAGCTGCTCGGGCTACTGGCGCTGTTGCACAAGTGGAATCGGGCTTATAACCTCACCGCAGTGCGCGATGTCGAAGAGATGGTCTCGCGCCATGTGCTGGATAGCGCCGCCGTGGCGCCCTACGTTCATGGCCCAGCGCTTCTCGACGTGGGTGCGGGGCCAGGACTGCCGGGGTTGGTATTGGCCATTCTGAATCCCGAGCTGCAGGTCACGCTGTTGGATAGCAATGGCAAAAAAGTACGTTTTCAGCGCCAAGCAGTGATGGAACTGTCACTGACCAACGTGACCCCGACCCAAGCCCGCGTCGAGCAGTTCGCCGGGCAGTCGTTCGATCAAGTCATCTCACGGGCGTTTGCTAGCTTGGTCGACTTCGTAATGTTGACCCGCGCGCTGCCCGCCGCCCACGGCCAGTGGTTAGCGATGAAAGGACCCGGTGCCGATGACGAGCTGCGTGAGTTGCCAGAAGGCATTGCACTGAGTGAGCGCCACCTGTTGAATGTACCCTTCGAAACCGCCGAGCGGCAGCTGTTGATCCTGACCCCAAAAGGAGTTGAGTAGTGAGCCAGATCATTGCCCTGACCAACCAAAAAGGCGGCGTGGGCAAGACCACTTCAGCCGTTAACCTGGCCGCGAGCCTAGCGGCTCTGGATCGCCGCGTGCTGCTGGTGGATCTCGACCCCCAAGGGCATGCCAGCATGGGCAGCGGGATCGACAAGTACGACCTCGAGAAAAGCGTACTCGACGTGCTGCTTGGTGAAGCCACCGCCCGGGACGTCATCGTGCGCGGGCTGCCGGTGCACTACGATGTGCTGCCTGGTAACGGTGATCTGACCGCGGCGGAAGTGGAGCTACTGGATAGCGAACAGCGCCAAAGCCGGCTGTCGTTGGCCCTTGCCAGCGTCGCCGACGATTACGACGTGGTGCTGATCGACTGCCCGCCGTCGCTGAACATGCTGACCGTGAATGCCCTGACGGCAGCCCACGGCGTACTGATTCCGCTGCAGTGCGAGTTTTATGCATTGGAAGGTCTCTCGGCATTGTTGGATACCGTGGAGCAGATCAAGCAGAGCGTGAATCCTGAGCTTGCCGTCTCCGGCATTCTGCGCACCATGTACGACAAACGCACCAGCCTCACTCGGGAAGTGGACAAGCAGCTGCGCGACTTCTTTGGCGACGCGCTGCTCAAAACGACCATTCCGCGCAACGTCAAAGTCGCTGAAGCGCCGAGCCATGGCGTTCCTGTGACCCAATATGCCCGTTTTTCGCGGGGCAGCCAGGCCTATCGCGTGCTGGCCAAAGAGATGATTCGGCGCCTGTCGTTGTAACGGTGGCTGCCGTGGCGTTCAAAGTACGTAACGAAACAGTACGAGGGAAAGCGAATGACGCGTAAACGCGCGCTAGGACGTGGCCTGGATGCCCTGATTGGTGCGGGCGCCCGTCGTCGTGACAGTTTGGATCTCACCGGCGGAACGACGCTGGAGAACGCAGAGACGCCGCTGCCCGAGGGCATGCCGGATGATGCAACCGCCGAACGCTTAGAACGCCTGCCGCTTGGGCAACTGACGCGGGGCAAGTATCAGCCGCGTCGGGACATTCAGCCCGAAGCGTTGGAAGAGCTTGCCGACTCCATTCGCGCCCAAGGGGTGATGCAGCCCATCGTCGTGCGTCCCATTGGCAACGACCGTTACGAAATCATTGCCGGTGAGCGCCGCTGGCGCGCGGCACAGCTGGCCGAGCTCGACGTCATTCCTGCCGTGATCCGCTACGTCAGCGATGAGGTAGCACTGGCGCTGGCGCTGATCGAGAACATTCAGCGGGAAAACCTCAACGCGATCGAAGAGGCGCTGGCCTTGAAGCGCCTGGGCGAGGAGTTCGAGCTGACGCAGCAGCAGATCGCCGACGCGGTGGGGAAATCCCGCACTCAGGTCGCCAATCTTCTGCGCCTGCTTGCCCTCGACCCGGAAGTGCAGACGCTGCTGGAGCGAGGGGATCTCGATATGGGCCACGCCCGAGCGCTGCTATCGCTCACCAGCGCCCAACAGCGCCAGGTCGCCCATGAAGTGGTCAATAAAGACCTCACCGTACGCGACACCGAGGCGTTGGTGAAAAAGGTACAAACGCAACAGGCGCCTGTCGCCCCCACCAAACAATCGCCCAAAACGCCGGATGTCGCCCGACTCGAGACACATTTAGGTGAACTGCTGGGCGCGCCGGTGTCGATCGATCATGGCCAAAAAGGCAAGGGGAAGGTCACCATCCGCTACACCAGTCTCGAAGAGTTGGACGGCATCCTGTCGCACATTAAATAGCAGGCTAATGAAAGATACGGTCAATTTTTCACCCTTTGGTCGCAAGTCGGCGCTGAAACGCGCGAAATCCGTGCAACTTCGGTTGAAGGTGTGATAGCGCTTCCCTATAATCGCGCAAGATTTGTGCAGGTTGCTGACAGGTGTGTCGAAAGGCGTATTCCCAGCAGCCTGTCTAACGCGCTGAGGAATCACGTGCCAACAGGCACGATGTTGAATGCATATGCAGCGAATTGAAACCCAGCGTCGGCGAGCCTACGTTGTCCGGCTTATCTGCGCCCAGCTCGTGGTCATGCTCTTCGGTGCGCTGCTCGCTTACTTCGCTGCTCAGGTGTCTGGAGTCGTATCGGTCATCACGGGAGCCCTGGTAGCTCTGCTACCGCACGCTTTCTTCATACAGCGGTTGGGGATTTTTCGTAATACGCGCCGGGGATCGGTTGCGATGGACCTGTTTCGCGCCGAAGCAGGCAAGTTTGGTTTGACGGTGGCGCTGTTTGCACTGGTGTTCGTGGTAGTGCCCCCCTCAAACCCCGCTTTCTTTTTTAGTGCTTATGTTGCGGTTGTTCTAACGCATTGGCTTGCGCCTTGGTTAATGCCTGGAAAATCGCACAACTGATTGAGGTGACATGTCTATGGCCGCAGGAAACGAAGTCTCGTCGACTTACTATATCCAGCACCACTTGCAGAACCTGACCTTTGGTAAACACCCAGAGAATGGCTGGTCGCTGGCGCACTCCGCCGAAGAAGCTCGTGAAATGGGCTTTTGGGCCATTCACCTGGACACCATGGGCTGGTCCATCGCCATGGGCCTTCTGTTCATCTGGATTTTCCGTAAAGCCGGTAAAGCGGCGACCACCGGCGTTCCCAGCGGTCTGCAAAATGCCGTTGAGATGGTCGTTGAGTTCATCGAAAACCTCACACGGGCCACGTTCCATGGCCGCAACCCCATCATTGCTCCTCTGGCGCTGACGCTGTTCGTGTGGATTCTGCTCATGAACACGCTGAAGATCATACCGGTCGACTATGGTCCCGAGCTCTTCAAGCGTCTGGGCGTTGAGTACATGAAAATCGTACCGACGACGGATCCGAATGCCACGCTGGGTATGGCGCTAGGCGTGTTCTGTTTGATCATCTACTACAGCATCAAAGTCAAAGGTGCCGGTGGTTTCGCCAAAGAGCTGTCACTGACGCCGTTCAATCACTGGGCGCTGATTCCCTTCAACCTGGTACTTGAAGTGATCGGCCTGCTGGTGAAGCCGCTGGGTCTCGGCCTGCGTCTGTTCGGTAACATGTTTGCCGGTGAAGTTATCTTTATCCTGATTGCGCTACTGCCGTTCTGGGCAATCTGGCTGTTGGACGTGCCATGGGCCATCTTCCACATCCTCGTGGTAACGCTGCAGGCCTTTATTTTCACCACGCTGTCGGTGGTTTACCTCAGCGCGGCGCACGAACACCACTAAACCAAGCAACGACGTTTTCATTAACCCTCAACCCTTAACCAAAACTTAAACTCAGGAGCAACATCATGGAAATGGTTTATCTCTCAGCTGCCATCATCATCGGTCTGGGCGCACTGGCTACCGGCATTGGCTTCGCTCTGTTGGGCGGCAAACTGCTTGAGTCGACTGCGCGTCAGCCGGAACTGGGTGACCAGCTACAAACCAAAACCTTCATCATGGCCGGTCTGCTAGACGCCGTTCCGATGATCGGTGTTGGTATCGCGATGTACCTGATCTTCGTTGTCGCCGGTTAATGCAGCTTGACCGAGCGGCCATCCGCTCGGTTTTGTTTCACTCCGGTCGCCACGAACTTGTCAGAGGTACATCCCTGTGAATATCAACATGACGCTTATCGGGCAGACGATCGCCTTCGCGATCTTTGTCTGGTTTTGCATAAAGTATGTGTGGCCTCCGATCAGCAACGCGCTTCACGAGCGTCAGAAGAAAATTGCTGATGGCTTGGACGCAGCCAGCCGTGCGACGCGCGACCTTGAGCTAGCTCAAGAGCGTGCCGAGCAAACGCTGCGTGAAAGCAAGGAGCAGGCTTCTCAAATTCTCGAGCAAGCCAACAAGCGCTCTGCTCAAATGATCGAAGAAGCACGCGAACAGGCTCGCGCTGAAGGCGAACGCCTGATGGCAAGCGCTCGTTCCGAAATTGAGCAAGAAGTGAATCGTGCAAAAGACGAGCTTCGTGCCCAGGTTTCTCACCTCGCCATCCTAGGTGCCGAGCGTGTCCTCGAAGCTTCGGTCGACGAGAAAGCACATCGCAAGTTACTTGATGAGCTTGCTGCTGAACTGTAAGGAGGTGACCCATGGCGGAATTACTTACCGTCGCTCGTCCTTACGCTAAGGCGGCGTTTGAATACGCGCGTGATCATGAGGCGCTTGATAGCTGGTCCAAAGCGCTGGGTTTTTTAAGCGCAGCGGTTGCCAACAGCGATGTACGTCGCTTGCTGGGCAGTCCAAAGCTCGAGAACGACAAAAAGGTCGCCCTGCTCTCCGATATGTTGCCGGAGCAGAGCACTGACGTGTCGCGCTTTTTGGATACCCTGGCCGACCAAGGTCGTCTGATGGCTCTGCCCTTCATCGCTGAACAGTTCGAGCACCTGCGTGCCGATCATGAGCAGCGGGTCGAGGTATTGGTCACGTCCGCCTACGAGCTGGACAGCCAACAGCAGACCAAGCTAGCAAACGCGCTCAAGAAACGTCTGAATCGCGAAATCTCCATTACTACTCAGGTGGACAAGGCGCTGATTGGCGGTGTCATCCTGCGTGCCGGCGATACCGTCATTGACGGCTCGGTGCGTGGTCGATTGAACCGACTTTCCGAAGCGCTGACCGCTTGAGTCTGAGGGACATGGCATGCAGCAACTGAATCCTTCCGAGATCAGCGACATCATCAAGCAGCGAATCGAGAAGCTTGACGTCGCATCTGAAGCCCGTAATCAGGGCACCATCGTCAGCGTTTCCGACGGTATCGTGAAAATTCACGGCCTCGAAGACGCGATGTTTGGTGAAATGATCGAATTCCCCAACAGCATCTTCGGCATGGTACTGAACCTGGAGCGTGACTCCGTCGGTGCCGTTGTCCTGGGTGACTACCTGCAGCTCGAAGAAGGCATGACCGCCCAGTGTACCGGTCGCATTCTGGAAGTGCCGGTAGGCCCCGAGCTGGTGGGCCGTGTGGTCGATGCGCTGGGTAACCCCATCGACGGCAAAGGCGACATCAACGCCAAACTGACCGACGCGGTAGAAAAAGTAGCGCCTGGCGTTATTACCCGTCAGTCCGTTGACGAGCCGATCCAAACCGGTCTGAAATCCATCGACGCCATGGTGCCAATCGGTCGTGGTCAGCGTGAGCTGATCATCGGTGACCGTCAGATTGGTAAATCTGCCATTGCCATCGATGCGATCATCAACCAGAAAGGCAAAGGCGTGACCTGTGTCTACGTCGCCATCGGTCAGAAGCAGTCGACCATTGCCAACGTGGTGCGCAAGCTTGAAGAGCACGGCGCGATGGAACACACCATCGTCGTGGCTGCTGGCGCTGCCGACCCGGCACCGATGCAGTTCTTGGCCGCTTACTCTGGCTGCACCATGGGCGAGTACTTCCGTGACCGCGGTGAAGACGCACTGATCGTGTATGACGATCTCTCCAAGCAGGCCGTTGCCTACCGTCAGGTATCGCTGCTGCTGCGTCGTCCGCCGGGCCGTGAAGCTTACCCGGGTGACGTGTTCTATCTCCACTCACGTCTGCTGGAGCGCGCTGCGCGCGTCAACGCCGACTACGTCGAGAAGTTCACCAACGGCGAAGTGAAGGGCAAAACCGGTTCCTTGACCGCACTGCCGATCATCGAAACGCAAGGTGGTGACGTATCGGCGTTCGTTCCGACCAACGTTATCTCCATCACCGATGGTCAGATCTTCCTGGAAACCAACCTGTTCAACTCCGGTATCCGTCCGGCGATCAACGCAGGTCTCTCGGTTTCTCGTGTAGGTGGTGCTGCGCAGACCAAGATCATCAAGAAGCTGGGTGGCGGTGTGCGTCTGGCTCTGGCTCAGTACCGCGAACTGGCGGCATTCTCGCAGTTTGCTTCTGACCTGGATGAAGCGACCCGCAAGCAGCTCGAGCACGGTCAACGCGTTACCGAACTGATGAAGCAGAAGCAGTACTCGCCGATGTCAGTTGCAGAAATGGCGCTGTCGCTGTACGCCGCTAACGAAGGTCACCTGGATGACGTGAGCGTCGACAAGGTGCTGGACTTCGAACGTGCCCTGCACGACTACATGAAGTCCGAGCACAGCGAGCTGCTCGACAAGATCAACCAGACCGGCGACTACAACGGCGAGATTCAGGACGGCTTGAAGTCAGGTCTCGAGAAGTTCAAGGCGACTCAGAGCTGGTAATGTCCGGCCCGCCTGCGGGCGGGCTTGCATGCTTTCTGAGAGCCACGAACGAAAGGTAGATCGCTATGGCAGCTGCAAAAGAGATACGCACCCAGATCGGGAGCATTAAAAATACGCAGAAGATTACCAGCGCCATGGAAATGGTGGCTGCATCGAAAATGCGTAAAGCGCAAGATCTGATGAAGGCTGGCCAGCCGTACGCCAAGCAGATTCGTAACGTGGTAGGCCACATTGCCGACGCAAACCCCGAGTACAAGCACGACTACATGGTCGAGCGTAGCGAGGTGAAGCGCGTTGGTTACATTGTGGTCTCCACCGACCGCGGCCTGTGTGGCGGCTTGAACGTCAACCTGTTCAAGGCAGTGGTGAAAGACGCCGTTGCCTGGAAGCAGCAAGGCGCTGAGCTAGACTTCTGCGCCCTCGGTTCGAAAGCCGGCGCTTTCTTCCGCAACTACGGCGGCAATTTGATTGCGGCCAAGAGCGGGTTAGGGGAAGCACCGACCGTCGAGGGTTTGATCGGTAGTGTCAAGGTCATGCTCGAAGCGTATGACGAAGGACGCCTGGACCGTCTGTACGTGGTGTATAACGAGTTCGTGAACACCATGACCCAGCGGCCCGTCGTGCGTCAGCTTCTTCCTCTGTCGTCCGATATGGGCGCAGACGCTAAGCATGACGAAGAAAACGCCCGTCCCGGAAGCTGGGACTACCTGTATGAACCGGATGCCAAGGCGTTGCTAGACAGCCTGTTGGTTCGATTCATCGAATCGCAGGTGTATCAGGCGGTAGTCGAAAACGGTGCGTGCGAACAGGCCGCCCGAATGATCGCTATGAAGAGTGCCACTGATAACGCGGGCAACCTGATCGACGATCTGGAGATGGTGTACAACAAGGCCCGTCAGGCCGCCATCACCCAGGAAATTTCCGAGATCGTCGGCGGCGCTTCAGCCGTATAACGCCTAGGGAGCCTGCCATCGCTTAGGTGGCTCCCGGCAGACAGGTTTCATTTGCAGGTTTTTGAGAGGAACCAAGATGAGCGGACGTATCGTACAAATCATCGGCGCGGTGATTGACGTAGAGTTTCCGCGGGACTCTGTGCCCAAGGTCTACGACGCGCTGAAGGTCTCCAACGTTGAGACCATCCTCGAAGTCCAGCAGCAGCTGGGCGACGGCGTAGTACGCGCCATTGCCATGGGCTCCACCGAGGGCTTGAAACGTGGCTTGGACGTAACCAACACAGGTGCCGCGATTTCCGTACCGGTCGGTAAGGAAACGCTGGGTCGCATCATGAACGTGCTCGGCGAGCCGATCGATGAAGCTGGCCCGATCGGTGAGCAAGAGCGCATGCCGATCCACCGCAAGGCCCCGAGCTATGCCGATCAGGCAGCCTCTAACGAGCTGCTGGAAACCGGTATCAAAGTCATCGATTTGGTGTGCCCCTTCGCGAAAGGCGGTAAGGTCGGTCTGTTCGGCGGTGCGGGTGTAGGTAAAACCGTTAACATGATGGAGCTTATCCGCAACATCGCCACCGAGCACAGCGGCTACTCTGTATTCGCCGGTGTTGGTGAGCGTACGCGTGAGGGTAACGACTTCTATCATGAAATGACCGAATCCAACGTTATCGACAAGGTAGCGCTGGTCTATGGTCAGATGAACGAGCCGCCCGGCAACCGTCTGCGCGTCGCGCTGACCGGTCTGACCATCGCTGAGAAATTCCGTGATGAAGGCCGTGACGTTCTGCTGTTCGTCGATAACATCTATCGTTACACCCTGGCCGGTACCGAAGTATCCGCCCTGCTGGGTCGTATGCCGTCTGCGGTAGGTTATCAGCCGACGCTGGCCGAAGAGATGGGCGTTCTGCAGGAGCGTATCACCTCCACGAAAACCGGTTCTATCACCTCCGTACAGGCCGTTTACGTCCCTGCGGATGACTTGACCGACCCGTCGCCGGCCACCACCTTCTCGCACCTGGATGCGACCGTGGTACTGGCACGCTCCATCGCCGAGCTGGGTATCTATCCCGCGATCGACCCGCTGGACTCCACCTCGCGTCAGCTGGATCCGCTGGTCGTCGGTGAAGAGCACTATGACGTGGCGCGTGGCGTTCAGAACGTTCTGCAGCGTTACAAGGAACTGAAGGACATCATCGCGATTCTGGGTATGGACGAGCTGTCTGACGAAGACAAGCTGGCCGTTGCCCGTGCGCGTAAGATCCAGCGCTTCCTGTCGCAGCCGTTCTTCGTGGCCGAGGTCTTCACTGGCTCGCCCGGTAAGTACGTGTCGCTGAAAGACACCATCCGTGGCTTCCAGGGCATCCTCGCGGGTGACTACGACGATCTGCCGGAACAGGCCTTCTACATGGTCGGCTCCATCGACGAAGCTGTCGAAAAAGCCAACCAGATGAAGAAGTAATCCCGTCCATTAGGGGGATTCGCTATGGCGAATAGCTTCACTTGCAATATCGTCAGCGCAGAAGCATCCATCTTCTCAGGTAAGGTTGAGCAGGTGATTGCTTCCGGGATTATGGGTGACCTCGGCATTTTGCCGGGGCACGCCCCGCTGCTGACCGAGCTTCAGCCGGGCCCGATCCGCGTGATCCACGATGATGGCAAGGAAGAGAACTTCTTTGTCTCTGGCGGCTTCATGGAAGTTCAGCCAGATGTCGTGACGATCCTGGCAGACGCTGCGGCGCGTGCCAGCGACCTCGACGAGGCCGCTGCTGAAGAAGCGCGTCAGCAGGCGCTGAAAGCCTTTAACGAGAAGTCAGCGGAGCTGGATTATACCCGCGCTGCCGCTGAACTCGCCGAAGCCGTTGCCCAACTGCGAACGATTCAGCAGTTGCGTAAGAAGGCGGGTAAAGGCTAACGACACGCGCTGCGTGACTAAAACGCCTCTTGAGCCCGTCACTGGGCTCAAGGGGCGTTTTTTTTGCCCGATAGTAAAGAAGACGAATATCAGTATGGCGCTGGTCTGCACACAAGGAGATGGCGATGGCACTCAACGAAGAAGCCTTACAAGCCCTAAAAAGCGAGCTGCTGGAAGAGCTGACCCAAGACGCGCCGAATAAAGCACGGCTAGCAGAGCGGCTCGCGGAAATTCGCTCGGCGGATATTGGCGAGGTGCTGGAAGAGCTGATCGAGGAGGACGACGCGCTGTCGGCAGCCCTTGCCGTGTTGGCGATTCTCTCTGCCGAGCGTGCGGCCAACGTGCTGGGCTACCTGCCCAAAGAGAGCCAGCTCGAAGTCGTGGGAGAGCTGACCGATACCCAGGTGCTCAAGCTGCTCGAAGAGATGGGCTCCGATGAGCGGGCGGACTTGTTCAACTTGCTCGGCGAAGATCGCCGCGAAGCGCTGCTGCGTCGTATGGCGCACCAAGAGCGTGAGGATCTCAAACGCCTGGCGAGCTATGAAGAGGGCACCGCTGGCGCCATCATGACCTCTGACTATGTGGCCATAGCCAGTGGCATGACGGTGTCACAAGCGATGATGCGCGTTCGCCAGACCGCCCCGGATGCAGAAACGGTGTATCAGCTCTATGTCCTGGATAGCGACGGCCATCTGATCGGCACCATGTCACTGCGCCAGTTGATGGTCGCGCGACCTGGCGCAATGGTCGACGACATCATGATCAAGGATGTGATCAAAACGCCCGTGGACAAAGCGCAGGAGGAAGTGGCCAGAATCGTCGCCCGCTACGATTTGCTGGCGCTGCCGGTGATCGATGCCGATGGTCGCATGGTGGGCATCGTCACCCACGATGATGCCATGGACGTCGCCGAATCGGAGGCCACCGAAGATATCCACAAGGGCATGTCCATCGGGCAGTTAGAGGATGGCGTGAGCCGAGTACCGCTGTGGAGCCTTTATCGTAAACGGGTGTTCTGGCTGGTTCTGCTGGTGTTTGCCAACCTCTTTTCAGGGGCCGGCATTGCCTATTTCGAGGACACCATCGCCGCGCAAGTGGCGCTGGTCTTCTTCTTACCGCTACTGATTGGCAGCGGTGGCAACGCGGGGGCGCAGGCAGCGACGCTGATGGTGCGTGGCATGGCCACTGGCGATGTGGGCGTAAAGGATTGGAGCAAGATGCTCGGACGTGAGCTGTTGGTGGCGGGATCATTAGGGCTGACCATGGCGATTGCCGTTGCCCCGATTGGGATCGTGCGCGGCGGTGAAGCGGTGGCCATCATCGTCGCGCTCAGCATGGTGACCATCGTGCTGTTTGGCAGCTTGATCGGCATGTGTTTACCGTTCGTGCTGGAGCGCTTCAACGTGGACCCGGCCACCGCGTCTGCGCCGCTGGTGACCACGCTCATCGACGCCTCGGGGGTGCTGATCTATTTCAGCATTGCCACCGCCGTGTTGGCCAGCGCCTAGCCGAACCTAGCGCATGGCGCTGCTGGCAGCACGGGTGATGAACATGACTTCCACATGGCCCAGCCACTCGATGTCGCTGGCCAGCGCCTTGAGCTGGCTCGCTAGGCACTGAGGCGGCTGGTGAACGGCATCGCCGATGATCAGCGATACCGACACTTTATCGTCCAAGTAGTGCAGCTGTAGTTCGTTCAGCGTGCGCCACACCGGGTGGCGGTACCAGCGCTCGTTCAGCGCCGCTTCCACTTCTGGGCGCAGCGGCAGCCCGGGCAGGCGGCTGGGGTCGCCTTCGCCGGCGTCATCTTCCGGGTCGACGTGGAAAATCACGTCGGTCAATAAAGGAAATTCATGGCGCAGGCGACGGCTCACTTCGTTGCCGATTTCATGGGCTTCTGACACGGTGATCTTCGGCCCGACCACCACGTGCAGATCCACCATCACCCACCCGGCAGATTGGCGGGTGCGCAGATCGTGAACGCTGTCGACCCCCGGTACGCTGCAAGCAACGTCGTGCATCTGCTGCTGGATATCTTCTGGCAAAGCCGTATCGACCAGCTCGCGGGCGGATTCCCACAGCAGATCCCAACCCACCTTGCCGACCAGCAGGCCGACGATGATCGCGGCGACGGCGTCCAGCCAGCCCAGGCCGAATTGCGCGCCTACCAGTGCGACCAGCACCACCGCCGTGGAAAGCGCGTCGCTGCGCGAATGCCAAGCGTTGGCCTCGAGCAGTTTGGACTTCACCCGCTTTGCCACGCGCATGGTGTAGCGGAAAATCCACTCTTTGCTGAGCAGTGCCAAGATGGTGATGGCGATGGCGATGAGTCCAGGCGCGTTGACCTCTGCGCCACTGAATAGGCGATCGAGGCTCGACCAGGCGATGCCCCCAGCCACGAAAATCAGCACGCTGCCCAGTAGCAGCGTGGTCAGCGTTTCGATACGGCCATGGCCGTAGTGGTGGTCGTTATCCGGCTCTTGGCGGCCATAATGAATGGCTGCCAGTACGAACCCGTCGGTCACGAGGTCGGAGAGCGAGTGAATGCCGTCAGCAATGAGCGCGGCCGAGCCGACCAAAAAGCCCACGGCCACTTTGATGACGCTCAGTAAACCGTCTAGCCAAGCGCCGATGTAGGTCACGCGCTTGGCTTCTTGGCTATCCAGCTCGTGGTTGGGAACCACTGGCGTTTCTACGGTCTGAGTCATGAGGTACCTTGCAGGGACGCACACTTCCAATAGACGCCCATTGTAGCTTACCGCCGGGCAAGCTCTATACCCTATTGTGAATTCGCAGGCGTTGCCGGTGCGGACAAGGCAGGGCGGGATGTGTATCCTAAGCGCCGCTGCAGGTGAGACAACCTCCTTTCATAACGACACATCGAACACAGAACATAGACAGGACGACCTATGGATTGGCTCCAAGTGGTGGTATTGGCGGTGGTGCAAGGGCTCACTGAATTCCTACCGATTTCTAGCTCTGCCCATCTGATTTTGGTGCCGGTGCTGACCCGCTGGGAAGATCAAGGTCTCGCGTTCGATGTGGCGCTCCATTTGGGCAGTTTGAGCGCCGTGGTGATCTATTTTCGTCAAGAAATTTGGCAAATGATCGCCAGCAGCCTCACGGCGTTCAAAGGCAACGGCGTCGATGACGACGCGCGCTTGGCGTTTTGGGTCACCGTGGCCACTTTGCCGGTGTGCATCGTCGGTTTTTTACTCCACGACCTGATCGCAGGCTACATGCGTTCGACGCTGATCATCGGCCTTAGCCTGATCGGATTCGGTTTACTGCTAGGCTACGCCGACTGGAAAATGCGCGGCACTCGCAGCGAGTACCAGATGACCTTGAAAGACGTGCTGATCATCGGCGGTGCTCAAGTGCTGGCGCTAATTCCCGGGACGTCGCGTTCGGGGATCACCATGACCGCGGCGCTGATGGTCGGCATGAGCCGAGAAGGCGCTGCGCGCTTTTCGTTTTTGCTCTCGATTCCCGTCATCGTACTGGCCGGTGGGCTCGAAGCGGTGAACCTGCTCAAAGCGCCTCACCTGATCGACGTACCCGCTATGCTAGTAGGGGCGCTGTTATCGGGTATCAGCGCGTATCTGTGTATTCACTACTTCCTGGTGGTGATTAAAAAGCTAGGCATGCAGCCGTTCGTGGTCTATCGAGTACTGTTTGGTGCTTGGTTACTCTGGTTTTTTCACTTCTGACCCGGCGCGTTCAATTAAGGAAATCGGATGAAGGGCTATCAAACCGCGTGTGGGCGTGTGGGGATCGTGGCACTGGTCGGACTGCTACTGGCAGGCTGCTCGGAGAGTGACCGTCCTTTGGAGTCGCCAGTGCGCTTCGAAGGCGGCATTTTTGGAACCTACTATCAAGTGACGCTGGTCGATCCGCTCACCCAAGGCGATGCTAAAGCGCTGGAAGAGGGCATCCTGGCCGAGATGGAAGACGTGGACCAGGCCATGTCGACCTACCGCGACGACTCTGAACTGGTCGCGTTCAATGGTGCGCCGATTGGCGAGTGGCAGCCGCTCTCCAACGAGTTGATCGAAGTGATGGCCATTAGCCGCTCGGTGGCAGAAGCCAGCGGTGGAGCGTTCGACATCACCATTGGCGACGTCGTCAATCTATGGAGCTTCGGCCCTGAAGCGCGGCCCGAGGAAGTCCCCAGCGATGCCGAACTCAGCGAGCGCCTGGCGACCGTTGGCTTCGATGCGGTAGAGGTCGATACCCAGCGGATGCAGGCGCGCCGCTTACGCGATGTCTTCGCCGACCTCTCTGGCGTGGCGAAAGGCCACGCTACCGACCGCGTAGCGGCGTATCTAGACCAGCAAGGTATCGACAACTATCTGGTCAATATCGGTGGCGGGCTGATTGCCCGCGGTTACCGCGATATCGACGCGCAGACGCCCTGGCGTATCGGCATCGAAGTGCCGCAAAGCGGCGTGCCGGAAGCACAGCACGTGATAGCGCTGGAGGGCATGTCGGTGGCCACCTCCGGCGATTATCGCAATTACTTCGACGTCGACGGCGAGCGCTTCTCCCATCTTCTGGACCCGCGAACCGGGCGGCCCATCAAGCATCAATTGGCGTCGGTATCGGTGTTTCACCCCTCGAACGCCTGGGCCGATGCCTGGGCCACGGCACTCACCGTCGTCGGGAGCGAACAGGGGATGCAGCTGGCCGTCGAGAACAATCTCAATATATTGATGCTAGTACGCGAAGGGGATCGCTGGCGCAGCCTGGCGAGTCCGGCCTTCGTCAACTATTTCGGTGATGCGCTGATCGACGAATTGGGCATCGAACCCTGGGCGGCGCCCACGGCGAATCGCCAAACGGAGACAGGTGAATAACATGCACGACCTCGATATCGTCATCCTTGCGGCGGGCAAAGGCACACGGATGCGCTCTCAACTTCCCAAAGTGCTGCACACGCTGGCGGGCAAGCCCATGGTGCAGCACGTGCTGGAAACGGCCAACGGCTTGAACCCTAGCCGTACTCACGTGGTAATTGGTCACGGTGCCGACCAACTGCGTGAGGCGCTGGCGGAGTTCAAGGTCTCGTTTGCGTTGCAGGAAGAGCAGAAGGGCACCGGACACGCGGTCGCTCAGGCGCAGCCTCAACTGGGCTGCGGCATCGTGCTGGTACTGTATGGGGACGTGCCGCTGATTCGCCGCGAGACGCTGGCGAGTCTGCTGACCCAGGTGGATGAGCAGCACATGGGACTGCTCACCGTCACGCTGGATGACCCCAGCGGCTATGGGCGTATCGTACGCGATAGCGATGGCCACGCCGTGGCGATCGTCGAGCAGAAAGATGCTACCGACGAGCAGTTGGCGATTACCGAGTGCAACACCGGCATCATGGCCATGACCAGCGCCCAATTGAAGCGCTGGCTACCCCAGCTGTCGGCAGAGAATGCCCAGGGTGAGTACTACCTGACCGATGTGATCGCCATGGCGGCCAGTGAGGGCATTAAGGTGGCCACCGCGCAGCCGCAGCAGGCTATCGAGGTAGAAGGGGTCAATAATCGTGCGCAAATGGCCCGCCTTGAGCGTGCCTATCAGCAGCAGATAGCGGAGACGTTGATGGCCCAAGGCGTTGCCTTGGCCGACCCCGCACGCATCGATGTGCGCGGTAAACTCACCTGCGGTCACGACGTCTTCATCGACGTGGGTTGCGTGTTTGAAGGGGATGTCGAGCTTGGCGAAGGCGTGCGCGTCGGCCCCTACTGCGTCATCAAGAACAGCACCATCGGCGCGGAAAGCGAGATTCACAGCCATAGCGTGATCGACACGACCGTGGCGGCGGGCCTGAATCAGGTGGGGCCCTACGCGCGGCTGCGTCCCGGCACGCGCTTGGCGGTCAAAGCCAAAGTCGGTAATTTTGTCGAAACCAAAAATGCCGATGTGGGTGAAGGTAGCAAAATCAATCATTTAAGCTACGTGGGTGATGCTCGCTTGGGGCGTGATGTGAACGTAGGCGCGGGAACCATCACCTGCAACTACGACGGTGTGAACAAGCATCGCACCGAGATAGGCGATAACGCCTTCATCGGCTCCAATACCGCGTTGGTAGCCCCCGTCACGGTGGGTAAAGGAGCCACCGTCGGTGCAGGTTCCACGATCGCCAAAGACGTGGCCGAGCACGCCCTAGCCGTGACGCGCAGCCGACAGCTAGAAAAGCCCGACTGGCCTCGCCCGGTGAAAACGACTAAATAAGTGCATCGACACGTTGAATAACACGGCGTGAGAACGCCCTAGGAGAAAGAGTTATGTGTGGCATCGTCGCAGCGGTTGCACAGCGCAATGTACAGGGAATCTTGCTGGAAGGCCTTAAACGCTTGGAGTATCGCGGCTACGACTCCTCTGGCATGACGGTGCTGAACGGCGGTGACTTAACACGGCACCGCGCCTTGGGCAAAGTCTCGGCGTTGGCCGAGCGGTTGGATGCCGAAGCGCTGCCGGGCCACAGCGGAATCGCCCACACCCGCTGGGCCACCCACGGCAAACCCTCCGAGGCCAATGCGCATCCGCACCACAGTCGCGATCACGTGGCCGTGGTGCATAACGGCATCATCGAAAACTACGAGCAGATCAAAGAGACGCTACAAGGCAGCGGCTATGCCTTCACCTCGGACACCGATACCGAGGTGATCGCCCACCTGCTGGCGGAAAAGCTCGCCACGGGGAAGACGCTGTTCGACGCGACCCAAGAGATCGTGCATGGCCTGGGTGGCGCTTACGCGCTCGGCGTGATGA
Organism: Halomonas meridiana; assembly: GCF_009846525.1. NCBI lineage: Bacteria > Pseudomonadati > Pseudomonadota > Gammaproteobacteria > Oceanospirillales > Halomonadaceae > Vreelandella > Vreelandella aquamarina. The sequence goes on along the minus strand of NZ_CP024621.1, from coordinate 3,819,565 downwards.
GCGCAGCCGAACCTGAGGTGGTAGTGGGCGCACGTCAAGGCAGCCCGCTGGTCGTCGGGGTCGGGATCGACGAAGCGTTTCTAGCCTCGGATCCGCTGGCGCTTTTGCAGGTCACCGACCGCTTTATCTACCTGGAAGAGGGCGACGTGGTCGAACTTCGTGAGGGCGGCACCCTTCGCATCGTCGACCGGCAAGGCAACCCGGTCGAGCGCCCCGTGCAAACGTTCGAACACGGCGACGGTGCGGCCAGCAAGGGTGACTATCGTCACTACATGCTCAAAGAGATTTTCGAGCAGCCCAAGGTCATCGAAGCCGCCCTGGAAGGACGGCTAAGCGCTAGCAGCGTGCTGGTCGAAAGCTTTGGACCGGACGCCCAGGCGTTGTTTCAGAAGACGCGCCAGGTGCATATCATCGCTTGTGGCACCAGCTATCATGCTGGCTTGGTCGCGCGTTATTGGCTGGAGCGTTACGCCGGGGTACCGGTACAGGTCGAGGTGGCGTCCGAGTATCGCTACCGTCATCCGGTCGTGCCGGAAGGCACGCTGTTCGTAACGCTCTCTCAGTCCGGGGAGACCGCCGATACGCTGGCGGCGCTGCGCTTTGCCAAGACGCTGGGGTATGTCGGTTCGCTGGCGATCTGCAACGTACCCGGCAGCTCCTTGGTGCGGGAGTCGGACATGTCGCTGATGACCCGCGCAGGCCCCGAAATCGGCGTGGCCTCAACCAAAGCCTTCACCACCCAGTTGATTGCGCTGATGCTGCTAACGCTGTCCGTCAGCAAAGCGAAGGGCCAGCCCGAGCAGCCAGAGATCATTCGTGCCCTGCAGACGCTGCCCGCGATCTGTCAGCAGGTGCTGGGGCTCGACCGGCAAATCGAAGCGCTTTCCCAGGCGTTTGCTGAAAAGCATCATGCGCTGTTCCTGGGGCGTGGAGCGCACTACCCGATTGCTCTAGAAGGCGCACTGAAGCTCAAGGAGATCTCCTACATCCATGCCGAGGCCTACCCGGCCGGCGAGCTAAAACACGGCCCGCTGGCGCTGGTGGATAGCGAGATGCCGGTCATCTCGGTAGCCCCCAACGATGACCTGCTGGAAAAGCTGAAATCCAATCTCCAGGAAGTACGCGCCCGAGGGGGGCAACTGTTCGTGTTTGCCGACCACAAGGTAGGCATCAGCCCCCAAGACGACATTCGCGTACTGGAGCTGCCAGACGTCCACGAAGCGCTGGCTCCTCTGCTCTACACCTTGCCGCTGCAGCTGCTGAGCTACCATGTCGCGGTCTTGAAAGGCACCGATGTGGACCAGCCGCGTAACCTTGCCAAGAGCGTGACCGTCGAATGATCGGTGCGTCACAAATAATTGCAATTGGATGAATAAAGCGCTTTACAAGATGCGGCAAATGGCCGCATCTTATGCGCCATCGCTGCGTTGCAGCACATAGTTAGTGTGCTTATTATCGTGGCGGTATTCTCTAACCCTGCCAGGATCACGCTGCTATGAAACCACCTAACGCCCTTGCAACTCGGCATCCTGCTTGCCGCGTTGCTTGGTTGTTGACCGCACTCTGCCTATTTGCTTTTCCATCGCTCTCCTTTGCTGCTGCCGGCCCTCTCGATCTCACCGCCTCCCTGACCGGTATTGCCTCCGTCACTATTTTCATTCTGGCCTATGCCCTGGTCATGAGTGAAGAAATCATCCACATGCGTAAATCCAAGCCCGTGCTGGTGGCCGCTGGCCTGATCTGGGCCATGGTGGCGTGGGTCTACGTGCAGGCGGGTATGCCCCATGAGGCAGAGAGCGCCTTCAAGGAGACACTGCTCGAGTACACCGAGCTGCTGCTGTTCCTGCTGGTGGCGATGACCTATATCAATGCCATGGAAGAGCGTCGCGTGTTCGATGCACTGCGCGCGTGGCTGGTGCGTAAGGGGTTTAGCTACCGCAGCCTGTTCTGGATTACCGGCTGTTTGGCCTTCGGTATTTCGTCCATCGCCAACAACATGACCACCGCCATGCTGATGTGTGCCGTGGTGCTGAAGGTGGCCGAGGGGGATAACAAGTTCATCGGCCTGTGCTGCGTGAACGTGGTAGTGGCCTCCAACGCGGGTGGTGCGTTCAGTCCGTTTGGCGATATCACCACGCTGATGGTATGGCAGGCCGGTCAGGTGCCGTTCGAAGGTTTCTTCGCGCTGTTGGTACCCGCGATCGTGAATTTCATGGTGCCTGCGGTGATCATGAACTTCTTCATCGTCAATCGTCAGCCCGCTGCGCTGATCGAAAACGTGTGGTTGAAGCGTGGTGCCCGGCGCATCATCGTTCTGTTCTTGATCACCGTGGCGATCTCGGTGCTGTGCCACTCGATTCTGTACTTACCGCCCGCCATGGGCATGATGTTTGGTCTAGGCCTGCTGCAATTCTTTGGCTATTACCTGCGTCGCAGTCTGCCCCGCTCGCTGGAGCGCAAACGTGAGCGTTACTCACGCCGAGGCGACTGGAAGAAGCTCGAGCAGTTAGGCAGCGTGGTGCCGTTCGATATCTTCAGCAAAATTGCCCGCTCCGAATGGGACACGCTGCTGTTCTTCTACGGGGTCGTGATGTGCGTCGGTGGCCTTGGGTTCATGGGCTACCTGAGCTTGCTGTCAGAGACGCTCTACGGCGGCTGGGACCCGGTTTGGGCCAACGTCGTGCTGGGGCTGATTTCAGCGGTGGTGGATAACATCCCGGTGATGTTCGCGGTGCTCTCCATGGCCCCGGATATGTCGGAAGGCAACTGGCTGCTGATTACTCTGACGGCAGGTGTGGGGGGCAGCCTGCTCTCCATGGGGTCTGCTGCCGGGGTGGCGCTGATGGGCCAAGCTCGAGGCATCTACACCTTCGCGGTCCATCTGCGTTGGGTGCCCGCCATTTTGTTGGGCTACGCCGCCAGCATTGCAGCGCATCTGCTGATCAACGCCAACCTGTTCTAAGCGTCGTTTGGACGTTTGCCTAGCCATATGGCTAGGCAAAAAACGCCCCTTATCGGTTCGATAAGGGGCGTTTGTGTAATAAAGCGATCAAATTCTGACGGGTAATGTGCCTTGCGAGGGTTACAGGTCGTGTCCGGTAATCACCTGGCAGATATCGGCGAAGCTGCGAGCCATGGGGACCACTGTCGTTGGAAGCTTGGCTGGGATTCGACTTCCCATCACCGTTTGAATATCGGTGGCGGAGATGATGCCTCTCACGCTCAGCTCCTCGTTCGGCTTGCGTTCGGTGATCAGCAGGTGCTGTTCGGTAAAGCTTTCCATCGAGAGCACGAGGTCTTCGATGGTGAGCGAGGCGAGCTGCTCCAGCGGCATGGCGCTGAGTTTCTCCCAAGGCGTCATGATCATCGCGGCCGTCACTTCGGAGCGCTCCAAATTGCGCTGCTGCATGGCCAGGTTGATGCGCCGGGTGCCGATGACCTCTTTCGCGGTGAGCACGCCCACGCAGTGAGACTGTTTGTCCATCACGAACAGCAGGCGGATACCGCCATGACGCATTTTCAAATGAGCCTCATCGATGGGCGTGTCGCCCGCGATGGATTGCGGCATGACGTGGGTAAAGTCGGTGAGTACCGACATGGCCGGGCTGTCGGGAGTGAGCTGCTTGGGTGCCGGGGTCGTGAGTAGCGGGGTAGCACCAAACTGAACGAGCGGCTTATGGGAGTGCAGGGATTGGTTCATCGTGGGGTACCTCCGTGGTTGTGAAGAAGCAGGTCATTCACTACGCGCCTGCTCTGTACCTTCACATTTGCACGGAATTCTTATCACAATCTTAAGAGTCTGCCGACGTTACATTTTTTCTCATTCTTTCGCATGGCGCAGTGTCAGCGCTTCTCTTGCCAATACTGCTCGAACGCGCAGGCCGCGGCCCGGGGCGTCCTCCAAGTGCAATTGGCCCTCATGGCGTTTGACCAGACGTTCAACGATGGATAACCCCAGCCCCGCACCGGCACCTGGGCCCGCTCGCTGAAAGCGCTCGATCACCCGGCTGCGCTCTTCGGCAGGGATGCCGGGGCCTTGGTCGTCCACTATCAGCGTAATGCTTTGCGGGGCGGTTTCGAGGGTCACGGTAATGGTGCTCTGCTCGGGAGCATGCTGAAGGGCGTTGCCGACCAAGTTCTGTACCAAGGTTTCAATGGCACCAGGCTCCTCTTCCATACGCCAATCGGCGTGGTCATCGGCAGTGAGCAGTAACTGCTGCTGGCGCTCGGCGGCCAGCGGCGAGAGCTTTGCCAGTGTCTCCTGGGTTTCCAGCAGCATGTTGGCGTAGCGCAGCTCAGGCAGCGGCTCCTCTTCGGGGTCGAGGCGGGCCAGCGTCAGCAGTTGGGAGACCAGCCGCGTCGAGCGGGCGACGCCGCTGCGCAGGTGATGAAGCGACTCTTCACGATCTTCGGCGTTCTCGGCCGCCAGCGCATTTTGGGCGTGAAGATCCAGCACGGCCAGCGGAGTGCGCAGCTCGTGGGCGGCGTCGGCAATGAAGCGTTTTTCGCGCACGCGCAGTTGCCGCAGCCGCTCCAGCAGCCGGTTCAACGCCCCCGCAATGGTGCCCAGCTCTTGAGGCAGCGGGTAGAGCGGTAACGGTTTTAGATTGTGCGGGTCGCGGTTACGGATCTGCTCTGCCATGCGAGACAGGGGGGCCAGCCCCCAGCCAATGGACCACCATAGCAGCAGCGTCAAAAAGGGTAGCCCAATCAAATCGGGCAGCAGGGTACGCAGCGCCACGGCGCTGATCAGCTCACCGCGCACGTCTGCGCGCTCGCTGACCACCACGCGTTGGGTGCTGCCAGGTACGTCGAGCACATAGACGCGCCAAGCGTACTCATCCACCGTCAGCGTCGAGTAGCCAACGGGTTGCTGCACCAGTGGCGTGCTGGGTCCGCTGGCAGAGCGTAGCAGCAAACGGTCCTCTTCCCAGAGTTGAAAGGCCAGTTCACGTAGGCTGCCGTCTAGAGGCGTTGCAGCACGCTGATTGGGGGCTGAGAGCGCCGTTTCCAGGCTTTTAATAAGCAACGACTGATCGTGCGCAGGCAGCGGGGCTTGCAGTAGTCCCTCTAACAACGCGGCGTTTTGCGCTAAGCTCCTATCGTGCAACGCTTCGATTTCGCGCGCGGCATAGCGGTAGCTAATGTAGCCAATGATCAGCATGCTAATGCCAAAGACGAGCAGGACGAGGCCTAACGTGCGGCGGCGAATGGATGTCATGGCGCGGCCTGCTCGGGTTTATCCATGACGTAGCCGATTCCTCGTACCGTTCGCACCACATCGGGAAACAGCTTACGCCGTAAATGGTGGATATGGACCTCGATGGCATTGCTCTCGACATCCTCTTCCCATCCATAAATCAACCGTGTGAGCGTATCGCGGGTAAAGACACGTCCAGGATGGCTCATGAACTCTTGCAGAAGCGCGAGCTCACGGCGTGAGAGGGGAACCGTCTGGTGCTGGTACGTCACGATCAGCGTTTGAGGGTCCAGGCTAATACCACGAAATTTGAGCACGCCGTTGGTTTGACCTTGGCTACGACGCAGCAGGGCACGTAAACGCGCCTTGAGTTCATCCACCTCAAATGGTTTGGTGAGGTAATCATCGGCCCCCGCATCGAGCCCTTCGATGCGATGGTCCACGGCGTCACGGGCAGTGAGCACTAAAATGGGCACTTGGCTGCCCAGGCGCCTAATCGTCCGTAACACGTCCATGCCGTCCACGTGAGGTAAACCGAGGTCCAAAATCACTGCATCGAAGGGTTCGCTTTGAAGAGCACTAAGCGCCGCATCTCCATCGGTAAGATGATCCACCGTATAGTGTTCGGGTTTTAGGGCGATGCGAATTCCCGATGCTAAGCTGGGGTCGTCTTCTACTAATAAGAGGCGCATAACGTGGGATGAACCCTCCTTGACGCATAGGGGCTTTTTCAAATTACCCGGTTATCTAACATGACACGTTGTTCGTTACTCAGCCACATTGTCGTTCAGCCCTGTCCAGAGCACCGGCGGCGTGAAGCCCTGCTGCATCTGGCCGCCGTCCACGATCCTGCCCTTCAGGCTGGGTTGCAACATGCCCTCACCACGGCCAGTGCGGACGCTTGGCGCGGCCTGTGGGTCGCGATGGAAGACGAACACATACGCGCGGTCGCCTGGGTGCAGCCGCTGGCGAACCACACGGCGCAGCTATGGCTCCCCCGGCACAACGACGCTGCTGTCCCACCGCTGCTGAGTGCCTTGCAAGGGTGGGTACATCGCCAGCCCATCACGCTTTGCCATGTGGCGCTACCTGCGCCGTGGGCCGCGTGGGAGGACGTGTTAGTCAATGGGGGGATGCGGGCCATGGCTACGTTGGAGCATCGTGTATGGACGTGCCAACCCCCCGTTGCTCCCCAGGCATCGCTAGGATTACGCCCGTTCACGACGTTACCCCTGGCCGAGCAGCATGCGCTGTTGGCGCGAGTAGGGGAAGCGTCGTTGGACTGCCCGGCGCTGCGCGACGCGCTGCCGGTGAAGACGCTGCTAGCGGGGTTCCAAGCCCAAGCGGCATCGGCTCACCCGCCGCACTGGTATTGGTTGGAACACCAAGAAAAGCCGGTAGGAGTATTGCTGCTCGCTACCCTTTCTTCGCACTGGAGCCTGCAACTGATGGGGTTGCTGCCCGACTGGCGGGGGCGAGGATTAGGACGAGCCATCGTTCGCCATGCGCAAACCTTGGCTGCTCAATCAGGGGCACACTACCTCAGTTTGACGGTAGATGCGCAGAACACGCCAGCTAGGCGGGTATACGACCAGGCGGGCTTCGAATCGCTGGGACGTGAGCGCCTCCTGGGTTGGTACTGAAACGGGCTTTCGACCCGCGTATTGCGGCCGTGGGTTGAATTGCCGCGCTTAGTAGCATTTTCTTACCCTTTATGTTCTCGGTATACTAACTCTATACGTATGTCTTGGCGTTTCGGTGCCCCGGTGGCAGCGTCCATCGGAAGTGGCACGGCCGCACCCCGGTAAGAGCGGTGTCTCCAAGCGCTAGGTATCCAGCATAAGCAAAAAACGGACGCACTCGTTTTGAAGCGCAACGCGTTTACTACATAAAACTCAAGAGGTGGTGAGAGTGAAATCTAAGCTGATCATGAGCGGGCTGGCGGCCCTCGGCGTCATGGCAGGCACATCCGGTGCTTATGCCCAAGATGCAGCGCGTGACGCAATCGCTGAGCGCCTAGCGCCGGTAGGACAACTCTGCCTTCAAGGCCAAGACTGCGGCACGGCAGCAGCCCCCGCGGCTTCTAGCAGTGGCGGTGATGGTGAAGTAGATGGCGAGGGTATCTACAACAACGTCTGTATGGCGTGCCACGAAACCGGCGCGGCCGGTGCGCCGGTACGCGGTGACGAAGCCGCTTGGGCCGAGCGTACCGAGCAAGGCTTTGCCACCCTGCTAGACCACGCCATTAACGGTATTGGCGCGATGCCTGCCCGTGGCGGCAACCCCAACCTCTCTGATGAAGAGATGGAAGCTGCGGTTGCCTATATGGTCGAGCCTGTCATGGAAGTGCCTGAGCTAGGGGGCGGTGAAGAAGAAGCCGCAGCAGAAGCCTCTGAAGAGGGCGCGAGCGACGACATGGCAGCAGCAGCCGACGACGCTGCAGAAGAAGAGTCTGCGAGCGAAGCCGCCGCCGCCAATGAAGAAGAAGCTGCCGGTGGTGACAGCGGTTTAGACGGTGAAGCACTCTACGCCAGCGTTGGCTGTGCGGCGTGCCACGGTGCTGGTGTTGCCGGTGCACCGAAGCTGGGCGATGCGGAAGCCTGGGGCCCGCGTATTGAGCAGGGTACTGACGCACTCTACCAAAGCGTCTTCAACGGTAAAGGCGTGATGCCGCCGCGTGGTGGCAGCAGCGCTTCCGATGAAGAGATTATGGCCGTGGTGGATTACATGGTCTCGCAAGCACAGTAAAGGCGAGCGGCCCGCCCTCATGGGCGGGTAAGCCAAGCGTTATAAACTATCCACAGGTGGGCGCTCCAAACCCCCTGTGGGTATTTTTTTGTGCGATACATCTCGCTTGCCCTGCCCGCTTATCCCAGCAGCGAGCGCAGCCCGGCAATCGCATCTTTACCGCGTGCCTGCTTTTTCTCCGGGTCTTCTTTATCGGCGCGGCCCTCCCACTCCAAATCATCCGCGGGCAGCTCATCCAAAAAGCGGCTGGGTTGGCAGTCCATCAGTTCGCCATACGCCTTGCGCTGGCGGGCCAGCGTCAGCGTTAGCGTACGCCGTGCGCGGGTAATACCCACGTAGGCCAAGCGGCGCTCCTCCTCCACGGTATCCATCTCGATGGCGTTGCGGTGGGGCAGCAAATCCTCTTCCAGGCCCATCAGATACACATGGGGGAACTCCAACCCTTTGGAGGCGTGCATGGTGAGCAGCTGAACCCGATCCGAGTCATCCTCCTCTGCCTGCTGTTCGAGAATATCCCGCAGCACTAGGCGCGAAATGGCCACTTCCACCCCGTCGGTTTCTGTTTCGGTGGAATCTGTCGCGTCTTCCGGGTCGCGGTTCAGCGACTTCTCCAACTGATCAATCAATATCCACACGTTGGCCATGCGCCGCTCGGCAATAGTAGGGGCGCTGGCGTTTTGGTAGAGCCACGCTTCGTAATCCATATCCCGCAGCATGTCGCGGATCGCGGCAATGGCATCGCCCTGGTCCATCCGTTTGCGCACGCCATCGATAAAGTGGGTAAAACGTGATAACCGCTCCACGGCGCGGGTAGGTAGGGTTTGCTCGAGCCCTAATTCATGGCAGGCGGCGAAAAGCGAAATCGAGCGCTCAGTGGCATAGTTGGCGAGCTTCTCCAGCGTGCCGGGGCCAATTTCGCGGCGGGGCACGTTGACGATGCGCAAAAAGGCGTTGTCGTCGGCGGGATTAATCAGCAGGCGCAGGTACGCCATGGCGTCTTTGATCTCGTTACGAGAGAAAAACGATGTGCCGCCGGAGAGCTTGTACGGAATTTGGTAGTGCTGCAGCTTTAGCTCAAGCAGCCGTGCCTGGAAGTTGCCCCGGTAGAGCACCGCAAAATCGCGCCATTCGGCTTTTTCTTTAATGCGCCGGGTGAGCATTTCGCTAGCGACCCGTTCAGCTTCAGCCTCTTCATGACGATTCACCACCACGCGAATCGGCGCGCCGTCGCCCATATCCGACCACAGGGTTTTGTCGTAGACGTGGGGGTTGTTAGCAATCAGCGTGTTGGCGGCGCGCAGGATAGTGCCGGTGGAGCGGTAGTTCTGCTCCAGTTTGATGACTTTCAAACGAGGGAAATCCTCCCCCAGCGTAACCAAGTTTTCTGGCCGCGCGCCCCGCCACGCGTAAATCGACTGGTCGTCGTCGCCTACCACGGTAAAGGTGGCGCGTTCCGCCATCAGCAGCTTTACCAGCAGATACTGGGAGACGTTGGTGTCCTGATACTCATCCACCAGCATGTAGTGGATTTTACGCCGCCAGCGGGCTAGCGCCTCTGGGTCGCGCTGTAAGAGCACCACCGGCAGCAGAATCAGGTCGTCGAAATCCACCGCGTTGTAGGCTTTCAGGTGACGAACATAGGCTTCATAGACGCGGGCGGCGAAGTGCTCGTCATCGTCGGCCGCGAACGAGAGCGCATCCCCTGGCAGCACCAGGTCGTTTTTCCAGGTCGAAATTTTGGCCTGCACGGCGTTGATCTGCTCGGCATCGACCTGGGCATCCTTGTTCATCAAATCCCGCAGCAGCGCCTTGGCATCTTCCGGGTCGAACAGCGAAAACCCCGGCTTGTAGCCCAGGGTTTTCAGCTCGCCGCGAATGATATTGAGCCCCAGGTTGTGGAACGTAGAGACCGTCAGCCCGTGGCCCTCTTTGCCCTTTAGCATCTGGCCCACCCGCTCTTTCATCTCCCGAGCGGCCTTGTTGGTAAAGGTCACCGCGGCAATTTTGCGTGCGCTCATGCCACACTCTTGCACGAGGTAGGCAATCTTGGTGGTGATGACGCTGGTTTTGCCCGACCCCGCGCCCGCCAGTACCAGGCAAGGGCCATCGATGTAGCGCACCGCTTCTTGCTGGCGTGGGTTGAGCCCTTTGATACGGCTAAGAATGCTCTTTGGCGGTTGGGGCGTCATGGCGAAGGGTGACCTCTACAAGTGTTTCAGGGCAATTTCTATTACAATCAGCGGCGCTGACGAAGGCGCAGCAGGCAAATACAGCAGGTAACTCATAGGCAGGTGGTGATGTTTGAAGTAGCGCTATTCGAGCCGCGCATGGCTCCCAATACGGGCAACATTATGCGCCTAGTGGCGAACAACGGCTGCCGTCTCCATTTGATCGAGCCGCTGGGCTTTGATCTCGAAGAGAAAAAGCTGCGCCGCGCTGGTTTAGACTACCGCGACCTTGCCAACGTGACCCGCCACGCAGATTTTACGGCGTTTTACACCGCCATGCAGGGGCGCACCATCTGGGCGATTACCACCAAGGGCACCCGCGCCCACAGTGATGCTAGCTTCGCACCGGGTGATGTACTGCTGTTCGGTTCAGAAACCGCCGGGCTCTCTCCAGACGTGCACGCCATGCTTCCGGCGGAGCATAAACTGCGCATCCCCATGCAGCCTAATAACCGTAGTTTGAATCTCTCCAACGCGGTAGCGGTGGTGAGCTATGAAGCGTGGCGCCAGCAGGATTACGCCGGCGCCCTCGAGATTTAGACTTACCCGGCAATGCCGTATTGGTCGCGGTAAGCGCGTACCGCATCGGCGTAGGCGAGCATCTCGCCGCCTGCGTGCTCTTCAAGATACGTCAGCACTTGCTCAAGGGTGACGATGCTGACCACCGGCATGCCGTACTGGGCCTGTACTTCTTGAATGGCGCTCTGTTCGCCTTGGCCGCGCTCCTGGCGGTCGAGGGCAATGATCACCCCACCGGCACGGGCACCGCTCTGCTCAATCAGGCCCATCACTTCACGGATCGCGGTGCCTGCGGTGATCACGTCATCGATGATCAAAATATCGCCTGAAAGCGGCGCGCCCACAATGTTGCCACCTTCGCCGTGGGTTTTGGCTTCTTTGCGATTGAAGGAGTAAGGCATATCCAGATCGTGGTGGTCGGCCAGCGCCGCCGCAGTGACCGCCGCCAGCGGAATGCCTTTGTAGGCCGGGCCAAACAGCACGTCAGCTTTCAAGCCACTATCCACAATCGCCTGGGCGTAAAAGCGGCCCAGCTTGGCCAGCGCCCGACCGGTTTGGAACAGCCCGGCATTGAAAAAGTAGGGGCTAACGCGGCCAGATTTCAGCGTAAACTCGCCAAACTTAAGTACGCCCTGTTCAATGGCAAAAGCAATGAAATCGCGCTGGTAGGGTTGTAGAGTGGTGGCCACGGCATTCCTCACTAAGCGGTAGGTTTCAATCGGCACGAAAGCAACAATAAAAGTAGGGTAAATGGCAAGTTTTACTCGCTGCCTTTACCCAAACGTCTAAACGTCGGGTATCATACAGCAGCGACGCAAAAGGGACGATTTATGAAAATTGCCAGCATCAATGTCAATGGTATACGTGATGCCGTCGACCGTGGCTTCCTGGACTGGCTGGCTCAGCAGGATGCCGACGTGGTCTGCGTGCAGAACATCAAGGCGAAAAGTTTTGAACTGGGTGACCACATTCTCTATCCGGAAGGCTACGAAGGCTACTTCCTGGATGCCGAGGAAGATGGTTTCTCCGGTGTGGCACTCTATTGCCGCAAAATCCCCAAAGCCATTATGTACGGCCTGGGGTTTCCTCAGTGTGACCACGAAGGGCGCTTTCTGCAGGCGGACTATGACCGCTTCAGCATTGCCACCTTCCTGATGCCTGATGGAAGTGACCAAAAAGCCAAGCAGGCGTTTATGGAGCAGTACCAAGAGTACCTGACGAAGATGTCGCGCAAACGCCGCGAATACATCATCTGCGGTACCTGGCACATTGCCCACAAAACCGTCGATTTGGCCAACTGGTCGGACAACCAGCTCACCTCGGGTTTCCGCCCGGAAGAGCGTGCCTGGATGGATCAGGTGCTTGGCCCCACCGGCTTTATCGACACCTTCCGCGAAATTAATCGCGATGCAGGCGAGTACACCTGGTGGCCAAAACTTGACCAAGACGTGCCCCGTGACCGTCAAGAAGGCTGGCGGATCGACTACCAACTGGTCGGCCCCAACTTCCGTCGTCACGTGGTGGACGCGTGGATTGATTACGATGCGACCTTCTCAGAGTTCGCACCGCTGATCGTTGAGTATGATCTAGCGCTTTAAGCGTTAGCTACTTCCCGCGTCGCACCGCCAACAGGCCAGCTTACCGCTGGCCTGTTGCGTTTCAGGGCCCGAGTCATGCTGGGCTCCTTTAACCGCGAATCCCCAGCGCTTCACGCTGCTTCTCACGCAGTTCATCACCGGCTTTCTCGGCCAAATCCAGCATCGCGTTCAGCTCTTTACGATTAAACGCGCCCGCTTCCGCCGTGCCCTGTACTTCAATCAGCTCGCCGCCTTCGGTCATCACGACGTTCAGGTCGGTGTCGGCTTTGCTATCTTCGGGGTAGTCCAGGTCCAGCACCGGCACGCCCTTGTAGATGCCTACTGAGATCGCACTGACCAACTGCTTGAAGGGGTCGCCTTTGATCTTCTTTTCCCGCTGCAGGTAGCGAAGCGCATCCACCAGCGCCACGCAGCCGCCGGTAATGGCCGCCGTACGCGTGCCGCCATCGGCCTGGATGACATCGCAATCCACGGTGATGGTGAACTCGCCCAGCTTCTTCAAATTCACCGCTGCGCGCAGGCTGCGGCCAATCAGGCGCTGAATCTCCAGCGTGCGGCCACCCTGTTTGCCACGGGTCGCTTCGCGGCCGCTGCGGGTATGAGTCGCGCGGGGCAGCATGCCGTATTCGGCAGTAATCCAGCCCTGATGTTTACCGCGCAGCCAGCGCGGCACGCCCGCTTCCACGCTCGCGTTGCACAGCACCTTGGTATCGCCAAACTCCACCAGCACGGAGCCTTCCGCATGGCGGGTGTAATCACGGGTTAAGCGAATTTCACGGAGCTGGTCGGCCTCGCGACCGCTGGGGCGAACTACATCAGGACGCATAGCACCTCACATCATTTTAAAAGTGGAAAAGCCCTCTATTGTACACGTCTGAGCGTGCGCGGATGGGCCTATCGGTTAGACTGTTCGGAATCACATTGATGGAAAGGATGCATCGACTTATGGCCGCTTCCCGCCGCGTACACAGCATGACCGCCTTCGCCCGCACCGAGCAGGCCGCCCCGTTTGGCACCCTGCAGGTCGAGATTCGCTCGGTGAACCAGCGCTACCTAGAGCCGCACTTTCGCCTCCATGAAAGCCTGCGAGATTTAGAACCGGTGCTGCGCGAAGCACTGCGCACGCGCCTGGCCCGTGGCAAGGTAGAGTGCAGCGTGCGGTTCGAGAGCGCCGACACCGCCCAAGCACCGGCCGTGAACGCCCAGCGCCTAAAAGAGATTGCCGATGCCCTGGCCGCCATTCAGCAGCAGGTGCCCAGCGCTGTGCCGCCCACCACGCTGGCGCTGCTCAACCAACCCGGCGTGATGGAAACCCAGCACCTCGACCAAGACGCCATTAAAGCCGCCGCCAAAACGCTTTTTAACCAAGCGCTGGATGAGCTGATCGACGCCCGCGCCCGCGAAGGCGAAAAACTGGCCGAGATGATCACCACCCGCCTTGACGCGGTGAGCGAGCAAGTGGCCACCGTACGCAGCCTGCTCCCGCAAATCCTGGAACGCCAGCGTGCCCAGCTGCTAGAGCGCTTAGAAATCGCCAAAACCGAGCTCGACCCCCAGCGCTTGGAAGCCGAGCTGGTACTGGTCGCCCAAAAAGCCGACGTGGACGAAGAGCTAGACCGCCTCACCGCGCACATCGACGAAGTGCGCCACCAGCTCGCCCAAAAAGGCCCCAAAGGCCGCCGCCTGGACTTCCTGATGCAGGAGCTTAACCGCGAAGCGAATACGCTTTCATCGAAATCTGTGGTAGCGGAAACGACCCGCTGCGCGGTGGAGTTGAAGGTGCTGATTGAGCAGATGCGGGAGCAGATTCAGAATATTGAGTGAGTCATCCATGAACATTATAGTCCTCTAAAAACCTTATTTTTTAAGTTATTTATATGGTTAGTTAGATTTTTACTAAATGGTCTGGTTATAAAAATTTAGCCAAATGAAAATTAGTTTTTAAGTTAAATAGAGAGCAGCATGCAACAAAACCATCATCAAAACCTTGTCGGCTTCATCTGGAACATCGCTAACAAGCTTCGAGGCCCGTATCGGCCACCGCAGTACCGGCGGGTAATGCTGCCAATGATCGTCTTGCGTCGGTTTGACCTGGTATTGGCGGAAAACCAGAAAAAGGTACTGACTGAGAAGGAACGCCTGGAAGCCCGCGGCATAACCGGCCCTGCACTGGAAAAGGCGCTTTCACGCATTGCCACCAGTGGCCGCAAACAGGAACTGTTCAATACCAGCGGCTTCACCTTCGATAAGCTGCTGGCTGATCCGCCGAACATTGCGGGCAACATGATTGCCTACATCCAGGGTTTCTCACCCCGCGCTCGGGACATCTTTGATAAGTTCGATTTCGAGGCGGAAATCGCCAAGCTGGATGAGGCCAACCGCCTTTTCCTGATTCTCAAAGAGTTCTGTAGCAACGAAATTGACCTCTCACCCAAGACCCTCAGCAACCTACAGATGGGCTATCTGTTCGAAGAGCTGGTCAGAAAGTTCAATGAACAGGCCAACGAAGAGGCCGGGGACCACTTTACCCCCCGTGAAGTCATCCGGTTGATGGTGCAGCTGTTGTTTACCGATGAGGAAGGCATCTTCGCGCCGGGCATTTACCGGAGTATCTACGACCCCACAGCAGGTACCGGTGGCATGCTCTCGGAAGCTGAAAAGTACATTTGCGGTGACGGTACCCATGAAGGATTGAACCCCGATGCCCACATCGAGCTGTTCGGCCAGGAGTACAATCCGGAATCCTACGCCATTTGTTGCTCAGACCTTCTGATCAAAGACGAACCCATCGACAACCTCATCTATGGGGACACGCTGGGCGTGAAAGACGCCAAGAACAAAAACAACGGCTTCGTACCTCACGATGGCCACCAGGAGAAGAAATTCCACTACATGCTTTCCAACCCGCCTTTTGGGGTTGAATGGAAGCCGGAAGAAGATTTCGTTCGTGAGGAGTACGACGACCAGGGCTTTTCCGGGCGCTTTGGTGCCGGTCTGCCCCGAATCAATGATGGCTCGCTACTGTTCCTGCAACACATGATTTCCAAGATGCACAACCCGCCGAAACTGGTGGGTGGCCTTCCTCTTGATAATAACAGCGAAGGTGGTGACGGCTCGAAGATTGCCGTGGTTTTCAACGGCTCCCCGTTATTCACCGGTGACGCCGGTAGTGGTGAGAGCAATATTCGACGCTGGATTATCGAAAACGACCTGCTCGATGCCATCGTGGCCCTGCCGGACCAGATGTTCTACAACACCGGCATCTACACCTACGTCTGGATTGTCAGTAACCGCAAGCCGGAACACCGCCGAGGCAAAGTACAGCTAATCGACAGCACCCGCCATTACAAAAAGATGGACAAAAGCCTGGGGAACAAGCGAAACGAGCTGGCCGAGGAGCATATCCGCGAGCTGGTTCGCCTCTACGCCGAACATCAGCATGACGCGACTTCCGTAGCGCCGGTGCATACCAAAGGATCATCAAGACCGACAGGAACCGAAACCCGTACCGTCAGCAAGATCTTTGATAACCACGAGTTTGGCTATCTGAAAATCACAGTGGAACGCCCTCTAAGGCTGAATTTCCAGGTCAGCCCCCAGAGAGTTGCTCGACTCGACGATCAGCGGGCCTTTGCCAACCTGGCCACCAGTAAAAAGCGTAAGGACCAAGCGGCCTATCAGGCGGAAATTGAGGCGGGCAAACAGACTCAGGCTGCCATAAAAGACCTGCTCGGAGGGCTGGATGGCAACATCCTTTATCAGAACCGGAACGAATTCGAAGCCGTTTTGAATAAGGCTTTTAAGAAGGCCGACCTCAAGCTAGGTGCTCCGGTGAAGAAGGCGATATTGGCGGCGCTGTCAGAGCGGGACCCACAGGCCGACATTTGCCGTGACAAGAAGGGCAACCCAGAGCCAGATCCGGAGTTGCGCGATACCGAAAATGTAACTCTGCCCGACGATATCAGCCTGCCCTTGCCGCTGAAATACGACAACGAAACCGGGCATGACAAGCTGCTTGCGTTGGTGAAGGACCATTGCGAGGCCTACCTTACCGCTGAGGTATTGCCGCATGTACCTGATGCCTGGATTGACCATAGCAAAACCAAGGTGGGTTACGAGATCCCGCTGAATCGCCATTTTTACGTATACGAGCCACCACGCCCGTTGGAAGAGATCGCTGGCGAAATTAGTAAGTTGGAAAAGGAAATCGTCGCTATGTTGGCGGAGGTGGTTTGATGCAGCTTTCAACATATTCTGACCTTCGTGACTCCAATGTTCCTTGGATACAAAGTGTTCCATCACACTGGACGCAAAAAAGACTTAAATTTGTGGTAGAGCTGGTCAATCAGAACTTCCATATATCGGGCTAGAGCATATTGAGTCTTGGACTGGCAGAAAAATTGATGGCGAAATTTCCCAAAGTGAAGGGTTAGCCTCTACGTACGCTAGTGGAGATGTATTATTTGGAAAACTGCGGCCTTATCTAGCAAAAATTTACTTGGCAGACACACCTGGATTAGTGTCCAGCGAAGCTCTTGTTATCAGACCTTCCAGAGATATTAGTTCTTCTTTTTTGAAGTATTATTTCCTCTCCAGAGATTTTATTAACACCGTTGACTCATCAACTTATGGCAGCAAAATGCCAAGAGCAAGCTGGAATTATATAGGCAACTTGCCACTTCTCATTCCTTCTGCTCAAGAGCAACAAGCAATAGTTGACTTTCTTAACCACAAAACCGCTCAGATTGATGCACTGATTGCCAAAAAGCAGTCTCTTTTGGACAAGCTGGCTGAGCAACGCACGGCTCTAATCAGTCAGGCGGTAACCAAAGGGCTTGACCCCTCGGTACCAATGAAGGACTCGGGTGTTGATTGGTTGGGGAAGATTCCTAAGTACTGGCATGTTTCAAAGCTCGGTTATGTAGCTAAATCCCTGCAAACTGGTCCCTTTGGAAGCCAATTGCACGCAGACGAGTATGTCGAAGATGGTACCCCTTTAATTAATCCTTCCGATATTTCAAAAGGGAAAATTACAGGCAACCCAACAATAACTGTTGAAGATGCTGTTGTTGCTCGTCTGTCACGTCACAAACTTGAACTCGGTGACATAGTGATAGCAAGACGAGGTGAAATGGGGCGAGCTGGCTTAGTTGGTAAAGGTAATGTTGGGTGGCTTTGTGGAACAGGCTCGCTGCGAGCGAGATTAAAAAAAGAGGTAATTAATCCTGAGTTTCTTTTGTATCAGTTCAGCATGAGGGGAGTATCTGAATATCTATCGTTGCAATCAGTTGGCTCGACGATGGATAACCTAAATACTTCTATTTTAGGGAGGCTTTGGGTTGTCGTTCCTCCGTTGCACGAACAAAACGATATTATTTCTGAGATACAGAAGGTGTCGTCGCGGATTGAAAAAATGAGAAGTTCGGTTACTTCGGCCATATCAAAACTTCAGGAATACCGCTCTGCCCTGATCACCAATGCTGTCACCGGCAAAATCGACGTGCGGGATTTCTGCATACCTACTACCACTGTGCAAAAGGAGGTTGCCCATGGCTGATACACCGTCCACCAATACTCACCACGAGAGCTTTGAAGGCATCCGAAGAGAGGATGAGTACGGCAACGAGTTCTGGTCAGCCAGAGAACTGGCACCCCTACTGGAATATCCGCAGTGGCGAAATTTTGTCCCCGTCATTGATAAGGCCAGACATGCCTGCGAAAGATCTGGGAACGACGTTGCAGACCATTTTGCGGACGTGCGCAAATTGGTTGGTATCGGCTCCGGAGCGCAACGTGAGGTACCGGATGTCCACTTGTCACGCTATGCCTGCTACCTGATCGTCCAGAACGGCGACCCTACGAAGCCAGTCATCGCCAACGGCCAGACCTACTTCGCTATCCAGACGCGCCGACAGGAGCTGGAGGACAGCGAGCAGTTCACATCCCTCTCCGAGGATGAGAAGCGCCTGGCAATCCGTAAGGAGCTTATTGCCCACAACAAGTACCTGGCGGCGGCTGCCCAGGATGCTGGCGTGGAAACCCCCTTGGATTACGCCATTTTTCAGGATCATGGCTACAAAGGGCTATACGGGGGGCTGGGAGCCAAGGACTTACATGCCAGAAAAGGGCTCAAGAAGAGTCACAAGATTCTGGACTACATGGGAAGTACGGAGCTTGCTGCCAACCTGAACCGCCCCGGCTTTACCGGAGACTCCATATCTTGAGAGGATGGAGTTATGAACTCACCAAAACGATATTCCCCAGAAGTCCGGGAGCGAGCTGTTCGATTAGTCCTTGAACAGCAAGGCGAATACCCGTCCAAGTGGGCGGCGATCTGCTCCATTGCCAGCAAGTTCGGCTGTACACCAGAGACTTTGAGAGCCTGGTGCAAACGCACAGAACTCACGCAGGAAAACAGCTCGGTTAACCTGCCTGAAAATGAACGACTCAAGCAGCTAGAGCGTGAAAACGTCGAATTGAAGCGCGCTAATGAAATTCTCCGTAAGGCGGCTGCTTTTTTCGCCCAGGCGGAGCTCGACCGCAAACCCAATTGATGGTGTCATTTATCGACGAGCATCGTGCTCAGTTCGGGGTCGAGTCGATTTGTAGTCAACTGCCAATCGCCCCATCGACGTATTACCACCACAAGGCACTTGAAGCTGATCCTGAACGGCGGGCAGACCGGTATCGACAGGATGCGTTTCTTACCGCTGAGATTCAGCGCGTGTGGGAAGAAAACTTCTGCGTCTACGGTGCCCGTAAGGTCTGGCGGCAACTCCGCCGTGAAGGCGTTAATGTTGCTCGTTGCACTGTAGAACGGCTCATGCGCCGCCTAGGAATTCGCGGCGTGGTGCGAGGCCAACGCCCCTTCACGACCCTCAGTGATCCCGGCCAGAAACGGGCACCTGATTTAGTGAAACGTGACTTTACGGCTATGCGTCCTAATCAGCTTTGGGTAGCCGATTTTACCTATGTCGCTACCTGGTCTGGCTTCGTTTACGTTGCGTTCGTTATCGATGTTTATGCACGCTGTATCGTGGGTTGGCGTGTAGCGACGTCGATGAGAACGGCACTGGTGCTGGACGCTCTGGAGCAAGCTCTGTGGGCACGAAAACACAGACAAGGGTTGATCCATCATAGTGATAGGGGAAGCCAATATCTCTCGATCCGCTACACCGAGCGTATGGCTGACGAGGGTATCAATGCCTCAGTCGGCACCACCGGCGACTCCTACGACAATGCGCTGGCTGAAACCATCATCGGCTTGTTCAAAACGGAGGTGATCCATCATCGTGGCCCATGGAGGGGACTGGATGCCGTTGAGTATGCCACGCTGGAGTGGGTTGACTGGTTCAACAACCGCCGACTGCTGGAACCCATCGGAAACGTTCCACCAGCAGAACGAGAAAGGACGTATTATCGTCAACTGGAAGAGTCGGGTGAAGCTGCTTGACTCAAACAAACCGGTCTCCGGAATAACCGGGGCGGTTCAACCTGTTCCGTGCTACACAGGCAGAAGAGAAGCTTCGCCGGGACAACATTCAGGGTAAGCAGAACGCCAACAAAACCCATTTCGAGGTAGGCCAGAAGGTTCGGCAAACCATTGGCGAACTGGGCGGCACCATGCCAGAAAACCTGCCCACGCCGGATAAAAGCGTCAAACAGGTAGAAAGCGCGCAGAAGAAGCTGGGAAAGCAGCATAACGACGATTCTGACCAAGAGTAGTCGCTGAAACCCAGCCAAGTTTTAAAAAGGAACATAGGTTATGCACAAAGAAATCGACTTTGAGAACGCCATAGAGCAGGCGCTGATCACCCAGGGTGGCTACCAGAAGGGGGATCCCACCAGTTTCGATGCTGAAACCGCCTTGTTCCCGGCGGATGTCGTGAGTTTTGTGCAGAAGACACAACCCAAGATCTGGGAGCGGTTGAACAACCTGGACGCGAGCAAGGCCGAGAGCATGCTCCTGGATGCTTTAACCAAGGAACTGGCCGCAAAAGGTGCCCTGACCGTGCTGCGCGAGGGTTTCAAGTGCGTCGGCAAGTCGGTGAAGCTAGCTTATTTTGCTCCCAATACCAGTATTGATACCGGCGCGGCTGAACGCTACGCCGCGAACAGGCTGACCGTGGTTCGTCAGGTACATACCAAGACGGGCGCAATTCCTGACATGGTGCTGGCTGTGAATGGTCTCCCAGTTGCCACATTGGAGCTGAAAAATGCCATGTCGGCGACCGGGTGGACCGTTGAAAATGCCAAGTCCCAGTACCGCTTCGAACGGAACCCCAAAGACCCGCTGTTTGCCTTCAAGAATCGCTGCCTGGTGCATTTTGCAGTAGATACCGAGCAAGCGTTTATGACGACCCACCTGGAGGATAAGGATACCTTTTTCCTGCCGTTCAACCGGGGGTTTAATCACGGCGCTGGCAACCCGCCCATGGAAGGTGATGTTCGTACCGCCTACCTCTGGGAAGAGGTGCTGGAGCGGGACAGCCTGATGGATAT
Organism: Halomonas meridiana; assembly: GCF_009846525.1. Lineage (NCBI taxonomy): Bacteria > Pseudomonadati > Pseudomonadota > Gammaproteobacteria > Oceanospirillales > Halomonadaceae > Vreelandella > Vreelandella aquamarina. The sequence continues at coordinate 3,798,770 of NZ_CP024621.1, read as the reverse complement.
CCTCGCCCGTTTTCTGCACCTTCAGGTCGAAGAGAAAACGGTCGTGACCGAAAAGGGAATCAAGCGCCACCGCAAGGAAACGCTGATTTTCCCCCGGTACCACCAACTTGATGCCGTAAGGTCTCTGACCCAGCACGCAAAAGCCAAGGGCTCCGGCCATAACTATCTCGTACAGCACTCTGCCGGTTCCGGTAAATCCAACTCCATTGCCTGGTTGGCCCATCGTTTGTCCAGTCTGCACGATGCCAACAACGAGAAAGTATTCCATTCTGTGGTGGTGATTACTGACCGCCGGGTACTCGACCAGCAATTGCAGAACACCATCTTCCAGTTCGAGCACAAGTTGGGCGTCGTCCAGAAGATCGATGAGAATACTCAGCAACTGGCCAAGGCGCTGGCTGACGGTGTGCCGATCATCATCTCTACTATCCAGAAATTCCCCTTCATCAGTCAGGCCATCCGCACGCTGGAGCAAAAAGGCAAAGGCATCTCAATTTCGACGGAAGGCAAACGCTTCGCAGTGATTGTGGATGAGGCTCACAGCTCGCAGAGTGGTGAAACCGCCATGGAGCTCCGCAAGATCCTGAACAAGGATGGCATCGAGTCAGCCATCGCTGAGCAGTTGCTGGACATGGAAGACGAGAGCCTTAGCGAAGAGGCCAAAAAGGAGCTCATCCGTGAGCAGCTCAAACGTGCCAAACAGCCTAACCTGAGCTTTTTTGCGTTCACCGCTACCCCCAAGTTCAAGACTATGGCCGTGTTCAACGAACCGGGACGAAACGGCGAAGCTCCGTTCCATCACTACAGTATGCGGCAGGCCATTGAAGAGGGTTTTATCCATGACGTGCTGGCCCACTACACCTGCTACAAGCGTTATTACAAGCTGATCCAGAAGGTGGAGGATGACCCTGAAGTACCGCGCCGCAAGGCAGCGCGTGCGTTGGCTCGTTTTGTTTCCTTCCACGACTATGAGATAGCGCAGAAGGTTGAGGTGATCGTTGAGCACTTTCGCACCCATACCCGCCACAAGATCGGTGGCCGGGCAAAGGCCATGGTAGTGACCAGCTCTCGTGAACATGCGGTGCGCTACAAGCTGGGCTTCGACAAGTACATCAAATCTAAAGGCTATACGGATGTGAAGTCCCTTGTAGCCTTCTCGGGAGAAATCGCTCTCAAGGAATATGCTGACAAGACATTTACCGAAGTCGGTATGAACGAGGGCATCAAAGAGTCTGAGCTACCGGATAAATTCAACACCGAGGAATACCAGGTGTTGCTGGTTGCTGAAAAATACCAAACCGGCTTTGACCAGCCACTACTTCACAGCATGTATGTGGATAAGAAGCTCTCAGGCATTCAGGCGGTGCAAACGCTGTCACGGCTTAACCGAACGGCCAGGGGCAAGACAGATACCTTTGTCCTGGACTTCGTGAATGAGCCGGATGAAATCTACAAGGCGTTCAAACCCTATTACGAGGTGACCACCAAGTAAGAGGATACCGACCCTCAGCAGCTCAATAACCTGGCCCACACACTGTCCACCTGGCAGATTTTCACGGAGGGTGAGGTGAGCGCGTGGTGCGAGATCTGGTTCCGCAACCGACTGAACCCGACGGGCGGCGAACACAAGAAGCTGAACAGTCTGATTGACTTGGCTGTCGAGCGTTTCAAGAAATTGAGCGAGGAAGACCAAGCCCTGTTCAAGGGGCAGTTGGTCAGCTTCCGTAACCTGTACGGCTTCGTTGCCCAGATTATTCCTTATCAGGACTCGGACCACGAGAAGCTATACACCTATTCCCGCTTCTTGCTCACCAAGCTGCCTTACACCGCTGATACGCGCACAGTGCAGGTTGATGACGAGGTAGAGCTGAAGTACTACCGGCTTCAGAAAATCAGTGAAGGCGCCATCGACCTGAAAGTAGGCGAGCCGGAAGCCCTCTATGGCCCGACCGAGGTCGGTACCGGCCAGGCAGAGGAAGAGGTGCAGTTATCGACACTGGTCGACAAGCTCAATGAGCGATTTGGTACAGAGTTTACCCCGGCGGACCAGCTGTTCTTCGATCAGGTGAAGGAAACCGCCGTTGCCAACGAACAGCTTCGTCAGGCCGTCATGGCTAACAGCCTGGAGAACTTCGAGCCAGTATTTAACAAGCAGCTTGAGAACTTGTTTGTAGAGCGCATGGACGGCAACGAGGACATCTTCATACGCCTGATGAACGACGAGTCCTTCCGCAATATCGCTTCTCAGTACCTGATGCGGGCTGTGTATAACCAGGTCAAAACCAGCGTTGAAACGCAGTAACAGAACAAAAAAGGGATAACGTCCGTTATGAAAGCTACAGAAGCCAAGTTGCTAGACTTCCTGAAGAAGTCGCCACAATTTGTCATTCCGATCTACCAGAGAACGTATTCCTGGTCTGAACAGCAATGTCGTCAACTGTGGGACGACATTATGCGAGCCGGTACCAACGATGGTATATCAGCACATTTCATTGGCTCGGTGGTCTACATCGAGAAGGGGCTTTATCAGGTGTCCAGTCAATCACCATTGCTGGTCATTGATGGGCAACAGCGACTGACTACCACCATGCTGATTCTTGAGGCTCTATCTCGACACCTTGGGGACACAGAACCTCTGGAGGGGTTTTCGGCTAAGAAGCTGCGCAATTACTACCTGCTTAACCCGTTGGAAGACGGTGAGCGAGCGTACAAACTGCTATTGACCCAGACGGACAAAGAGAGCCTGCTGGCGTTGGTCACGCAGAAGCCGTTACCTGATGACGGTTCTCTTCGAATCCAGGAAAACTTCGAGTTCTTCAACAGCCAAATTGAGCGGCTTAACGGGGAACTGGAAACCCTCTGCCGGGGCCTTTCAAAGCTCATCATCGTTGATATTGCGCTGAGCCGAGACCAGGATAACCCGCAACTCATTTTTGAGAGCATGAATTCCACAGGAAAAGCTTTGAGCCAGGCTGACCTGATCCGGAACTATGTGCTGATGGGACTGGAGCCGGAGCATCAGACTCGGCTCTATCGCAATCACTGGCGTCCGATGGAGGTGGAATTCGGGCAAGAAGGCTATGGCGTTTACTTTGACAGCTTCATGCGCCACTACCTCACGGTTAAAACCGGGGAAATTCCACGGTTAGACGAGGTATACGAGGCTTTCAAACAGCATTCACGTCGCGCCGAAGTTGCGAGTGCTGGTGTCGATTCATTGGTTGCTGAAATACATGCTTTCGCTCGGTATTTTTGTGCGATGGCATTGGGGAAAGAAACAGATAAACAGCTCGGATTGGCATTTAAGGACCTGCGGGAGCTAAAAGTCGACGTGGCATATCCGTTTCTGCTGGAACTTTACCATGATTACCAACAGGACAATCTGTCCCGAGATGACTTTCATAGCGCTATTCGGCTGATCGAGGCTTATGTGTTCCGTCGTGCCGTTTGTGCCATCCCCACAAACTCGCTGAACAAGACCTTTGCGACCTTTCACAAATCAATGCAGAAGAACCGTTACCTGGAGAGCATCAAGGCTCACCTGCTCGGTTTGAAGTCATACCGGCGTTTTCCGAATGACGAAGAGTTCAAAAGGGAACTGGCAGTACGCGATCTCTATAATTTCCGCAGTCGGAGTTACTGGTTACGCCGCCTGGAGAATTTCGAGCGCAAGGAACGGGTTCCGGTCGACGAATACACGATTGAACACATCATGCCGCAGAATGAGAATCTGTCTGCTAGATGGAAGGATGAGCTTGGTCCGGAATGGAAGCGTGTGCATGAAACCTGGCTGCATACGCTGGGTAACCTGACTCTTACGGGCTACAACTCAGAGTACAGCGACCGAGCTTTCATCGAGAAGCGCGATATGCAGGGCGGATTCAAACAAAGCCCTCTACGGCTCAACGAGGGCCTGGGAGCTGTAGAAGCATGGAATGAGGACTCAATTAAGAATCGGGCCGCCAAGCTGGCCCAGGAAGCGGTGCGGGTTTGGGCGGCTCCGGTATTGCCGGATGAGATCCTCGATACCTACCGCAACGTGGCCGTCAAACCAGAAGCCTACAACCTTGAGGATCACCCTCAACTAGCAAACGGGACCCCAATGCGCGCTCTATTTGAGCAGCTCCGAAAGGAAGTCCTGGCGCTCGACCCGAGCGTCACTGAAGAAGTCCTCAAGCTCTATATAGCGTTCAAAGCCGAGACGAACTTTGTCGATGTGGTCCCGCAAAAGACCCGTTTGCGACTGTCTCTGAATATGCCGTTTCACGAGTTGAGCGATCCGAAAGGGATAGCTCGTGACGTGACCAACCTCGGACGTTGGGGAAATGGCGATGTGGAAGTAGGGTTCAGTGAGGAGTCTGAGCTGGCCTATGTAATGGGCCTCATTCGACAGGCGTTCGAAAAGCAGATGGGCAGTGACGATAACTGAGTGAGAACCACAAGCCGATACAGCGCATCCTTCAACTAAAAGGTTGGCAGGTGCGCAAGCGGCCTCAAGGCTTTCGGCCTCGCGCCAAGAGCGTGTCGTCAGTTACCTCAAGGCAAGGTGAGCGTTATTACACTTTACTCCTCCTAAAGGAGTCTCGGTCATGACTCAGTTGACCCCTGATACCCAAGAGATGCTAGAAAGCTTACGCTTGGCTGTTGCGGAGACGCTAGAGCGCAAACGTCGCCTTGGTCACTATGCCGTGGTTTGGGAGAACGATAGGCCTGTCCTCATAGGTGATGATGCGCCTACTCAGCAGAGTGATGAGCAAAGTGGACAGGGGCAAGAGTCGCATTGATCCAAGCGATCACGGCAACGACCTACAGTCTGGTCAGGTGCGCAATAGCCCCTTGTTCTCACGCTATGCTTGCCTCTACCGCTTAATGGCCAGCTCTATGGTCTGGCTCTCGCACTGAGGTGCTTTTCACTGCCGGGAAGGTGCTGAGAAAGTCCACTATCTCTTGAACGTACTTGACTCATTTATAACCCCAACAACTCCTCAACCGGCAAATGACTGGTCGCTTTCATTTCCCTCAGCGAGAGGTTGGAGCGAATGCTCGATACCCCAGGCAGCTGGCGCAGCACCGTTTCGACGAAGTGGCTGTAGTCGTCTAGGTCTTTGGCGACCACTTGCAGCAGGAAGTCGGCCTCGCCGGTGGTGTTGTGGCAGCTCAGCACCCGAGAGCTTGATTGAATGATGCGCTCGAACTCTGCCGTCGCGGCTTCGCTGTGTTGGGTGCAGGTAATCTGCACGAAGGCCAGTACGCTGGCGCCGACTTTGCGTCGATTAAAGATGGCTTGATAGCCTTCGATTACCCCCAGTTCTTCCAGGCGTTTGTGTCGTCGCCAGCAGGTGGCTTCGCTCAGATGCAGCTGTTCGGCCAGTCGCGCGTTGGGCATTCTGCCATCAATCTGGAGTAACGCTGCTAACTTGGCGTCTTTTTTATCCAATGCGCTCATATTGCAAGTCTCTTTCTTATCAACGCTATAAAGAGAAAGAGTGCTTCACATTGGTCAGTGTTGTCCACGATATGGAAAGCTCATTTCAGGTCAGGCTCGCTATAGTAGCGTTAGCGAATCCGCAGCCTAGACGTTCAGGAGTGACCCATGAAAGCCGTCGTATTTGAGCAGTTCTCTACCCCGCCCACTATTCAGCAGGTGCCGGATCCGACTCCCGAACCTCACGGCGTCGTGGTCAAGGTGATGGCTAACGGCGTATGCCGCAGTGATTGGCACGGCTGGATGGGCCACGACCCCGATATCCGGCTTCCCCATGTGCCGGGCCATGAGCTCTCCGGTGTGGTGGAAGCGGTGGGCAAGGACGTGACGAAGTGGCGCGTTGGCGACCGAGTGACCGTGCCGTTCGTGGGCGGCTGCGGCACCTGCCCGGAGTGCCACACCGGCAATCATCAGGTGTGTGATGCTCAATTTCAGCCGGGGTTTACCCACTGGGGCTCGTTTGCCGAGTATGTGGGCATTCACTACGCCGATGTGAATCTGGTCGCCCTGCCGGATACCCTGACGTTCGATACCGCCGCCAGCCTGGGCTGTCGGTTCGTGACCTCTTTTCGTGCGGTGGTAGACCAGGGCCGCGTGTCGGCGGGCCAGTGGGTGGCGGTGCACGGCTGCGGCGGTGTGGGGCTGTCGGCCATCATGATTGCCAGCGCAGCCGGCGCCAACGTGGTGGCGGTGGATATTTCCGAGCAGGCGCTGGCTTTGGCGCGCCAGCTGGGGGCGGTGGCCACGGTGAACGCCAACCAGGTGGCCGACGTGGTGGAGGCGGTGGTCGAGATCACCCAAGGCGGCGCGCACGTCTCGCTGGACGCGCTGGGCCACCCCACCACCTGCTTCAACTCCATCAGCAATTTGCGCAAGCGCGGCAAGCATGTTCAGGTCGGGCTGATGCTGGCGGACCACAGCACGCCCGCCGTGCCGATGAGCAAGGTGATCGCCAACGAGCTGGAAATTTTGGGCAGCCATGGCATGCAGGCGCATCTCTACGGTGCCATGCTGGCGATGATCCAGTCAGGCAAGCTGGCGCCTGAAAAATTGATTGGCCGCCGTATCACGCTGGAAGAGTCCGTGCAGGCGTTGGTCAACATGGGCAAGTTCGAAGGCGCGGGGGTCACCGTGGTGACGAAATTCTGATAAAAGAGGGGAAGACTGTTCTCACCAGAGGGCTTGCCCGTGTTCAACCTGCGTTTCTTCACTCTGTGCATGCTCTCAGGCCTGCTTAGCCTCTTACCCCTCACCACCTACGCCAACACCGCCACTTGGCAAGCGCTCCAAGAGGGCGGTTTGGTCATCCTCATGCGCCACTCCTTGGCCCCCGGCATTGGTGACCCGCCGGGGTTTGTATTGGAAGACTGCGATACCCAGCGCAACCTGTCCAGCGAAGGGCGTGCCCATGCGGCGGCAGCGGGGCAGGCGCTGCGGGAGCGGGGCGTGGCGATTGATACGGTGTACAGCTCCCAGTGGTGCCGGGCGTTGGAAACCGCTGAGCTGATGGCGCTGGGGGCGGTGGTGCCAGCGCCGTGGCTGAATTCGTTCTTTCGCGGGCGTGGGGATCAGGTGGCCATTACCCAAGCGGCTCGTGAGCGTATGGCGGGGTGGCAGGGGCCGGGGAATATGCTGCTGGTGACGCATCAAGTAAATATCACGGCGCTGACCGGTGGGGGCGTTAGCTCCGGGGAAATGGTGGTCGTGCGCCCGCAAGAGGAGGGTTTCACGGTGGTGGGGCGGCTGAGCGTTCCCAGCCGTTAAGGCTTTCTATTCATTTCCTTCAATGAACCGGGGCAAATTATTCGCTCCTCATCCGTCAGTTGAGGTTTTACGCTGGGCGTATTGATAAGGAGAGCATTATGTCATCAGCCAATACTCCATCCGTTCGCCGCGTGGTCGCTCAGCATCCTGCCCATCGGGATGATATCGGTGATTTGGTCACCCGCCGGCCGCTGCCGGGGCCGGGGTTAGATCAGCTCGATCCGTTTCTGTTTTTGAATCATCACGGCCCGCAGGTTTACCCGGCCAACAACCGTGGGCTGCCCTTTGGGCCGCACCCGCACCGTGGGTTTGAAACGGTGACGTTTATTTTAGAAGGCTCGCTGGCCCATGCCGACAGCGCCAAGCACCAGAGCGTGATTCACGCAGGCGGTGTGCAATGGATGACCGCCGGTAGCGGCATCGTCCATGCGGAAATTTCGCCGGAGGCGTTTCTGCGCGAGGGCGGCCCGCTGGAAATCTTGCAGCTGTGGGTCAACCTGCCGTCACGGCTGAAGATGAGCGAGCCGCGCTATGTGGGCTTGCAGCAAGAGGGTATCCCCGCTGTTCAACTGGCAGGCGGCGGTACGCTCAACCTGATTGCCGGGGAGTGGCAGGGGCAAGCAGGCCCGATTGAATCGCTGACGGGCGTGTTCATGTCGACGCTAGCGCTGCCTGGGGGCGCGCGTGAGCAGCTACCCGTGGCTCCTGGCCGGCAGGTGTTCCTGTACGTAGTGAGTGGCGACGTGACGGTGGGTGGCGAGCCTGCCAAGGCGCACCATTTGATCGAAGTCGACCGTGACGGTGAAAGCCTGAGCATTGAAGCAGCGAGCGATGCGCGCCTGCTGTTTGGCCATGGCGACGTCATCGACGAGCCGGTGTATTCTCACGGCCCCTTCGTGATGACTAACCGCGATGAGATCGTCCAGGCGGTGGAGGATTACCAGAACGGTAAATTTGGCGGGCTTACGCTTTAAAGACCGCTAATGCTCTAAACGCCCGCGCTACACCGGCTCGCCGCGATAGTAGTGCCATAAAAACAGCGACCCCACGCTGCGCCAGGGCGACCAGTGCTCCACCATCTGGCGCGCCTGCTTCGGCGTGGGTTTGGCCTCCATGCCCTTCAAGCGGCCTAGCGCTACCCTTAAGGCGAGGTCGTCGGCGGGGAAAATATCGGGCCGCTGGAGCGAGAACATCAGATAGATCTCCGCGCTCCAGCGGCCAAACCCGCGCAGTTGAGTGATCGCGGCAATGGCCTCGTCATCGCTGAGATGCGCTAAGCCATCGGCGCTAAACGTGCCCGCCAGCTCTGCCTCGGCCAGTCCTTTGGCATACTCGATTTTACGCCACGATAGCCCCGCATCGCGTAGCGCCTGACCTTCCACCTCCATCACCGCCTTGGCATGTAGCTCCGGCAGCAGCGTATTCACCCGGCCCATGATCGCCCGGGCGGCTTCGGTGGATATCTGCTGGCTGACGATGGTCGAGAAGAAGGTCGCAAAGCCTGGATCGCGCTGGCGCGGGTTGGGCGCGCCGACTAAGGGGTACGCGCGGGCAATGTCGGGGTCGGCATTGGCCAGTGCCTGCATGGCGTGCTCGATGGTGTTGGAGGTCATAACCGGCCCTCTTAATGAAAAGATAATCGTCACATCCTAGCAGTTGCCTCTTGGTTGCTGCCGCGTCAGTGTCCACGGGTTACCCCTTTGCACGCTAACTTTTTTAACGTCATATATTCCTACTTTCGTCTAATCCTGCCATCATTTGACGCAATCTAAGACCGTTTTGATAAGCAGGCGTTTTATCCAGCGCCTGGGGAGAGAGGTATGCAAGAGTCGTCATCGGGGCTGGCGCGTAACCCGCGATTGGCAGAGTTTGTACTGGCGCTGGGCGGGTTCGGCATTGGTACCAGCGAGTTCGTGATCATGGGACTGATGAACCGCGTGGCGGAGGATTTAGCCGTAACGGTGCCGCAAGTGGGCTATGCAATCAGTAGCTACGCCCTGGGCGTGGTCGTGGGCGCGCCGTTGATTTCCGCGCTGGCCGCGCGGGTGCCTAAACGGGCGCTGCTGATTGCGCTGATGCTGGTGTTTGCCGTGGGCAACATTGCCAGCGCCATGGCACCGGGGTTCTGGTCGTTTGTGGGCCTGCGTTTTATCGCCGGTCTGCCCCATGGTGCTTACTTTGGCGTGGCGGCGCTGGTCGCAGCCGGAGCGGTACCGGTCGACCAGCGGGCGCGGGCCATCGCCAGGGTCATGCTGGGCCTGACAGTGGCTATTTTGATTGGTGCTCCGCTGGGTACCTGGGCAGGCAATCTATTGGGCTGGCAAATTGCGTTTGCGGCGGTTGGAGGCATTGCACTGCTGACGGCGCTGTTAATCCGTGTGTGGGTGCCGGTACAGCCCTTCGATGCCCATGCCAGCCCGTTGAGAGAGCTCTCGGCGCTGGTGAAACAGCGCGTGTTGGTCACCGTTGCCATTGCCTGTATCGGCTGCGGCGGTATGTTTTCGATCTTCAGCTACGTGATGCCGACGCTGACCCAGCAGGCGGGCATGAGCGAGGCGCTAGGGCCGCTGGTGCTGGTGATTTTTGGTCTGGGCTCCATCGCCGGTAACTTGGTGGGCGGGCGCATGGCGGACAAAAACCTGATGCGGGCCATTCCTACCATTTTGGTGTGGTGCGCGGTGGTGCAGGGGCTGTTCTACTTTGCTGCGAACGAGGTGTGGTCCGGGCTGCTATTTGTAGGCTTGGTGGGCACCAGCATGGCGCTTGCGCCGTCGCTGCAAACCCGCCTGATGGACGTGGCCGAAGACGCCCAAACCATGGCGGCCTCCATGAATCATGCGGCCTTTAACGGGGCGAACGCGCTGGGGGCGTGGCTGGCGGGCTTGGCGATTAGCGCTGGGTTCAGCTGGTCGAGCACCGGGCTGGTAGGCTCGGGGCTTGCGCTATGCGGCCTAGTGATTTTCGCTTGGGGGCGGTGGCTGGAAAAACGCACCTACCCCGCCAAACCTGCCGTCGCGCGGGGCTAGCAAAAAGCATAAGCAGTGGCGAAATGCGCGTATCGTTCCTAGGGTATATAGGTGCAACCCATAAGGAGGTGACCTATGCATAACCCAGTAATGAAGACATCGCGTGTTGTGACGTTAAGTGCCATGGCCGCACTGATCATCGCGTTAGCGGGCTGCGGTTCGACCACGGGTGAGCGGGCGACCAGCGGTGCCGGAGTGGGGGCCGCCGTTGGCGCAGGCGCCGCTGCCGTCACGGGCGGCAGCGTCACTCAAGGCGCCGTGATTGGTGGTGGCGTGGGTGCTGCCACGGGAGCGGCCACCGATGAAGAGGACATCAACCTCGAATAACCCAACGCACTAGCGGCACAGCCTGAAGCCGCGCATGCCTAAATGAAAATGGTCGGCATGCGCGGCGTTGTACTCGGGCCCCAGTACGTTGCCAAAGGTATCACACGCGCCATCTCGCGCTGCGCGTAAAAACTTCCCCGCGTTACCCGCGTCATCCCAGTCGTTAATCAGCGATATTTGCCGGCCATCCTCGAACTGAAACCCCACCACATCCAGCGCGTCGGCGGTGGCGTGCTCGCTGCGTCGGCCGGTGTCTCGGCCATAGACGTTGCGGCAGGCAAAGCTACCCACGTGGTTCACCTGGACGACCCGGCTACCCATAATCGCCTGCGCTGCAGGCTGCAGTGCATGGCGTTCATACATCACCCAGGCCAATGCCAGCGGGCAGGAGGCCACGAAACTCTGGTTAAAGCGCACGCTGCTGCTCTGCATGCGCACGACATTGGTGAGCGGGCAGCTGGCAGTAGGCGTGTAATCGGCCAACGGCGTGTAGCGCAGCTCGTCTTCGGGCACGGTATCCAGCGCTGCTAGGCAGGCGGCGCGGTCATCGTTCAAGCGTTTGAGCTTCAGTTGGGTGACGGGCGTGATGGGGTCATCCACGTATAGCGGCGCCCAGGGCGTCCAGTGGCGGGGAATGTCGATGATGCCTTTCTGCAGCGCGACCCCCAGCGCAATCAGGCCTAAAATGAACAGTGTGCTGCGCATGCTGACCTCCTTGTGGCCGTATCGAAACGCTACAGTCCCTGCTATGGGTGTGCGATACTGCGCTCCCCATAATGTCGGCGGTGGCCGGCCTGCGTGATGACGAACGACCATTTTGACTAACTAGGGAAGCGCTTCATGTCCCAGGGTACGCTGTTTATTGTTTCTGCCCCGTCGGGCGCGGGTAAAACCAGCCTCGTCCGCGAGCTGATCGAAAGCCTGGATGGCATTCAGGTGTCGGTGTCGCACACCACGCGCGCCAAGCGCGACGGTGAGGTCGATGGCGTGAATTACCACTTTACCCAAGCGCATGATTTCGAGGCGATGATCGCCCGTGGCGACTTCTTTGAGTATGCCAAGGTCTTCGACAATTACTATGGCACTTCGCGCGAGGCGGTCCAAACGCTGCTGGACGCCGGGCAGGACGTCATTTTAGAAATCGACTGGCAAGGCGCGCAGCAGGTGCGCGAACAGATGCCCTCTGCGGTGTCGATCTTCATCTTGCCACCGTCGCGCAGCGAATTGGAGCGCCGCCTGTCGAGCCGGGGCACCGACGAGCACGCGGTCATTGCCCGGCGCATGCGCGATGCGGTCAGTGAGATGTCCCATTACGACGAGTATGACTATCTGGTGATCAACGACGACTTCACCACGGCGCTGCAGGAACTCCAGTCGCTGGTCATTAGCCGCCGTCTCACGCGTGTTGCCATGCAAGAACGCCACGCACCCTTGCTCGATGCACTCTTGTCACAGGCGCCTAGCGTCGAGTAATCTATCAGGTCCTATCACCACTCTTTTCGCTGGGTCGGCGGCGTTATCCAACAACGCCGGCCCGGCGTCGTTATTACAGGAAGGCCCCCATGGCTCGCGTAACCGTTGAAGATTGTCTGGAAAATGTAGAAAACCGCTTCAAACTGGTGATGATTTCCACCCAGCGTGCTCGCCAGCTGGCTCGCGGCTCCCGCGATGCGCTGCTGCCCTGGGAAAACGACAAGCCCACCGTCATGGCGCTGCGCGAAATTGCGGCGGGCCTGGTGGACCACACCGTTCTGGACGAGCCGGTCGAAGCGCCCGTGCGTGCGCGTCCTGCCATGACGCCTAGCGCTCACATCGACGATTAAGCTAGCACCGATTAGGGGCGCGGTACATGTTCACCATTGATGACCTGGCCGACCGACTCGGCGGCTACTTACCCCCGGACGAGATCCAGCAGGTCAAGCGCGCCTTCTACTACGCAGAGCAGGCCCACGACGGCCAGCGCCGCCGCTCTGGCGAGCCCTACGTCACGCATCCGCTCGCGGTCGCCAATATTCTCGCCAACATGCACATGGACCATCAGAGCCTGATGGCCGCCATGCTGCACGATGTGATCGAGGATACCGGCGTCTCCAAAAAGGCCCTGGCGGCGCAGTTCGGCAAGCCCGTCGCCGAGCTGGTGGATGGCGTCTCCAAACTGACCCAAATCACTTTTGAAGATAAAGCCGTCGCCCAGGCGGAGAACTTTCAGAAGATGGTGCTGGCGATGTCGCGGGATATCCGCGTCATCATCGTCAAGTTGGCGGACCGTCTGCACAACATGCGCACCTTGGGAGCGCTGCGTCCGGATAAAAAACGCCGCATTGCCCGGGAAACCCTGGAAATCTACGCGCGCATTGCCGGTCGGCTGGGGATCAACACCATCCGCGTCGAGCTGGAAGACCTCTCGTTTCAAGCGATTCACCCCATGCGGGCCGAGCGCATCAAGCGCGCCGTGGCCAGTGCGCGGGGCAACCGCCGTGGCGCCATGCGGGAAATCCAGTCATCGCTGCAGCAGAGCCTCGACGACGAAGGACTGAAAGGCACGGTGATTGGTCGCCAGAAGCACCTGCTCTCCATCTACAAGAAGATGCGCGACCAGCGTAAGCCCTTTATCGAAATCATGGATGTCTTTGGTTTTCGGATCATCACCGAAGACGTGGCGAGCTGTTATCGCATTCTCGGCGTGGTGCACAACCTCTATAAGCCGGTGCCGGGGCGTTTCAAAGACTACATCGCGATCCCCAAAGCGAACGGCTATCAAAGCCTGCACACCACGCTGTTTGGTCAGCGAGGCATGCCCATCGAGGTGCAAATCCGCACCCGTGAGATGGAAGCTATGGCCAACAACGGCATTGCCGCCCACTGGCTCTACAAAGCCGGGCAGACGGCGCACCCGATTGCCGAAGGCAGCCACGCCCGCGCTCGCGCTTGGGTAAAGGGCCTGTTGGAGATGCAGCGCCACGCCGGGGATTCGCTGGAGTTCATCGAACACGTCAAGAACGACCTTTTCCCCGACGATATCTACGTGTTTACGCCTAAAGGCGACATCATGGAGCTGCCCCAGGGCGCCACGGTGATCGATTTCGCTTACAGCGTGCATACCGATATCGGCAATAACTGCATTGCCTGCCGAATCGACCGCCACCTTGCGCCACTCTCGACGCGCTTAGAAAGTGGTCAGACGCTGGAGATTATCACCGCCCCCGGCGCGCGGCCCAACTTGGCGTGGCTGAACTTCGTGACCACCGCCAAGGCGCGCTCTGCCATTCGCCATGCGCTGAAGCATCAGCAGCAGGCGGAAGCGGTGATGCTCGGGCGGCGGCTGCTCAATAAAGCCCTGGCGCCCTTCGAAACGAGTCTGGAAGAGCTGGACGAGAGCATCTTCGAGCAGGCGTTCAAAGAGTTGGATGTAGCGTCGCTAGACGCTTTGCTCGAGTCGCTGGGGTTAGGCAATCGCATGGCGCACGTAGTGGCGCGCCGTTTGGTGGATGTCGCCCATGGCGACAGCTTTGATAAGACGCTTTCCGACAACGGCGACAAGGCCGTGGTCATCAGCGGTAGTGAAGGGATGGTGATCAACTTCGCTCGCTGCTGTCACCCCTTGCCCGGCGACCCGGTGGTAGGACATCTGTCGGTCGGTAAAGGGCTGGTGGTACACCGTAGCGAGTGCAAAAACCTCGCCGAGCGCAAAAACGACCCCGAAAAGCTGTTTGCTCTGGAGTGGTCCGAGCATATCGACGAAGACTTCCCGGTGGCGCTGCGTATTGAGATCGAAAGCCGTCGCGGCCTCGTAGCCGAGCTGGCGGGACTGGTGACCGATGCCGATGCCAACATCGAGCGCATTGGGATCGAAGAGCGCGATGCGCGCCTGTCCACCGTCAATCTCACGCTGGCAGTCAAAGGGCGTGTTCACCTCGCACGCATCATCAAACGCATCCGCAACCTGCCCAACGTTGGCAAGATTACCCGCACCGCTAACTAAACGCCCCTGTGCCTACCGCTGGCGATGCACGCCAGTCTGCGTAGGCCATGGCGATAATAATCAACGTTTCATTCCTACAGGAGCATGACACCCTATGAGCAATAAAGCGGTTATCAACACAGAAAAAGCCCCTGCCGCCATCGGCCCGTACTCCCAGGCCATCAAAGCCGGCAACACGGTTTACCTGTCGGGCCAGATTCCGCTCGACCCGGACACCATGGAGATCGTCTCCGACGATTTCGAAGCTCAGGCGCGTCAGGTGTTCACCAACCTGCAAGCCGTGTGTGAAGAAGCCGCAGGCTCGTTGGGCGATATCGTCAAACTCAACCTCTACCTAGTCGATCTGGACAACTTTGCGATCGTGAACAAGGTGATGGAAGAGTTCTTTGCCATGCCGTTCCCCGCTCGCGCGGCAGTGGGTGTTAAAGCGCTGCCTAAAGGCAGCCAGGTAGAAGCCGAAGCCGTGATGGTGATTGGCGACTAATCGCCACGCTTACGCTAGGCGCGGCGTTGAATCGCTGCATAAAAGAAGAGCGAGCTGTGATCAGCTCGCTCTTTGCGTTTGGATACCGCTAGGGTAACTAGGCTTTTTGCAGCTCTAGAAATCCACCCTCTTTCAATACCTGGGCGTACCCCTCTTTATAGGTGGGGTAGCGGAATTGATAGCCGGTTTCGAGAATGCGGCGGTTGTCACAACGCTTGCTGGCGCGACGGCGCAGCGGCGACTGCATGGTATCGGTCGACTCCACCTTCAATTGCTTGGCCAGCCATGCCATCACGTTATGCATGGTGACCGGCTCGCAGTCGCTGCCCAGGTAGAGGTCGGCCAGCGGTGAGCCGTTTTCCTGGCAGCGAATCAGGTGCGCCAGAATGCCGGTGCAGTCGTCGCGGTGAATGCGGTTGGAGTAGATCACGGGCGTCACGGCAGCGATGCGGCCCTCGGCCACTTGGTGAATCAAACGATCACGCCCCGGGCCATAGATGCCAGAGAAACGCACGACGGTGCCGGGGAGCGGATGATTCAGCAGGGCCTGCTCAGCTTCGCACATCAGGTTGCCGGAGAAGCTGGTGGATTCCGTGGGGCTCTCTTCGTTGACGACTTCGCCCTCTTGCTGGCCATAGACACTCGTAGAGGAGACGAAGAAGATGCGCCGCGGCGGCGTGTCGTGCTGTTCCAGAACGCTGAGCACACGCTTGAGACCGTCTGGATAGGCGCTTTGGTAAGCACTCTCTTCAAAGCGGTCTGCGCTGACGGTGTAAATCACGTAGTCGGCTTGGGGTAGGGCGTTGGCATCGGCCCCGTCCAGGCTGTTGAGATCGAGGGCTAATGGCTCGATGCCGGTAGACTCCAACGCCTTGGCTTGGCGGCGCACACCAATCACCCGATGCCCCTCGTCCAGCAGCTCTTGTCCAAGCGTGACGCCGATGTCTCCACAGCCGATAATCAGTACCGTTAGCTTCACCTTGCTCACCCCTCTTGATAAATATTCCCTATCAGATACAAAGTCCCTATGAGATGTGCCATCTTCAATAGGGCTTGTCTGTCCTTTTCCGTCTCGCTAACACGATGACTCGAGCTGCAACGAGAGGATGCCACTGGCACCGCTATGACTTTAACAGAACTTCGCTACATCGTAACCCTTGCCCAAGAGCGTCACTTTGGCCGCGCCGCCGAGCGCTGCCATGTTTCCCAACCGACGCTCTCGGTCGCCGTGAAAAAGCTCGAAGACGAGCTGGAGATCCCGCTGTTCGAACGCTCCAAATCCACCGTGCAAGTCACCCCCTTGGGTGAAAAAATCGTCGCTCAGGCGCAGCGCGTGTTGGAGCAGAGTGGGCTGATCTACGAGCTGGCCAGCGCTGGCAAAGACCAGCTCGCCAACCCGCTGCGCATTGGCGCGATTTACACCATTGGGCCTTATCTGTTCCCCCACTTGGTACCGGCACTGGCGAGTGCTGCGCCGCAAATGCCGCTCTACATCGAAGAGGGCATGACCGGTACGCTGCGGGCCAAGCTGCGCAGCGGCGAGCTGGACGTGATCATCGTCGCGCTACCGTTTACCGAAACCGATGTGGTCACCAAACCGATCTACGACGAACATTTCGAGGTGTTGATGCCCGCCAGCCATCCGTGGGTGGCGCGGGAGGCGATTCATAAAGAAGATCTATTGGAAGAGCGGCTGCTGCTGCTGGGCGAGGGCCACTGCTTCCGCGATCAAATTCTCGAAGCCTGCCCGGCAATTACCCAGAAGCTCAACAGCCCCAACAACACGCTGATTGCCGAAGGCGGCTCGCTCGAGACGATTCGCCACATGGTGGCCTCCAAGCTGGGAATCACCGTGTTGCCGCAATCGGCGCTCGGCACCGACCAGTACGAGAACGCCATGCTGGTCAGCCGCCCGTTCGTCGAGCCGGCACCTTCACGCACGGTGGCCATTGCTTGGCGAGCCAGTTTTCCGCGTCCCAAGGCCATCGATGCGTTGGCCAAAGCGATCAGCCAGTGCCAGCAGCCGGTGCATAAGGTGAATCGCGCCTCATGAGTGAGCTGTCCGCACCGGTGACGGCGCTGAAGGGCGTAGGCGAAGCGCTGGCCATCAAGCTGGCCCGGCTGGGGGTCGAGCGTGTCAGTGACCTGCTGTTTCACCTGCCGCTGCGTTACCAAGACCGTACGCGGCTCACCCCCATTGGTCTGCTGCGGGCAGGCCATGAAGCCGTGGTCGAGGGGGAAGTGACGGCCAGCGATATCGTTAAAGGCCGTCGGCGCAGCCTGCTGATTCGCCTGCGCGACGGTAGCGGAATTTTAAGCCTGCGCTTTTTTCACTTCTCGCCCGCTCAACAGCAGCAGCTTCGCCCTGGCGTGACCGTTCGGGCGTTTGGCGAAGCGCGGGCAGGCGCCACGGGGCTAGAGATCTATCACCCAGAGTATCGGCTTAGCGGCGGTAGCGAAACGCCGGTCGAGGAGTACTACACGCCTATTTACCCGACTACCGAGGGGCTTCACCAAACCCGTCTGCGAGCGCTGACCCAGCAGGCGCTGCGCCTGTTAGAGCAAGCGCCCGAAGCGCTGCCCGATGTGATTCCCGATGCGCTGCGCCAGCGCTTCCAGCTGCCGGGGCTACACGCCAGCTTGCAGTTACTGCACCAGCCGCCGCCGGATGTGGATTTAGAGCAGCTTGCCCACGGCCTTCACCCCGCTACGCGGCGGCTCGCCTTGGAAGAGCTGCTGGCCCATCAGCTTAGCCTGCGAGAAGTGCGCTTACGTATTCAAGCTGACGGCGCGCCAGAGCTGCCCTCCGGGCGCAGCCTGCAAACGCGCTTCTTAGCGCAACTGCCGTTTGCGCTTACCGGCGCCCAGCGTCGGGTGCTGGAAGAGATCGCCCTCGATCTGGCTCGCCCCGCGCCCATGCTGCGGCTGGTGCAGGGGGATGTGGGCTCCGGCAAAACCGTGGTGGCCGCCATGGCGGCACTCTCGGCGCTGGCGGGCAACTGCCAAGCGGCGATGATGGCACCGACGGAAATCCTCGCTGAGCAGCACTACCGCGCATTTAAGGCCTGGTTCGAGCCGCTGGGCATCGAAGTCGCGTGGTTGGCAGGCAAGCTGAAGGGCAAAGCCAGGCTGGATGCCAAAGCGGCCATTGCCGATGGGCGGGCGCGTATGGTGGTAGGTACCCACGCGCTGTTTCAAGACGACGTGCACTTCCAGTGCCTGGGGCTGGCGATTATCGATGAGCAGCACCGCTTTGGGGTTCACCAGCGCCTTGCCCTGCGGGAAAAGGGCGAAGCGGGTGGGTTAACCCCCCATCAGCTGATCATGACCGCCACGCCGATTCCCCGCACGCTGGCCATGAGCGCCTACGCGGATCTGGATGTGTCGGTGATTGATGAACTGCCGCCAGGGCGCACACCGGTGAAAACCGTGGTGGTCTCTGACGAGCGCCGCCCGGAAGTGGTCGAGCGGATTCGTAATGCCTGCAGCGACGGCCGCCAAGCGTATTGGGTGTGCACGCTGATCGAGGAGTCTGAGGCGCTGCAGTGTCAGGCCGCCGAGGTGACGCGCGACGAGCTGACCCAGGCGCTGCCGGAATTGGCCATTGGGCTGATTCATGGGCGTATGAAAGCCGCAGAAAAGGCCGAGGTGATGGATGCCTTCAAAACCGGCGAGCTGGATCTCCTGGTGGCCACTACGGTGATTGAGGTGGGCGTAGATGTGCCCAACGCCAGCCTGATCATCATCGAAAACCCGGAGCGCTTGGGGCTTTCCCAACTTCACCAGCTGCGCGGTCGGGTAGGGCGCGGCAGCACCGAAAGCTTCTGCGTGCTGCTTTACCATCCGCCGCTCTCCAAAAGCTCCCGGGAACGGCTCGGCGTGATGCGGGAAACCACCGATGGCTTCCGCATTGCCGAAAAAGACCTGGAGATTCGAGGCCCTGGCGAAGTGCTGGGCACGCGCCAAACCGGCCTCGCCCAAATGAAGATCGCGGATTTAGAGCGCGATGCCGACCAGCTAGAGCGGGTGACCGCCCTGGCCCAGGCGTTGCAGGGCAACGCCGAGGTGACGGCCGTGTTGGTGCGCCGCTGGCTGGGTGAAGCGGCAGGCCGCTACGGGCAGGTGTAGCGGCAGGGCGTGGGTATGCGCGCGGTGCTAAGCCGCTGCGTTAGGTTCGTGGAGCTTTTCGGCGCTTGGGCTTGTCAAGCGGTTGGCGGCGTCGCTTAGCGGGCCAAGCTGACTGGCAATCAGGCGCAGCTGGCTTTGGATGGGCCGATAGAGCGTGACGGCGTTCTCTTCCGCTGCGCCGCTTTGCTCCTCTAACTGACTCAGCAGCTCGTTGGCAGGCTCGCTCAGCGGCTCCACAGGCAGGCGTTTATCCAACTGTTCGGCCAATTGCTCTAACAGGGCGCTGATCCGCTTGGCCTGAGGCACGAAGGCGGCATCGTCCTCATCTTCGGCCAGCCGGTGGCGGTGGGCACCCAGCGCGGAGAGGTGGCTTAACAGCGTGTTGGAGAGCACCAAAAAGCGCAGCCCGTTATCGGCATCCTGCTTCCGGTAGTGCCCCGGCTCATGGAGCATGTTGGTGAGCAGCGTCGAGAGCGCCGCATCCGCGTTATGGGCGTTACGCCGTGCTAAGCGGTAGGCCAGATCATCCTGCTTGCCCTCTTCATACTGGTGAACGATCTCGTCCAAATAGCGGCGGTGATTGGTCAGCACCTTGGCCGCTTCCCGGTACAGGCGGCGGCCTTGCCAGTCCGGCAGAATGAAGAACACCGCCAGCCCCGCAATCAGCGAGCCAATTAACGTATCGAATAGCCGCGGCCAGATCAGGTCGAAGCCATCGCCCACTTGGTTAAAGCTGCACAGTACCAGCAGGGTGATCGACGCGGTAGCGATCACGTAGTGCTTTTCCCGGTTGGCAAAGAACGACACACCCGCTGCTACGGCAATCATGCTCTGGATGAGAGGCTGGGGGAACAGGCTGATAGACGCCCAGCCTGCAATCAGCCCAAGCACCGTGCCCAGAATCCGCTGGGAGAGAAAGCGCCGGGTGGTGGCGAAGTTAGGGCGGCACACAAACAGCGTGGTGAGCAAAATCCAAAAGCCCTGCTGCGGGTCGATCCACTGTAACAGCCCGTAGCCCACCACCAGTGCCGTGGTTAAACGCACCGCGTGGCGAAAGGTGGGCGAGCCCAGCGTAAAGTTCAGCCGCACCCGTTTCCAGGCTTCCAGCAGGCTCGAAGGAGAGCGGTCATAAAGCGCGCTGTCCCGACGCTCGCTGCCGGTGTCCGGGTTGTGGGCGCTGGCAATCTGCGCCTCGAGCGTGGTGAGGTTGTCTGCTAACGCATTCAATGGGCGCATGAGAGGCCGCCACTCCGGCTTGCCGCGCTCGCTGAGGTTATCAATCGAAGCGCGCAGGTCAGCCAACGCCTGCTCGCTCTGCTCGTGGCTGAAGGGGCGGTTGAGCAGCAGCGACTTGGCTAGCTGGCGGCAGGCACGGCCCTGCTGGTCCAGCAGCCGCTGGCAGCGAAATAGCACGTCGTGGTGAAAAAAGGCTTCAGTAAGCGCGCTGTAGGGGTAGTGGGTGGAGCTAGCCCGCTCATGGATATCTTGAGCGATAAAGTAAATCTGCAGATAGCGGTTGAGCTTACGGCTGCCGCGCTGGCCTTCTAGGCGGCGAAAGATCATCTCTTTTGCCTGATTGAGCGCATCCACCACCTTGCCGTTCTGGCGGGCGAGCGCCACGCGGCGGGCCTCTACATCGACGCCCCGTACCGGCTCGAACAGCGCCGATTTTAAAATCAAAAACTCGCCCAGAGCTTTATACACCCGCGCCATGCTCTGTTTCACCGGCTGGCGGGAGAACAGCGCGCACCACACCACCGAAATCGCTCCGTACCAGGCGGCACCGGCCAACAGCAGCAGCTGGCGGGAGGCGACGTCCTCATCCACACCGCCGTGCTGTTCAATATTGATCATGGAGTAGATCGAAAGAATCAGCGTGCCGGAGGCAATCGTCGCGTAACGCTGGCCAATCGCCCCCAGCATAATCAGCGTGAAGGTGGAGACCGCCAAGCCCACCGCAAACAGCCACGGCCACGGAAACAGCCACTGCACCACGAACGACGCCGAGGCAAAGCAGAGCAGCGTCACCACCAAGGCCTGCAAACGCCCCTGCCAGCTATCGTCGGTCTCTGATAAGGCGCTGGCGATGATGCCTAGAAACAGCGGAATGACCAGCGCTACATCCCCCGCCAGCCCACTAAACAGCAGCGCTCCGCTGAAGGCGATGAACACCCGCAGGCTGTAGGCGAACTTATCCAGTGTCCAAAGGCGGCGCAGAGAAAGGGTTAGGGGCATAGAGGCTCGTGTGAAGTTGCTGTTATTAGACTTTAGTATAAATAGTGTGGCGTCACGTGGCTACGGTACTCGCCTATGAGACGTTAAACGCCGTCTTGTACGATGTTTGTAAAAATCTGTTATAAGGAAAACTCTGCCTGCACACAATAGGATAGCGCCATGAGCCCACGTGCCGCCTCGCTCCGTTCAACCCGTACGCTGTCGATGCTGAACTTCTCACTGGCGGACGTTCGCGATGGTCTGGGGCCCTTCTTAGGCATCTATTTAGTGGGTTTGGGTTGGGCGCCCGATGAAATCGGATTCGTGATGACCGTCGCCGGGCTCGCCAGCCTGTTAGCCACCACGCCTGCTGGGATGTTAGCAGATGCGACACGGTTCAAACGTTTACTGGTGGTGGTCTGCGCCTTGCTGGTGGCGGTCGTCAATCTAGTGCTACTGCTGTGGCCTCAAACGTGGTTGATCGCTTTTTCACAAATTGCCACTGGGGTTGCCGCAGCGGCCATTGGTCCTGCCATCCTCAGCCTGACACTTGGCTTGGTGGGGCAGTCTGGGCTTGCCCACCAGTTGGGCCAAAACCAAGCCTATAACCACGCCGGTAATGCCACCGCTGCCGTACTGGCGGCCTTGGCAGGCTATGTGTATGGGGTAGAGGCGGTGTTCTATCTCATGGCGCTGATGGCCATCGTAACGGTGCTGCTCGTATTGATGATTCGCCCTGAAGAAATTGATTACGACGAGGCCCGGGGCCTGGATAAAACCAGTCATCAAAGTGAAAGCATCGTGAATGTGTTTCGCCGCCACCCCATGCTGCTGGTGGTGGGCGCAACGCTACTGCTGTTTCACTTGGGTAACGCCGCCATGCTGCCCCTACTCGGCCAGCGCGTGGCAGCAAACGAGGTGATGAACCCTGCGGTTTACACGGCGGGTACGGTGGTGATTGCCCAGATGACGATGATTCCCATGGCGCTATTAGCGGCTTGGTACTCTCACAAGAATGGCTACTGGCTGCTGTTTTTAATTGCGCTGGTGGTGCTGCCGATTCGCGGTGTGATCGCCGCTACCGTGCCGGGGCTATGGACAGTGATTCCCGTACAGATGCTGGATGGCATCGGAGCGGGATTATTGGGCGTTGCCACACCAGGCATTGTGGCGCAGATACTGCGTGGCACCGGGCGGGTCAATATGGGGCTGGGTGCTGTCATGACCATTCAGGGCATAGGTGCAGCACTCAGCGCGAGTTACGCCGGAGTGATTGCCAACTGGCTAAGCTATGAGGCCGCCTTTTTAGCCCTAGCAGGCGTGGCTGCCTTGGCAGTAGTGGTGTGGTTACTGCTCTTTGACCGCTCGGTGTCGTCGTCGGCGTTTCACGGGGTCGCGCGTTAACGTCACAACGAAAAACCCCGCAGCATGACAGCGGCGGGGTTAGGGTGTTGCTTTAGGCTACGTGGGCGAGCCTACAAATACTTCAGCAGCTTTTGCAGCTTGTTCATATCGGAGGAGTCGCCGACGAGGCGGACGTCTCCCGCCACCATGCCGTCTAGGAACGCCTGCTGGGTAGGCTTCTTGAGAATGCGCAGCGCGGCGTCTTGGTCGCGAAAACGTAGCTCAAGGTCTAGATCGACGGGCAGCCCTTTTCCGGTACTGATGCCGTTTGGCGTCATCCGGTAGTAGCGGGCAATGCTCAGGTCTTCCGTGGCCACACCCCAGTCGAGGCCGCGCATGCGTTCAAGCTGCTCACGAAAGCGCGGCTTGCGGCGCAGGGCTCGCTTGAGCATAAAGCCCAGCAGCCACAGCGTCAGCGAAAGCTTCATTAGGAAACGGCGTCCTTGAGCGCTTTGCCTGGCTTGAATGCCACGTTCTTGCTGGCCGGAATCTGCAGCGGCGCGCCGGTTTGCGGGTTTTTGCCGGTACGAGCAGCACGCTCGCGAACGGTAAATGTGCCAAAACCGATCAGGGCAACATCTTCGCCTTTGGCGACGCTGTTGGTGATTTCGTCCAAAATGACGTTGAGCACTTGGCCCGCTTTGTCCTTGGACAGGTCAGCACTTTCAGCGATGGCGGCAGCGAGTTCAGGTTTGCGCATAAAGGAATCTCCCTTGTGAAAACAGACATCAATGTTGTTGGTAGCTCAGCTCACCCCAGCAGGCGGAGCTTCTTTAGCCTAGTCGCGAACGCGGCGAAAATCAGCCTAGCAGGGCGGGGGCCGCTCTGGAAAGCTCCACTTTCCTTCTCACGCAGCCGCCTGTCAACGCAAAACCAATCAAACGTCCGTCTTTATCTTCCGCCAGTGCCGTCAAGTCGTCGCCCTCGCCTTCGATTCGCCAGCGCTCGGGAGGCTGCACGGGTGGGTAGGCCACCACGGGCAGCAGTGGGGTTTTCACCACCACCGGCCAAGCGCCAAAACTGACCGAGGTGGGTGTGCCGGTCAGAGTCGCCGCCAGCGCTTTGATGCTGGCTTGCAGCGGTTGGACGTACATGGCATTCACACCGTCGATGCAGGCCGCATCGCCCAGGGCGTACACGTTAGGCGAGTGGGTGCGTAGCTGGCGGTCGACGTGGATGCCGGTGGCGCTCACGTTGAGGCCAGCGGCCTCTGCTAGCGCCGTGCGCGGCACCAGGCCGGTGGCGAACAGGACGAGGTCCACCGTGTGCCGCTCGCCGTTATCCAGTTGCAGCGCTAGGGCGTTGTCGGCATCTTGGGAAAGCGTGTCTAGGCTGCGCCCCAACGCGAGGCGAATGCCAGCGGTGTGAAACGCGTCGGCCAGCGCATGGCCCAGCGGTTCGGGTAGCAGTCGCGGCAGTGGGGCGCTCTCCGGCGCGATCACGGTGACTAGGTGCCCGCCCGCGTGCAGGTCGTTGGCAAATTCGCAGCCGACGAGCCCGGCTCCGATGATGGCCACTCGGCTTGGCTGGACGAGCGCTGCGTGCAGGCGTCGGTAGTCGTCCAAATCGTTGACGGTGAAGCAGCGCTCCGCCAGTGTGCTGGGCACGCTGAACGGCCTGCGGGGGGCCGCGCCGGTCGCGAGCACCACGTCATCGTAACGCAGCGTGTCGCCGCTGCTCAGCTGCAGCGTTTGGTTATCCACATCCAGATGCGTGACTTGGGTGTGGGTAATGACCTGGGCATCGAGCTCGTCGGCCAGCGCCGTCGCGTCACGCTGGGCGAGCTTGTCGGGGCTCAAGCGTTTGGCAAAGCCGGTGGAGAGCAGCGGCTTGCTGTAGTCATCACCGCTGTCAGCGCTGACCAGGGTGATAGTACGGGTATCTCCCTGGCGCCGTAGGGCGCGCGCTAGCCCCACGCCAGCCATACCGGTTCCCACGATCACCAGCGCAGCTGAGTGTTGAGATGGCGTGGAAGAGGTCGTGTGTGAGTTGGGCATACCGTCCCCAAACGTCGGTGGAACAAAAGCCAGTCAAGGCACCATGTTACACTAGCCCGCTCTGAATTGACTGCCCTGGAGGCTTTGGTGACCGCCCCCGAGTTATCCGCTTCTGCTTTTTCGCTCTTTCCTCAGTGGTTGCCGGTAGCCGCCGCTCAGCCAGCCATGAGCACGGCTTGGTGGCAGTGGGTCGCCTCCACCGATTCATTGACCGCTCGCCTGATGGCTGCCGGTGAGCCGGGCGCGTTTCGGGTGCGCTTGCTGCGCCAAACCATCGGCTTGCCCCAGCGCGATGAAGCCCTGGCGCTTGGCATCGCGCCGCGCCGTTACGCGTGGCTGCGCGAGGTGGCGCTGTGTATCGATGAAACGCCGTGGGTCGTGGCGCGTTCGGTGGCCCCGCTTCACCAGCTACAGGGCAAAGGGCTGGGCAAGTTGGGTGAGCGCTCGCTAGGCAGCTGGTTGTTTCAGCAGCCCGACTTGGTGCGCGGCCCGCTAGAAGCGACGGCGACGCGGCCGCGCTTTATCCGCTCGCAGCCAGGGCTGGCGGCCCAGAGTTTATGGGGGCGGCGCTCGGTCTTTGAGCACGGTGGGCTATCGCTACTCGTGCAAGAGTATTTTTTATCCACCATGGCAGATGCACTGGGCCTGCCGTCGCGCTAGGCTAACGCAGCGACTTTTTCGACGAGGTAAGCATGAGCATGGACCGTTCTCTGTTGCGCCCGACCGGTTGGGCCCGCTTGACCGATTTCTTACAGCTAATGCGTTTGGACCGACCCATCGGCACCTGGCTGTTGATGTGGCCAACGCTATGGGCGCTGTGGGTCGCCTCCGAGGGCGTGCCGGGCCGTGATGTGCTACTGATCTTCATCGCCGGGGTGTACGTGATGCGCGCCGCAGGCTGCGTGGTGAACGACTACGCCGACCGCCACTTCGATGGCCATGTAAAGCGTACCAAGCAGAGGCCTTTAGCAACGGGGCGGATTAGCGAAACCGAAGCGCAGCTGCTATTTGTGGCGCTGGTGGCCGTCGCCTTTGTGTTAGTGCTGTTGACCAACGGGTTCACCGTGCTGCTTTCGCTTGGGGGTGTGCTGCTGGCCTCCATTTATCCGTTCATGAAGCGTTACACCCATTTTCCCCAGGTGGTGCTCGGGGCGGCGTTCTCCTGGGCGATCCCGATGGCGTTTGGTGCCGTACTGGGTGAGGTGCCGTTAGACGCGTGGATACTGTTCAGTGCCAACGTGCTCTGGACGGTCGCGTATGACACCCAGTACGCCATGGTGGATCGCGACGATGACTTACAGATCGGAATTAAATCCACGGCGGTGCTGTTTGGCAGTGCCGACCGTTTCATCATTGGCCTGCTGCAGTTGGCGACGCTGGCTCTGCTTACCTGGGTAGGTATACGGGTTGGGTTAGGCGGTTTCTTCTGGCTGGGTTTGGCAGGCATGGCCGCAACGTTTGCCCATCAGCAGCGGTTAATTTTTCACTGTGACCGCGACCGCTGCTTCCAGGCGTTTCTGAACAATCACTGGTCCGGGCTTTTGGTTTTTGCTGGCATCGCGCTTAGCGGGTGGCCGGTGACTGGCTAATTATGCTGGGTGTCATAGAATTGTCATTAAGTCATGGTGTTATCGTCACAGACATGTCATTGAACTGTTTTCGCATAGATGAGCTTTCTTAGAACACCGTGAGGCCCTGGAATGACCGCCAAGACCGTACTGATCGTCGATGATGAGGCGCCCATTCGCGAGATGATCGCTGTGGCGCTGGAAATGGCTGACTATCGCGTGCTTGAAGCGGACAACGCCCAGGATGCTCATGCGATGGTGGTCGATCACCAGCCCGACCTGCTGCTGCTGGACTGGATGATGCCGGGCACCAGCGGCATCGAGTTGGCCCGTCGTCTCAAGCGTGAAGAGGCCACGGCCGAGTTGCCGATCATCATGCTGACCGCCAAGGGCGAAGAGGATAATAAGATTCAGGGTCTGGAAGCGGGCGCGGATGACTACATCACCAAGCCGTTTTCGCCCCGTGAATTGGTGGCGCGTCTGAAAGCCGTGCTGCGCCGAGCGACCCCGCGTGGTGTGGAAGACCCCATCGAAATCAATGGCCTGCTGTTAGATCCGGTGAGCCATCGTGTGAGTGCGTACGGCAAGGCCCTGGAGATGGGCCCTACCGAGTACCGCTTACTGCAGTTTTTCATGACCCACCAAGAGCGTGCCTATACCCGTAGCCAGTTACTTGATCAGGTGTGGGGCGGCAACGTATACGTCGAAGAGCGCACGGTGGACGTGCATATTCGCCGGTTGCGCAAAGCGCTGGGTGAAGCGCACCAGAATCTGATTCAAACAGTGCGGGGCACTGGGTATCGTTTCTCTGCTCGGGTGTAATCGTGCGCCTGTGGAGCCGTGAACTGTGGCGAATCATCTGGCTGGCTTTCCTAGGGATGTGCCTGGGATGGCTGCTGGGCTACCCGGGGTTCGGGCTGGCGGCAGGTCTGACGCTCTGTTTGGTCTATCAACTCCGTCAGCTTAGAGCCCTGTTCAAATGGCTTACGCTGAACCCCCACGATGAGCCACCTGCGGCCACTGGCATGTGGGGCGAACTCTTCGACCGCCTTTATCGTTACCAAAAAAGCCAGCGCATAACGCAAAGCCGCCTGCGAGCCACCCTCGCGCGTATTCAAGAGTCCTCTGAGGCGATGCGTGATAGCGTCGTGATGCTGGATCGCCACGGAGATTTAGAGTGGTGGAACAGTGCCGCCACCGATATGCTCGGCCTGCAAACGGCCCATGACCGCGGCCAGCACATTACCAACTTGCTGCGCGACCCGCGTTTTATCAGCTACTTCAATGCCCGTGAATATAGCGAGCCACTGACCCTCACCTCGCCCATCGACGAGCGACGCATTTTACAGTATCAAATCACGCTCTATGGTGATGACGAGCGCTTGGTCATGGCCCGGGACATTACGCGCCTGCATCGCCTGGAACAGATGCGCCGCGACTTCGTGGCCAACGTGTCTCACGAGCTGCGCACACCACTAACCGTCCTTTCGGGCTACCTGGAAACGTACGGCGATTTGAAAGAGCTATTGCCGCCTCGTTTGGGCAAAGGCATCGGTCAGATGGAAGAGCAGACCAAGCGCATGCAGAACTTGGTCAACGACCTGCTACTACTCTCTCGGCTCGAAATCGACCGAGGGGGAGAAGATCACCAGCCGCTTGCCGTAGGGCCGATGCTAGAGAGTATTCGCCGCGATGCGCTGGCGCTGTCTCACCAGCAACACAGCGTGCAGGTCGTGCTCGATTGCGAAGCGCGCCTAGTCGGCAGCGAGCAGGAGCTGCGCAGTGCGATCTCCAACTTGGCGTTCAACGCGGTGCGCTACACGCCAGCGGGAAGCCAGATCACCCTCCGCTGGGCGGCGCTGCCCAATGGCAGTGCCTGCATCGAAGTGGACGACGACGGTGAAGGGATCGATCCTGTCCATATTCCTCGCCTCACCGAGCGCTTCTACCGTGTCGATAAGGGGCGCAGTACGGCCACCGGCGGCACTGGGCTAGGCCTTGCCATTGTGAAACACGTTCTACTACGCCACGACGCGCAGCTCCAAGTGGAGTCATTGCCCGGTGAGGGAGCGCTGTTCCGCTGCGTGTTCCCGGCTACGCGGGTAGTCCACGACTAACGCGTCGATCGGGCCACCTGCGCCTCTCTCCTCACCTACGCGTTACTGCCCTCTCTCTGGTTTGCATAATCTATGTATAAGTGTGCCATATTGGCATGTAAGCATGGTCAAACAACGCGCATGTGCCATATGTAGCCACCGTATTCGCTTTCGATTCCATGCTAAGCCTACTTTTGGCACGGTGCTATTTTTCATAAGCATTTGTATTTTAATATATTTTTTTTGATGCGCGGATTTTTGGCATATCGGCTGCAACGTTATGAGTAAGGAAGATTACCGCAGGAACTGGTAAGACACGAAGTCACTCTTCCTTTTAAAGCGGTATTTCACAGCGATCGAGGAGGCGGAATATGATGTCCAAGGAACTACTCAAGAAAGCTGGTATTTTAGGTGTAACGTTTGGTTTGGTAGCGAGCCCACTGGCTTTTGCCCAAGAGCCTGCCGACCCGGCCGATAACATCTCTCCAGATGAGCAACCGGTTGAATCTCAATCCAGCGGCTCGGCCATGTCATCTGATCATGACAACCAGGATTTAACCCATGACGAGGGCGATCATGCCAGCGACATGGAGCCGAATTCCATGAGCGACGACTCGGATGCGACGTATGACAGCACCGAGGAGCTGCCGAAAGAAAATAGCGGCATGTAACTCGTAACATTTATTTGCAAAGCTGTAAAAAACTCTTACGCTTAAGGTTGAGCATTTAAGAGGCAAGGATGTCTCACAGCAAGGATGCTCGAAGATTCAAGGAATGAATCATACAACGATCAATACACTGGTTAGGGTGAACTCCAAGGTTGGAATCCCGCAAAAGGACAGGAAGCCAGACGTCGGTATCGTTCACAAGTAAGAGTGATCAAGACCCCGCCCTGCGGGGTCTAATTTTTTGTGCCTACGACATACGCGAAGTGCTCTACGAGGCACGTCAGCATGAAAGGACTGTGGAGGCGTTCTGGGAAAGTGAGTCATTTTGCGTCACTTGGAAAGCGCATGTGTCATTGTTACACAATATTTTTGAGGTATTTTTGACGTTGCAGCATTATATTGCGCGCTATTTAAATTTAATAAATATATGTTTTTATTGGGTTTTTTATTTTTTTTGGAAAAGTGGCATCCTGAATGCAATAGCTAGGTGTAAAGTTAGCCATTAGTCGTAGACGCTCATTGGTTCTCGCCTACGCCGATTGGCTCCATGTTAAAGGAGTACGTATCAATGTTATTCAACGAGTTAGCGAAAAAGACGGCTGTTCTAGGCGTTGCGTTCGGTTTGGTTGCAAGCCCAATGGCCTTTGCCCACACGTCCATTGAATTGAATAAAGACCGCTCTGCAGGTCACGACATCATCGAGCCAAGCTCGCACAATACGTCGGGCCCTGCCCAGTACTCCACTAGCGACCTGACCCATGACGAAGGCGACACGCTGGATTACTCCACGTCTAGCAGCGCCAACGATTCAACCGACACAGCGACCAGCAAAACGGGCTATGACGCCAATGAGCTGAACCGCGACGAAGGTGACGGTATCCGTTGGTAAGCTCAGCGCTATATCCCTAAAAAACCCCGCCTAGGCGGGGTTTTTTGTGGCGATGCCTCTACCTGTCGCGTCGTTAAGGGGTAGCCACATCGTGCGTGCCGCGGTAATGACCATCCCACATGAGCACCGCCCCTGCGACGGCGCCGGGAATCAAGAACAGATTGGCCAGGGGAATCCAGGTGACCAGCATGATCAGCCCACCGTAGGTGAGGCTGGGCCACCAGCGTCGTGAGAGACGGTTGCGCATATCGCGAAACGTGACCTTGTTGTTATCCATCGGATAATCAAGGTAAGTGATGGCCATCACCCAGGCAGAAAACAGGGCCCACAAGATCGGTGCCAACAGATTGAGGCCGGGTATCCAGCTTAGAATGAACAGTGCCGCCATGCGCGGCAGAATATAGCCGAGCTTGACCAGTTCGCGACCCAGCGCGTCGACGGCCGTTTTAGCCAGTCCGCGATCATCCAGCGGTTCTCGCCCGGTGGCTTGTCGCTCGACTTTTGCGGCAAGAAAGCCGTAAAACGGTGCGGCAATCAGGTGAGTCACGAGGGTGAAGGTGAAAAAGATCACCACCAGCAGACTAACGAAGAAGAGCGGCCAGATCAGCCAGGAGAGCCACTCCAACCAACCGGGTACCATGGTCATGGCGCTATCCAACCAGCCTGAAAAGCGCTGAAAGACAACGCTGAGCATACTGGCGTAGACGATGAGATTGACCAGGATCGGTAGGAAAATATAGCGCCGCAGCCCTTTTTGGTACACCAAGCGCGTGCCTTGGCTCAACGCCGTGATGGCATCCACCATGCTTACTCCTTTAAAAAAACGCCCAGATGAATCATCTGGGCGTATTGCAGGAGGAATGGCCTGCTAGGTCAAGACTTTTTCAGTACCTTCTGATCTAGGGTGTCGGGGTCGCTGTGGCGAATATCCAAGCCTTTCACCAGGTAGACCACGTACTCCGCCAAGTTGTTGGCGTGGTCGCCGACGCGCTCCAGTGCCCGCAGTACCCACATGATGCTGAGCACCGAGCTGATCGAGCGCGAGTCTTCCATCATGAACGTCATTAGAGAGCGCATGGCGCTGCCATACTCGTCGTCCACGGACTCGTCTTCCCGCACGACCTGCATGGCCAGCTCGGTGTCGAAGCGGGCAAAGGCCGTCAGCGCATCGCGCAGCATCTTCCGCACGTGTTCGCTGATATGGCGCACTTCCACCAAACCGCGAATACCGCTGCTGCTTTCACTCAGCAGCAGCGCGTTACGGGCGATTTTGCTGGCTTCGTCACCGATCCGCTCGAGATCCGAGGTGGCGCGAATGACGGCAAGTACCAAGCGCAGGTCAGAGGCGGCCGGCTGGCGACGTGCCAGGACACGGGTACACTCGTCATCGATCTGAAGCTGCAGGTCGTTGACCTGGCGGTCGTTGTCACGCACTTTTTCGGCCAGGCGGCTGTCGCCTTCCAGCAGAGCGTGAACGGCGTCTTGTACCTGTTTTTCCACCAGACCGCCCATGGCCATCAGGTGGGTTTTCAGCTCTTCCAGCTCCTGGTTGAACTGGCGAGAGATATGCTGGCTGTGGGTATCG
Organism: Halomonas meridiana; assembly: GCF_009846525.1. NCBI lineage: Bacteria > Pseudomonadati > Pseudomonadota > Gammaproteobacteria > Oceanospirillales > Halomonadaceae > Vreelandella > Vreelandella aquamarina. Next base: position 3,767,153 of record NZ_CP024621.1, on the reverse strand, counting down.
CTCGTAATATCCATTGAGCACTCCTGACGTAACGTCGGTTGGGCCTAGGTCATGCGGCCGGTGATGTAGTTTTCGGTGCGTTGTAAACGCGGGTTGGTGAACACTTGATCCGTTGGCCCGTATTCAACGAGTTCACCTTGCTGCAAAAAAGCCGTGTAGTCGGATACCCGTGCGGCTTGCTGCATATTGTGGGTAACCAGTACCAGCGTGAGCTGGGATTTCAGGTTACGAATCAACTCTTCGATTTTCAGCGTCGAGATCGGATCCAGCGCCGAGGCGGGCTCGTCCAGCAGCAGCACGTCGGGTTGGACGGCGAGCGTTCGGGCAATCACCAAACGCTGCTGCTGTCCGCCGGATAACTGCCACGCCGAGCGGTGCAGGCGGTCTTTCACCTCATCCCACAAGGCGGCAGACGTTAGCGCCCACTCGATAATGTCATCCCGTTTGCGCTTGGGCATGCGCCCTTGTAAACGCAGCCCGAAGGCGACGTTTTCATAAATGGACATCGGGAACGGATTGGGCGTTTGAAACACCATGCCCACGCGGCGGCGCAGTTCGGTGACGTTCATCTGTGGGGCGTGAATGTCCTGGCCCTCCAGCTGAATCTGGCCTTGATGCGTCACCGACTCGTTGAGATCGTGCAGCCGATTGATGGCACGCAGCAGGGTCGACTTGCCACAGCCCGACGGGCCGATGAAGGCGGTGACCCGATGGCGAGGCACATCGAGCGTTAGGTCGCGCAACGCCGTTTTCCCCGCATACGCGAGGTGAAACTGGTTGATGCTCAAACAGCAGGTTTCGGCAGTAAAGCGAGTCACCGGTGTTTGAGTCGGGTGGGCGGACGATAACGCTAGCATTCGTTCCCTCGTTGACGCCTTAGATAATGACGCAGAAATATGGCAGTTAAGTTAAGCACTAGCACGATCAGCACGAGCAGCAGGGCGGTGGCAAACACCAGTGGGATGGCGGCTTGAACGTCTTCGCCGTGAAACGCGGTATCAAATAAATGATAGCCGAGGTGCATGAATTTGCGCTCTAGGTGCAAATAGGGAAATTCGTCATCGACGGGCATTTGTGGGGCCAGTTTCGCCACGCCGACCAGCATCAGCGGCGCCACTTCTCCGGCGGCCCGGGCCACGGCCAAGATGACCCCGGTGAGCATCGCTGGAGTCGCCATGGGCAGTACCACGCGGGTCAGCATTTCTAAGCGGGTCGCGCCTAGCGCCACCGCGCCCTCTCGCTGAGCGTCAGGAATGCGCGCCAGTCCCTCTTCGGTGGCGACGATGACGACGGGCAGCGTCAGCAGCGCCAGGGTCAACGATGCCCAGAGCAGACCGCCCGTGCCAAACGTGGGCGACGGCAGCGCATCCTCGAAAAACCAGCTATCGATGGAGCCCCCGATACCGTAAACGAAGACCCCCAAGCCAAATACCCCATATACGATCGACGGCACGCCAGCAAGGTTGCGTACGCCGATACGGACCAAGCGGGTAAGGCGGTTTTGATGCGCGATCTCGTTGAGATAAATGGCGGCCAGTACGCCGAACGGTGTCACGATCACCGACATCAGAATCACCATCATGACCGTGCCGAAGATGGCCGGCCAGACGCCGCCGCCGGTATTGGCCGCACGCGGACCCTCGCTGAGGAATTGCCAGATACGTCCGCTCCAGGCGGCGACTTTTTGATGCCAGGACATGGCGTTGGGCGCTTGGAAGCGCATGACGCCCGCCAACGGTTGGGTCACGCGATGGCCATCGGCAGCGGTGAGCCGTAGCTGGGCGACGGGGCGCTGGCTCTCGGGAAGCGCCATGGCCTGGGCGACAAATGCCCAAGCGGCATCTCCCTCTAAACGCTGGCCATCGCTCTCGACGGTTTCCAGGCGGCCAATGAAGTCGCCCCAGGGGGCCCGTTCTAGGCGGATGAGGTCGTTGGGTACGGCGACGGTGGCGATGTCGTTCAAGGCCACCCAGCGCCAGCTATTACCGTCGATATCGCGGTTGCCGGTAAAGTAGAGCCGCTCTGTGCCCGTCGCATTGGGCAGTGGGGCCTCCCGCACCGCCTGGCCGATCACCGTCTCACCGGAGCGTAGAGTGACTTCTTCCAGCGTGGCGGGCCAAAAGTGGCCAAGGCCACGGGCGGCCAGCAGCGTCAGCAGGGTCGCCAACATCAACAGCGATAATGCAACGCTGGCCGCGCATAGCCATGGCCATAGCAGGCTGCCCATGGCCGTGAGGCGGGGCGGACGTGGGAGCCAACGCATTAGCGGTTACCCCCTAGTCGTTGATAGCGCTGACGCAGCCGCTGGCGAACCACCTCGGCGAGCGTGTTGACTAAAAAGGTGAACAAAAACAGCGCTAGAGCAGCAAAAATCAGCAGGTGGTAGGTCATACCACCGGGGGAGGCTTCCGGCAGCTCGATGGCAATCGACGCCGATAGGGAGCGAAGCCCCTCAAAGGGGCTAGCGCTAAAGAGCGCCGTATTACCGCTGGCCATCAAAACGATCATGGTTTCGCCTACGGCGCGCCCGGCACCAATCATGACCGCCGAGAAGACCCCAGGCCCGGCCGTAGGAAGGGCTACCTTCCAGAGCGCCTGCCAGCGGCTGGCGCCGAGCGCTTGGGCACCCTCCATCAAGTTGGCGGGCACATCGGCGAGGGCATCCTCTGCCAGCGAGTAGATGCTGGGAATCACCGCAAACCCCATGGCGATCCCCACGATCAGCGCGTTGCGGGTGGCGTAGTCCAAGCCGTACTGCTGGTCGAGCATGCGGCGCAGGTCGCCGCCAAACCATGCGTGCTCCAAGAGCGGGGCTAGCCATAGTGCGAGTGTGATCATGATGGCGAGCCACGGCATTAGCCACACGCCCGCCCAAGAGAGCGGCAGCCACTGGCGCACCTTGGCGCTGGCAACATACCAGAGCATACCGGCCAAGCCCGCGCTTAGCGGCAGCCACACCAGCACCAGTAGGGTGCTGGCCAAGTGTTGCTCCACCCAGGGGGCTAACAGTAGTCCGGCAATGAAACCTACTACCACGCCGGGAATGGCTTCCATTAGCTCCAGCATGGGTTTGATACGGCCACGCAGCCGAGCCGACATGAACAGCGCCGAGTACATGGCGGCACCTAGCGCGATGGGCGTGGCGAACAGCATGGCGGCAAGTGCCGCTTTGAGTGTGCCCCAGGCCAGGGGCGATAAGGTATTGAGCGATAAGGCGTCGCCAAACGTCAGCAGTGGCAGCGTTTCCCACACGAGGAAAACACCAATGGCAAGAATGGCCAACAGAACGCCGATGCCACCGGCGGTAATCAATCCGGTAGCGATACGGTCGTGAATGAGGCGCAGCGGCTGACGCGAAAGAGGTAGCCGTGGGGGAGTCATGTCGACATCATAAAGAAACGAGTGCCGTGGCAAAAAGTACGTACATGGCCGAAGCGTCCCACCCTACGGTATGTTTATGACAGTTAAGTGACAGCTCAGGGAGCCAGTAGCGGCGGCTGGCGCTGAGCTTGGGGCAACGGCACGAATCCCGCCGCTTGAACGATTTGCTGACCCTCCTCTGAGAAGATCAGTTCAATGAACGCCTGCTCGGCCGGTGGCAGCGTGTCGCCGGGCGGAAGGTTAACGTATAGGTAGAGATCTCTCGATAGCGGATAGGTATCGTCCTGAATCGTCGCGACGCTTGGACGGATGGCGTGGCCCGTGTCGTCGATCAACGGTAGCGCGCGGACCATGGGGTTCAGGTGGTTATAGCCGGCATAGCCCATGGCGTTGGGTGACTCGCCCACGGCGGCAATCACCGCCGAAGAGCCGGGGTGTTCGCTGATATCGCGGCGAAATTGGCCATTGCACAGGGCGCGGTTTTGAAACAGCCCGTGCGTGCCGGAGGCCAGGTTGCGACCATGCAGCGCAATCTTGCCGTAGGGCCACTGGTCGCTGGGCAGCAGTTGTTCCCAGCGCCGGATGGGGCGCAGCCCACCGCAATCTAACGAGGTGGAGAAAATCGCGTCGGCCTGCTCGCGCGTGAGCGATGCCAGCGGATTATGGCGATGCACCACCAGCAGCAGCGCATCTCGGGCCACCTTCAACTCTCGGGGCGGGTATCCATATCGCTCGATGAATTGCTGGCGTTCGGTGTCGGACATGGGGCGCGACATAGGGCCAAAGCGTGTCGTCCCCGCGACCAACGCGGTGGGCGCGCTGGCGGAGCCGCCTGCTTGAAACTGCAGGTTAATGTCGGGATAGCGGTGATCGAGCGCTTCCCCCCAGCGGAGCATCAGTCCGGCCATGGTATCGGAGCCAACGGCGCCCAAGGTGCCACTGACCGACGTTGGCTGCCCCACGGCAACCGTGCAGCAAAGCAGCCAGGCGATCGCCACCAAGAGGCGATAACACCGCTGAATCCGCCCACAATGGCGCGTCAAACGATTGCCCTTCAAACGTTACCCCTCTTATGATTAACTATCCCCAACCTGTTGCGATGCAGCAACGCTACGCTCCTCCGTGCCACCGACCGACCTTCACCACAACAATAACCTTACAAAGCGACCACCTTATGACACCGCTGGACACCGACTTGGACGACGTACCGGCCCCTAAAGGGCAGCTCACTTTAAAGTTACTGGCTTCTCGGCAAGATACCAATCTCTACGGCGATATTCCTGGCGGCTGGTTGGTCAATCATATGGATCAGGCGGCGGAGCTGGCAGCCGGGCGTGAAGCGGGTGGCCGCACCGCGACGGTCGCCATCGAAGCCATGGACTTTTTGAGCCCGGTGCGAGTAGGGTCCATGGTAAGCGTCTATACCCAAGTGCAGGAGATTGGCCACAGCTCGATCAAAATCGATGTCGAGGTGTGGGTACGCCCGCCCCATGGCCGCCACATCGAGGAGCGCCAGAAAGTCACCGAAGCGCGTTTTGTCATGGTGGCGCTGGATGACAATGGCCGTATCCGCGCCGTGCATGGCTAGTACGCCCTCGCCTTAGCCATTCACAGCAGCAAAAAGGGCGCCGAGGCGCCCTTTGACGTTGGCCGGTAGGTTAGGCGCCGACGTTGTCGCGGCTCTTCAGGTAAGCGTACTCACCCGCGTCGCTAAACGGGCGCACCACTTTCTGGAAGGCCGAGTAGGATTCGTAAACGCGGCGAGACTCTTCATCGCTCTCTACCTGACGCTGAATCGCCTGCTTGGAGGACTCGTACAGCGCGGCCATAACGTCTTCCGGGAACGTGCGTAGCTGCACGCCGTGCTCTTCCACCAGTGTTTCCAGGGCCTGGGCGTTGCGGTAGGCAAACTCGCTGATCATTGCGAGGTTAGAGGCGCGCGCCGCTTCACGGATCACGTCCTGCAGATCTTCCGGCAGCGCGTTCCACGCATCCAGGTTGATGGTGCCTTCGAGGACGGCAGAGGGCTCGTTCCACACCGACGTGTAGTAGTAGTCCGCCACTTGGTGCAGGCCAAAGGCCAGGTCGTTGTAGGGGCCCACCCAGTCCGCCGCGTCAAGCGCACCGGTTTGCAGCGAGGTGAAGATCTCAGAACCGGCCATGTTCACGGTGCTCACACCGATGCCGTTCATGGCTTCCCCGGCAAGCCCCGGCAGGCGCAGCTTCAAGCCCTGCATGTCTTCGAGGGAGTTGATCTCTTTTTTGAACCAGCCCGCCATCTGGGTGCCGGTGTTGCCTACGGCAAATGGCTTAAGATTGTGGTTGGCGTAGATCTCGTCCCACAGCTCCTGGCCACCGCCGTGGTACAGCCACGCGTTCATTTCGGTGGTGGTCATGCCAAACGGCACGGCGGTAAAGAACTGGGACGCAGCCACTTTGCCGCGCCAGTAGTAAGACGCGGAGTGACCCATTTCAGCCGTGCCAGCGGCAACGGCATCAAAGACTTCCAGTGCCGGTACCAGCTCACCCGCACCGTGTACACGAATGCGCATACGGCCGTTGGAGAGTTGCTCCACACGACGCGCAAAGTCGTTGGCGCCGGTCCCGAGGGCGGGGAAATTCTTCGGCCAGGAGGTGACCATGTCCCAGGTGTAGGTTTCGTTAGCGCTAGCGGTAGAAACGAAAGGGGCAGCAGCGACACCGGCGGCACCCAGGCCGGCGGTTTTCAAAAATTGGCGGCGTTGCATGGCGGGCATGACTCCGAAATTATAGGCTGTTTTTTTATAAGCGCAGTGAGCGCAGTGTCCGCCCGCCAGTATGCGCTAAGCCGCTTTTATAGGGCAAGTCTCTGTCTTGCCTTGCCCTTTTTTTGGGTTGATCGGGGTGGTCGGTTCAACGCGGCGTTAGTTTGGCAAACCCCAGTACGAGCCACTTCACGCCCTCGCCATCGAAGCTGACTTGTACCCGCGCCCGGGCGCCTTCGCCTTCGGCATTGAGGATGATGCCTTCGCCAAACACCGGATGCTCGACGCGCTGGCCGACATGCAGCGCGGGGAGCTCGCCGTCGCTCTCGATACTGGTTTGGGCGAAGCTTTGCCGCGAGGCGGTCACCGGGCGAGACACATGGCCCCGTAGGCGGACCTCCTCCAGCAGGTGGGGTGGCAGTTCACGCAAGAAGCGCGACGGACGCGGAAATACCTCTTTACCGTGCAGGCGGCGGGTTTCCGCGTGGGTGAGGTAGAGCTTCTGCATGGCGCGGGTAACGCCCACGTAGCAAAGCCTGCGCTCCTCCTCAAGCCGCCCAGGCTCCTCCACCGACATCTTATGCGGGAACAGCCCCTCCTCCACACCGGCGATGAACACCACCGGAAACTCAAGCCCTTTCGCCGAGTGCAGCGTCATCAGCTGCACGCTGTCTTCGAACTCTTCGGCTTCGTGGTCGCCTGCGTTGAGGGCAGCTTCTGATAAAAATGCTTCCAGCGCCGCCATGCCTTCGCCCGCTTCCGGGGTTTCAAAGGCGTCGCCATGGGTGAAGGCGCGGGCGGCGGTGACCAGCTCTTCCAAGTTTTCGACCCGCGCCTGGCCCTTCTCGCCACGCTCGCTTTTGTGGTGCTCGATTAACCCGGTGTGCGCGGTGACATGGTCGATGATCTCATGCAGCGGCAGCCCTGCGGCGTCGTTATCGAGCTGCTCGATTAGGTTGGCGAAGGCCTGCACGGCGTTGCCCGCCCGGCCTCTTAAGGTGCCATCCTGAATCGCGTCGTGGAGCGCCTGCCAGAGCGAAACGCCCTGTTCTCGTGCGCGGTGGCGAACAATTTCCACCGTGCGGGTGCCGATGCCTCGGGTGGGCACGTTGATGACGCGTTCCAGGGAGGCGTCGTCGTCCCGGTTGAGCAGCAGGCGAAGGTAGGCCAGGGCGTTTTTGATCTCCAGCCGCTCATAAAAGCGGTGGCCTCCGTAAATGCGGTAGGGCATGCCTTGGCGAATCAACGTCTCTTCCAGCAGTCGCGACTGAGCGTTGGAGCGGTACAGGATGGCGACATCACGGCGATTGAAGCCTTCCTCCACTTTCTCTTTGATGGTGTCGACGATATAGCGGGCTTCTTCCAGGTCGTTAAACCCGGCGTATACCGAGATCGGTTCGCCCTCGATACCGTCGGTCCAGAGGTTTTTGCCCAGCCGCTCGGTGTTGTGGCTAATCAACGCGTTGGCGGCATCCAGAATGGCGCTGGTCGAGCGGTAGTTCTGCTCCAGGCGCACCGTCTGGGTATGGGGAAACTCCTCTTCAAAGCGGCGGATGTTTTCCACTTTGGCGCCCCGCCAGCCGTAAATCGACTGGTCATCATCGCCGACCGCCGTCATCGGCGTTTGTTGGCCGGTGAGCAGTTTCAGCCACGCGTACTGCAGGGTGTTGGTGTCTTGGAACTCGTCTACCAGCACATGCCCAAAACGCTCGCGGTAGTGGTTCAGCAGCGGCGGGTTATCGCGCAGAAGTTCCAGGCTGCGCAGGAGTAGCTCGCCAAAATCCACCAGCCCGCCGCGCTCACAGGTGAACTGATAGCGCTCGTACAGCTCGACCATTTGGGCGAGGTACGCATCGCCATTCACGTTCACCTGATGAGGGCGCAGCCCTTCCTCTTTGCAGCCAGATATAAACCCCTGTACCTGGCGGGGCGGGAAGCGCTCATCGTCAATCGAGTAATCTTTGAGCAGCCGTTTGATCAGCCGGAGCTGGTCGTCGGAGTCAATGATTTGGAAGTGTTGCGGCAGGCGGGCATCTTGCCAGTGGGTACGCAGCAGCCGGTGGGCAATGGAGTGGAAGGTGCCGACCCACACGTGGCGCATGGAAATACCCAGCAGCGCTTCTAAGCGCGTTCGCATTTCCCGCGCTGCTTTGTTGGTAAACGTGACTGCCAGCAGCGCGTAAGGAGAGAGCCCCTCGGCCTGCATCAGCCAGGCAATGCGGTGAACCAGCACGCGGGTTTTACCGGAGCCAGCCCCCGCCAGTACCAGTAGATTGCCCTGGGGGGCGCTCACTGCCTCCCGCTGAGCGGGGTTGAGCTGATCAAGTATCGCCGTGACGTCGTCCATATAAGCCGCTGCCGGTTCGGAAAATGGGCGGTTAGTTTAGCACAGTCCGCCCACTGGCTGGGTATACAGTGTACGTCGCGCTGATCCGCCGTTAGTGGTCGTCTGGGTAACGCAGCGTGGTCAGGCTCTTTTTCACCGCTTTGAGCTGCTCGGCGAGTTTGGGGCCACGGGTTTTCGCGACACCGACGGCCAGTACGTCGATCAGCACTAGGTGCGCGATGCGTGAGCTGAGCGGCGTGTAAATCTCGGTATCTTCATGCACATCGATAAACAGCGGTAGGCTCACTTCATGGGCTAGCGGCGACTCGCTGGGGCACAGGCCAATCACCGTAGCCCCCGCTTCGCGGGCCAAGCGCACGCTGGCCACCAGCGCCTTGGTTCGCCCGGTTTGTGAAATCGCCACCACCACATCGCCCTCTTGCAGCGTCACCGCCGACATATTCTGCATGTGGGGGTCGGCGTAGGCGGAGGTCGAGATCTGCAGGCGGAAGAACTTGTGCTGGGCATCAAAGGCCACGGCACCAGAGGCACCAAAGCCGTAAAACTCCACCCGGTTGGCCATGGCCAGCGCATTCACGGCCCGCCCCAAGGCTTCATTGTCGAGCCGATCGCGTACCGACAGTAGTGTGCCGACGGTGGAGTCAAAAATGCTGTGAGAGAACTCCGCCACCGAGTCGCTATCGTTCATCGAGAACTGGGCGAACTGACTACCGCTGGCCAGCATCTGGGCGAGCTGGAGCTTGAAGTCCTGGAAACCGTTGCAGCCAAGGGCACGGCAGAAGCGCACCACGGTGGGCTCGCTCACCTTCGCCTCGGTGGCAAGGTCCACGATCCGCATATGGATCACTTCATCGGGGTTACGCAGCACGAACCGCGCTACCTTTTGTTCGGAGCGACGGAAATGCTCCATGCGGCGTCTCATTTCATCGAACAGGGCGCGGCTCACGTTCAGCTCCTTAAATTCTCGATCGTGCTTATGCAGCCTAGGTGGCCACAGTATGCCTGAGTGACGCGAATAGGGCAGCGGGATTCACTGATGATCACTGCCGTTTAAAGGGCGTTAACCCATTTCTTCAAGATTCGTCATCATTTTGTCAAGTAGGTTATAGTAAGAAGTGACGTGCCGCACTGCATCATTTAAAAATCAGTCGTCACGGATGCAGGTGGACGTAGGCAACTTCACCTGGAGGAGCGTCGATCATGAGAAACGTCGAACGAATGACCTCGGTAAAAAGCGAATTGCTCGACATATTCATGAGTATGGAGGTCGATGAGCATGCCCAACGTCGGCGCAGCGCCGCCCAGCGTAGCCTAAGGGCACGCAGAGGCATTGAGCTGCATCGGGAGTTTCAGAAATTGTCGCGGGATATCGCTCCCTTGCCGGACGATGACGAACCGCAAGAGAGCGAATTGCACTAACAACAGCGTGCGATAGACAGCCCCGCCAGCTAGCGGGGCCGTGACGGCTTAGAGTAAGCCTGTGACGAAGACAGCAATGACGCCTGCGGGCGCTACATAGCGCGCGATGATGTTCCATACGCTGACGCCCGTGGCTGATAGCCCAAGCTCAGCCTCGACACTCTTGCGCTCTAAGCACCACGCAGCGAAGAGAATCGCACCCAGGCCGGTGAGCGGCAGCATGATTTTGCTGGTCAGCGTATCCAGCAGGTCGAACACGCCCATACCGAGCATGAGCGGCTCGCTCCACACGTTGAAGGAGAGCAGAGCGGCAATACCCAGTGCCCAAGCACCCACCCCGGCAACAATGGTCGCCATCACGCGAGACAGCGGCGTGCGCTCTTCAATAAACTCAACCACGGGCTCAAGCAGCGAAATGGCCGAGGTCAGCGCTGCGAAAGTGAGTAGCAGGAAGAACATCAAACCCAGCAGAGAGCCACCGTCCATGTTGCCAAATGCCAATGGCAGCGTGACGAAAATCAGCCCAGGTCCCGAGGCGAGGTCCAGGTTGTTCGCAAACACGATGGGGAAGATTGCAAGCCCCGCTCCGAGTGCAATTACCGTATCCATGATGATGACGGTACGGGCAGTTTGAAGCAGGTTGATCTCTTTGCCCAGGTAAGAGCCGTACGCCATCATAATCCCCATGCCCAGCGAGAGCGTGAAGAACGCATGCCCTAATGCGGCCAGCACCGTCTCTGCGCTTAGCTTGCTCCAATCCGGATTGAACATGTATACCAGCGCCTGGCCGAAATGGCCGGTCGACATGCCATAACCGATCAGCACGACCAGCAGAAGCGCTAGCACCGGCATCAAGATGCGCACAGCGCCTTCAAGCCCCTTTGTGACACCCTGAGCCACAATGCCAATGACCAACAGCATGAAAGCCGAGTGACCGAGCAACAGCAGTCCAGGATTGCTGAGCATGCCGTTAAACAGCGCGCCGATGCCGTCAGCATCTTGACCGCTGAAGGTGCCGGTGACGGAGTTCAGGGTGTAGTAGAGCGACCAGCCGCCAATCACGCTATAGAACGACAGAATTAAAAACGCCCCAATGATGCCGCTGATGCCTACCACAGCCCACATACTGGATTTATTGGCTTGGCGTGCCAGCTCGGACATCGTGCTTGCGGGGTTCTTCTGACCGCGCCGCCCGATAAGCCACTCAGAGACAAGAATGGGCAAGCCAATGAGCCCAATACAAAGCAGATAAACAAATACGAAAGCAGCCCCGCCGCTTTCGCCCACCATGTAAGGGAACTTCCAAATATTCCCTAAGCCAACCGCTGAACCCGCTGCGGCCAGCACAAAGGTCATACGCGATGACCACTGTGCATGTGCAAGTTTTGCCATAAATCACCTGTGTTACGTTCAATTGTAATGAGTCGTTATCGGCGTGCTGCGCCGATTTTCGGAAATAGAGAAATTGCCAGCGTACTTTTCCGAAAGAACGCGCAATTTATCCGATCATGCTAGGGCTTGCCAGTCAGCCCGCCTAAAAAGACGGCCTAAAATAGCTGGCTCTGCTTCTCGTTGGCGAAGGCTTCAAGCGCAGGCAGTGCCATCTGCTGTTGAAGAAGGCCGTAGAGCGCGCGCGCCATCTCGGGCGACTCGCGGTTATCTGCTGTATGCACAAATAAGAAAGGGGTTTTCCCCTGACTTATCCACAGCTTTAGGCGCTCTATCCACGGCGCGAAGTAGCGAGTATTGATGGTTTTGTCAATATGGCCGATGAAGCGAATAATCGGTTGCTCTGCCGTGGAGAGCACGTGTAACGGGAGTTTCGGTTTTTCCTGCTGAGCGTGAGCAAGACCCGGATGGCCGTTGGCAGGGGTCGAGAACACAGGCCGCACATCCAGCATTACGCGGTTGGCCCCATAAGTTATCAACAATCGGTTGAGGGCTTTCTCCTCCTCACCCTTGTGGAAAAAAACAGGATGGCGCACCTCAACAGCGCAGGGTAGCTGCGTTGGCCAGTGGGCGAGCAAGGCTTCGAGTTTAGGCAGCTCTGAGGGGCCGAAATCACGCGGCAGTTGGACCATGGTCGGGCCAAGCCGGTCATGGAGCGGCGTCAGTGCCTCTATGAACTCCCAAGCAGAGGCTAAACTGCCGAGCCGCTGGTCGTGCGTCACGCTGGCGGGCAGTTTAAAGCAAAAGCGAAAATGGGCGGGTGCTTGGCGCGCCCAGGCAGCGATGGTATCGGGCTTGGGGGCGCCGCTGTAAAACGTCGTATTGCCCTCCACGCTGGAAAACACCGCGGCGTAATCACTGAGCAAGTCGGTTTTGGCTTGGCGCGGGTAGAGGCTGCCCTGCCAATCCTGGTTGGCCCACATGGGCAAGCCCAGATAGAGCGGTAGCGGCGAGCGTGAGGCAGTCATCTAAACGGTGGCCTTTGTCGAAGCGTAGAATTGTCGAAACAGAAAGGCTTAGTGTAACCGTAACACCATGGGCTGTGGCGGGGGCTCAAGGCGTGTTAATGAAGATAACGGCCAAATTTATGCAATTTTCCCCGTCGCTGCAGCGCTACTATGGTAATCGTCATAACCCCCACAAGATGACCAACAGGACGCCCCATGGATGCTGCTTATGTAAGCGCCGACGATATTCGCGATCAGTTTTCCAAAGCGATGTCGGCGATGTATCAACAGGAAGTGCCGCAATACGGCACGCTGCTCTCGCTGGTGGAGAGCGTGAATCGTGATGTATTGGCCCAAAATGCCACCTTAGCCCACACACTCGAAGCATCGGACGAGCTAGCGCGCCTTAGCGTTGAGCGGCATGGAGCGATCCGCGTTGGTTTGCCTGAAGAGCTATCACTGCTACGGCGTATGTTTGCAGTGATGGGCATGCACCCCGTGGGGTATTACGACTTGGCCGCCGCCGGTGTACCGGTTCACTCCACGGCGTTTCGCCCGGTGGATGATGACGCCTTGAAGCGCAATCCCTTCCGCGTATTTACTTCCTTGTTACGTCTTGAGCTCATCGAGAACCCACAGCTGCGTGAGCAGGCGCGGGACATTCTCTCTCGCCGTGAGATCGTCACGCCCGCGGCCCAGGCGCTGATCGCCCGCTGTGAAGCGCAAGGTGGCCTAAACGCGGCCGATGCCAGGGCGTTTGTTCAGGCCGCGCTGGATACTTTCCGCTGGCACCACGATGCCACCGTTGACCGCGCCACCTATGACCGCTTACACCAAGAGCATCGGCTTATTGCCGACGTGGTGAGCTTTCGTGGCCCGCATATCAACCATTTAACCCCGCGCACTTTGGATATTGATGCAGTACAGCAGCAGATGCCGAACGTTGGCATCGACCCCAAGGCGGTGATCGAAGGCCCGCCCCGTCGCCGCTGCCCGATTCTACTGCGCCAAACCAGTTTCAAAGCGCTGGAAGAGACCATTACCTTTGCCGACAGCGTGGCGGGGCATCACACCGCCCGCTTCGGTGAAATCGAGCAGCGCGGCGTTGCCCTCACCCAGAAAGGGCGAGCGCTATACGACCAGCTGCTGGCCCAGTCGCAGCAATTGCCTCCCGCCAAAGATAACAGCGCTCATCAGGCGCAGCTGGCGGAAGTGTTCCAAGCATTCCCTGACGACGACGCAACCCTGCGCCGCGAAGAGCTGGCGTTTTTTCACTACGACGCCGTGCCGGGTGCCCATGTGTCACTTCCCGAGCAGGTCGATGCGGAAGCCCTGGAAGCGCTCATTGAGCAGGGCGCGCTGACCTGCCAGCCCATGATCTATGAGGACTTCCTGCCGGTTAGCGCGGCGGGCATCTTCCAATCGAACCTGGGCGGCGAGCAGCGCGACGAATACGCCAGCCAAGCCAACCAAGCTCAGTTCGAGCGTGACCTGGGTGCCTCCGTGATTGATGAAATTGCGCTGTATGAACAGCGCCAGCAGGCATCACTGGATGAGGCGTTGTCGGTATTGGGGGCTACGCACTAATCGTAGTGCGAATGAGGCGCGCCGTTTCCTGCAACAGCGGCAAATACTCTTTGAGCAAGGTGTCCATATCGACGCGAGCGGCATTAGTGCTGATATTAATAGCGCCAAGCAGTTTACCGTTTGCGTCGAAAGCAGGTACGGCCAACGAGCGAAGCCCAGAGTCTAGCTCTTGGTCGGAGATGGCATAGCCTTGCTGGCGCACTTGGTTAATGCATGTTTTTAGGCTAGATACATCGGTAATGGTTTTGTCGGTGTATCGCTGTAGTGAGATACGTCCTAAATAATCGTCTAGCGAGGTTTCGGGCAACTGAGCCAATAAGACGCGTCCCATCGACGTATGCGCGGCTGGTAAGCGTGTTCCTACGGAGAGCGTGATTGCCATTAAGCGGTGGTGCGCTGCTGAACGAGCAACGTAAATTACGTCATCACCATCCAGCACTCCCAACGAGGAGGATTCACCGCATTTGAGCGTAATTTCCTCTAAATACTGTTGGATAGCACTACGGTAATTATTGGACGATAAATACGAATAACCTAGCTGGAGTACGCGTGGTGCTAATTCAAAGTAGCGCTGCTGTTTACGAACATAGCCAAGGGCATGCAGTGTCAGTAGAAAACGCCGGGCCTTGGCACGGTTCATGCTCGTGCGGGCAGCCACTTCACTCAGCGTCATACGTGGATGGCTATCATCAAAAGCCATGATGACTTCTAAACCACTTGCCAGGGCAGTCACAAAGTCGCGGTCGTCGGGCTTGAGCGCCTCTTCCTGGGGGAAGTCGTCCATTCTTGTCTACTCATCGTATTATTACATGGTCAGCCGTTAAGGTAGCATAGTGTTCGAATAGCGAACAGTTGTGCTTTCTGGCTAGGAGGCGGATGAACAGTTCCCCCACTATGGTAAATTCATACTGTTCGATTCATTCACAAAGAGACAGAACAATGAGCCAGGGTAAAGTCACCGTGTTGCATGGGCCTAATTTGAATCTCTTGGGAGCTCGTCAGCCTGAGATTTATGGCTATGAGAACTTAGAGGATGTGAATAATACGTTGCGTGAAATAGCCGTCCTATCCGGATGGGAGATCAATTGTTTTCAAAGCAATCATGAAGGCGCATTAATTGATGCAATTCACTCGGCACGAGTAGACGGGACCAGTGCCATCATCATTAATCCTGCTGCCTACACGCACACATCGGTCGCTATCCTTGATGCGCTGAATGCTTTTGAAGGAAAAGTGATTGAAGTTCATATCTCAAACGTACACAAGCGGGAAAGCTTTCGCCACCACTCCTATGTGTCACTGCGTGCCGATGGTGTGATTGCAGGCCTTGGGACTTATGGCTATCAGGCAGCTTTAAACTCACTCATAAGCGAATCCGCTACATAGTTTATATATTAAGAATACTGCTGAGTGTCATGAGCCAAATAAGTAGGCTAAGCGTAAAAAAGGAAGCGATCGTCGCCACTAGCATGGCGGTGGCGCTGACGTCTCCTAAGTGATAGCGCTGCCCAAATAGGGGATAGATGCTAATCATTGGTGACGCGGCAAACAGTAGTGCACCCGCCATGTATATTGGCTCAATATTAGGCATCAGTAGAAACGCGACCAAAATGGCCAAGGGGTGAATGAGCAGCTTACCAACCACAATTTGCCCTACATCTTTCATCATTCCTTGAGCGCGCAGACCAAATAACGATCCACCGATGACAAATAGCGCGGCAGGTCCTGCGGCTTCCGCCAGCATATGAATCGCTTTATCAATAGGGGTAGGAATGACGATCCCGGTAGATGCGATGACGATCCCCACGGTTAACCCAATCAGTATGGGGTTTTTGGCCAGGCTTCGTGCCGTTTGGCGCAGGGTGTGCCAAACGTTTGAGCCATGCTGGTTACCCATCTCAGCAAGAATAAGCGCGGTGGGAATCACAAGCAGGTTTTCAACGAGCATATTGAGAGCTAATAGCACCGCAGCCGGTGAGCCAATGACCATCGCGGCGACCGGGTAGCCAACAAATCCGCTATTCGATGCGGCCATTCCGAGCGCTTGCATGGCGCTGGCGTTAAGGGGTTGGCGCTGCAGTTTTAAGCAAAGTACTAAGCCTGCGCCTAACACGGCTATCGAGCCCAAACCGTACGCCAGCAAATAGCTGGGCTGAAAAATCTCGCCTAGTGGCTGCTGGGTTAATGCGCGAATTACCAGGGCTGGCAGGGCACAGTACAGCACAAAAATACCCACGCCTTGCAGCTGTTCGCGCTGGATAACCCCGCTCCACCGAGCTATGTAGCCAATACCAATCAGCAGAAAAATAGGGGTGGTAATGGCTAGGATGGCGAGCATGGAAGTCTCTCCAGCGCATTAGGAGGTTGAAAGGCTCAAGTTCGAATGGCGAATAATTGTACGCTATTGCGAGAGTCTATCACGGCACACGGTGTGCTCTTGGTGAGACAAGTTGCTCGATATAGTGCGTGCGCAGGGGGATCACATGAGGCGTAATCTGTTCAGCGCTGAGGTGGCCATGGGTGAAAAATCGAAATGCGTCCACGCCCTGAAAGACGAACAGGTCAACGCCGGAGAGCGTTTTCGCTTTTGCTCGATGAGCCGCCATTAACAGCTCGGTATGGGCCGGAATATAAACCGCATCAAACACCCAGTGCTGAGCGCCGAGGCCGGTGGTATCGATAGGGCAACCGGGATGGTTGATGTGTCCAATGGGGGTGCAATTCACGACTCCTTGCCACGTTGGCAGTTCGCGCTGCGCTTGCTCGGCTGAAACGCACTCCGCTGCGATGCCCATGGCGTTAAGATCTCGGCACAGGGTGTCGGCACGCTGCTCGTCGCGCTCCAGAATATGGATACAGTGGGCAGACAGCTCACCGAGCGCACATGCCACGGCGCGTCCTACGCCACCGGCACCGATCAGTAAGACATCGCCCGCTGGCTGGCTGTCAAACGAATGGCGGTAGGCGCTAATAAAACCCGTGTAGTCGGTGTTTTCGGCTCGCAACCCCTGTTCATCGAACAGTAACGTATTGGCGGTACCGACTCGTTGTACGCCTTCTCCGCAGATGTCCGCTAATTTTGCGGCTTTCTCTTTAAAGGGAAAGGTGACGTTGGTGCCCCGGTATCCCTCTGCGCGCAGCGTTTGAATCGCGCAGGCGAAGTCGAAATCCGCGATACCCAGGCTGTCCACTAAGTCGTAGCGGACAGCCACGCCCAATGATGCGCCTAGGCGTTCGTGCAAGTCGGGAGATTGTGATTTGGCGATACCTTCGCCGACGAGTCCTAATTTGATCATGCTGGGCGCTCTCCCGTGTCGCGACGAGTGTTGTCCGTGTCACCATTAATATCTGAGGCTAAGAGGTCAGCTTCCAGGCGCTGCTGTGCCGTGACGCGTACAAAGGCATTTGGCGCGCCTAACCCTTGATAGCCCTCTCGCTGCACCAATTCGATGAAGAAGGCTTTATGGTTCGGTTGCGTATAGAGCTGATGGAAGTCGCCGTGACTGTCTTGGTCAAAGAGAATGTGGTGCTCCTGCATCCAGGCGTGCGTTTGTGCAGGGAGATCAAAACGCGCCGCCAAGTCACGATAGTAGTTGCTGGGTATCGGTAGCACTGGGGACTTCGCCTGATGTAAGGCCGTACTGGTATCGCGCATGGAGGTGGTGCTTAAGGCAATGTGATGAACGCCTGAACCACCGTACTGACGGACAAAGCGGTTGCTGGCCGTATCCGGTGAGGTGCTGGCATTGAGCGCCAAGCGAAAATGACCATTGCCGTTTTGGAGGACTTGGCTTTGAATCAAGCCCCGTGGGTCGGTGACATCGAAAGAGGGGGTCACCTCCAACTGGAAGATGGCGCGGTACTGCAGCATCAGTGAAAGATAGTCATGGTAGGAGAGCGCGACGCTGATATGGTCGATATCCACCAGTGACCCTTGGGGAACCGGCTGGCGCTCCACTGGAAATTCGCGATCCCACGTGCGGCTCAGCTGCGAATCGTCGATGATATAGGAGAGGCTGCCGTCGACATTGCGCAGCGCGCTCATTCGGTGGCTTGCCCCTACCTCTTCAGGCTCCACAATCTCGTAACCCAGCTTGTCTGCTCGTTTAAACGCCTCATACGCGTTGCCTACACGCAGGCCAATCGCTGTGACGGCCGTGGCGTCACGCCCTGGTACACGGCCCGTAAAGCTTGATTCAGTATTCAATACTAAGTTGACGTCGCCTGCGGCCCAGCGCTCGGCGTTCAGCGTGTGATGCCGACCTACGCAAGCCATTCCCAGTGCGCTGAGCAGCTCGCGCAGCGGTGCCAAATCATTGGGTTCAACCGCTATTTCGAGAAAGGCCACGGACTCAATCGGCTGTGGAGCGGGAATGCCGCTATCGGCTTGCATGCTGCGCAGCAAATGGTAAGAGCGCAAGCCATCGCGGGCGGTTTGGTCGCTGTGGCCCATGCGAAACACATCGTTAAAGATCTCATGGGAGAGCGGGCCGTCGTAGCGAGTCTCTTCCAGCATGGCCATGAATTTATCCATCTGAAGCTCGCCTTGGCCGGGGAAACAGCGGTAGTGGCGGCTCCATGAGAGATGATCCATAGACAGGCGCGGCGCATCGGCGGTCTGTACCAAAAAGATGCGATCGCCGGGAATACGGCCAATGGTGCCTAGCTCTGTTTGGCGCGAGAAAATATGGAAAGTATCCAGCACCAAGCCAACATGAGGGTGGGCGGCACGGCGGACCACTTCCCAGCTGTCTCGGTAATCGTGAATATGTCGACCCCAGGCCAGCGCTTCATAGGCCACGCGTAACTGGCGTTTAGCAGCGCGCTCGCCAAGCTCGAAAAAATCATCGGCAGCGCGGCTAATCCCGGGGAGTGCATCAGGGTGGACGGTGCTGCATGCCATCAGCAAATCGGTGCCGAGCTCTTCCATCAGGTCGAACTTATGCTCGGCGCGATCAAAGGCCCGTTGCCGCGCGCGGCCCTGTAGCCCTTCAAAGTCACGAAAAGGCTGTAGGGTGACCAGCTTCAAACCGCGGGCGCGAATGAGCTCGCCTGCTTCCCGTGGCGTGCCTGCGAACGCGGTTAAATCGTTTTCAAATAGCTCAAGCCCTTCAAAGCCTGCCTGCGCTATCGCGTCTACTTTCTCTTCCAGTGATCCGCTGAGGCAAACGGTAGCAATCGATGAGTACATAGCATCATGCTCCTTGTAATGGTGGAGATCAGTAGCCAGCCAAGCGTGGCAGGAACGTCACTAAGGACGGTACAAAGGTAATGAGCAGCAGCACTAAGAACTGGACCGCGAGCATGGGCATAATGCGACGGATAATGGGGCCCATACCCACGCCTGAGACGGAGTCCGCAACAAAGAGACAGAGACCCATGGGAGGGGTGATCAGGCCCATCATTAAGTTAAAAATAACCACAATGCCGAAGTGCAAGGGGTCAATGCCCAGCGCCATGGCAATGGGGTGAAGGATGGGGACAAGCACCAAAATAGCGGCAATGCCTTCTAGAAATAGCCCGACCACCAGCAGCAAAAGAATAACGGCAATGAGGAAGGTCCATTGGGTATCAATGCTCATTAAGGCCCATTCTGTCAGCATGTTGGGCACACGCTCGAACGTTAACACCCAGTTGGCGGCGGCCACGGCACCCATAATGACCATGATCACTGCACTATCGCGCATGGCGCGGGCAAAGATACCGGGCAGGTTGACCAGTTTGATATTGCGGTAGAGCACCACGCCGAGAATCAGCGCATACACGACGGCAAACGCTGCCGCCTCCGTAGGCGTGACAATGCCCGCAAGAATGGCGCCCACCACAAACACCGGCATGAGCGCAGGCAGTAAGCCATGCAGTAACGCGTGACGCCGTGACTGCTGTTTTACCTTCGCCGTACTAAGGTCGCCTGCAAAGAAGTAGACGTAAATTGAGAGCCCAAGGGCAAGTAAGAAACCAGGCACGATACCGGCTAAGAAGAGCCCCGGCACCGAGACGCCCGATACGGTAAGCGCGTAAATAATGACCGGAATGCTAGGGGGAATAATAGGGCCAATCACGGATGAAGCCGCAGTGAGGGCGGCAGCAAAGTCGCGTGGATAACCCTCCTTTTCCATCGAAGGAATGAACACTCGGCCAAGCGCTGACGTATCCGCAATCGCTGAGCCCGAAAGCCCGGCAAAAATCACAGATGCCCATATATTGACGTGTGCAAGTCCGGCCTTGAGTCGGCCAACAATAGCGCTGGCTAGGTTAATAATGCGGTGGGTGATACCGGCTTCGTTCATCAGCTCGCCGGCTAAAATAAATAGCGGAATAGCCAGCAGCGGAAAAGACTCCATGCCACCAAAAAACTGCTGCGACACGATGCGAATGTGGTACGGCAAATCACCGGCGCTCATTAGTACCGTGAGAGAGCCTAAAATCGCAAAGGCAAACGGCACACCCAGTAAAATAAGCGCTACAAGTAGTATAAAAATCATGAGGATGCCTCCACGTCGGCTGGCTGACTCAGTCGCAGTGCACCCATGACGAGCGCTGAGAGGCTAAGTAACCCACCGCCTAATAACATAGAGGCTTGGAACAGCCACATTGGCATGCCGGTACTTGATGAGGTGCGCCCGCCCCGTGCTGAGATAAACTCAACCGCTGACACCATTAAGCCGATGCCGACAGCGAGCACCACTAAGTCAACAGCGACCGCTTGCCAACGCATCCAGTGCGCAGGCAGTAAACGGCGGATAAGGTCGAATCCGATATGCTTATCTTGTAAATAGGCCCAGGCCATACCGAACATCAGGCCATAAATCATTAAGTAAATAGCGGTGTCTTCTCCCCAGCTAATGGAGCCGCCATAGGTGTAGCGCGCAAACGCATTGCCCGCGACCAGCAGGAAAATCAGCATCATGGCAAGCCCTGCCAAACTGCCATTAAAAAGTATGAGGCCACGGTGTATCCGGCTGAGAAGAGCAGACATAAAGGCACCTTCAATCAATAGTCAGGCACGCAAGGGGGCGAGTAGGCCACTATGGGTCTACTCGCAAGCACTCGCTTTGAATGGCATGTTAGAAGCGTGAGGAAGCGTCATTCACTGCGGAAGAGAGGCGATCGATCCACTCGGCATCATCGCCAAGCTCATTGCGCAGATAGGCCTGTACGGGCGGTTGTGCTGCTTCCCGGAAAGCCTTCATTTGTTCAGCGGTTGGCTGAGTGATCTCCATGCCTTCTGCTTGCAGCTTGGTAATCCCTTCAGCGGAGTTGAACTGCTGAATGGCACGGCCGGTGGTGCCTGCTACCACGGCAGCACGGTTCACTGCGGCTTGCTCTTCTTCAGAAAGCGACTGGAATATCTCATCGTTGATGAGGATGTGATCGACACCATACACATGGCGATCAAGCGTGAGGTAATCCTGGAATTCGTAGAAGTTGTTGCCGTAGATGACGGAAATAGGGTTTTCCTGGCCATCAACAACGCCCGTCGCCAGTGCCGTGGGCACTTCACCCCAGGCGATACCCTGTGGCTCACCACCCAGCGCGGTGACCATTTCTAGGTAAAGCGGGATGGTTTGCACTCGGAATTTCAAACCCTGCATGTCTTCAGGGGTATGAATGGGGCGGACAGAGTTGGTGAAATGACGAAAGCCAGTTTCCCCATACGCCAGAGTACGCAAGCCGGTTTGTTCGAGGCAATGTTCAGCGAGTGCCGTACCAAACTCACCGTCCATAACTTCCCAAGCGACGGGCGCAGATGGGAAGGTGTACGGAATATCTGTCACCGCAACGGCTGGGCAGAAGTTAGCGTAGGCGCCGGAGACCATCGCAATACTAATGGTGCCATCCTGTGCACCTTCAATCAGTTCAGTTTCACCGCCTAAAGAACCCGCCGGATAGAGCTCAACCGTCAGATCGGTTTCGGCTTCTACTAGGTTTTTGAAGACTTGACCGGCCGCGCCCTTTTTAGAAGTTGTCCAGTCGTCAGGGTCCACATGGGCAAAGCGTAAGGTTTGTGCTGAGGCATGGGCCGCAGAGAAGAGTGCAGCCGTGGTGATAGCCACTGTTAGCGTGCGTTTCATAGATGTTTTTTGTAGTGAAAACATGGGGCGTAGAGACATTATTGTTGTCCTCTTGTCGAGCCATTGTCATGGAGCTTGAAAAGCCATGAAGGTAGCGCGCATGGCCATTTCACTGTGTCCCAATCAACAATGTACGAAATGGTACGTTCAGTCAAGGTATGGCATACTAGACCAAAGACGATCACGATAATAAAGGCCTATCAATGACAGCCAAATCCCACGCTTCTTCGTCCTCCTCTCCACGACGTGGTCGTAAAAACGACCCTGAGTCTGTCCAGGCCGATATTCTTGCGGTCGCCACTCGAGAATTCTCAGAAAAAGGTTTGTCAGGGGCGCGAATTGATGAAATCGCTGAAAAAACGCGCGCCTCTAAGCGTATGATTTATTACTACTTCAAAGATAAAGAGACGCTTTACTTACATACGTTAGAAGCGGCTTACCAAAAAGTGCGCTTGCAAGAAGCTGAGCTACAGCTAAATCATTTGGCCCCGATAGAAGCACTGAGCCGATTAGTGCGGTTTACGTTTTGCCATCATGCTAAAAATCCCGATTTTATTCGCCTCGTCATGATTGAAAATATTCATCATGGCCGCTATCTGGCGCAATCGAAGCTGATTCAGTCGCTAAATGCGGGGGTGATTGATGCCCTTACCAACGTATACAACCGCGGTGTTGAAGAAGGCTGTTTTCGTGAAGGGTTAGATCCCCGTGAGCTTCATTGGCTCATTAGTGCGCTGTCATTCTTTAATGTCTCCAACCAGCACACGTTTTCACGCATTTTCGATTGGAAACAGGCGGCACCGGAGAATCAGCGCAAATTGGAAGACCATGTCACGGACATGGTGATGCGGTACGTGTTGCCGGATGATGCCGCGATAGCAAAACCACAGATAGCAAAACCACAGTAAGCAACGATAGCGCCCATTTCCAAATTTTGGTTGCCTGATAGGCAGAGGTCTATTTAGCCTATAGTTCGAAGAGCGAACATAAGTACAAACATAAGTACAAGCAAGTCAGTAAGCTCAGAACTATCGTCTCTTGGCACTCTGTTGCCAAGGTGTTGCTAAAGGAGGCTTCATCGCCATGCCCGCTATATTTACCAAACACCCCTTCATGAGCCAGCCCGCCTTAAACGCATGCGATGAGCACGCCATGGTGAATGCCATGCTGGCCTTTGAGCTAGCCCTTGCTGAGGTGCAGGAAACCAGCGGCGCCGTACCGGCCGGAGTTAGCCAGCAAATGCGTCACCAGTTGGAAAATGCCACCTTCAGCGTCGCCACCATTGCGGATGGCATTGCCAGTGGTGGCAATGTGGCGATTCCTTTTGTGAAGCAGGGGCGTGCGCTTTTGGCAGATGACCTCAAGCGTTACTGGCATCAAGGGGCGACGAGCCAGGACGTGGTCGATTCGGCGCTGATGCTGCTGCTGAAACCGCGCTTGGCGGCGCTGAATGCCTTGCTGCTGCGCTGTCGTTCAGCGGCGATAGCGCTGATGGAAGCTCACACAAAGACTGTGATGGTGGGGCGCACCCTGATGCAGCAGGCGCTGCCGATTACCTTTGGGGTCAAGGTGGCCCACTGGGCGATTGGCCTAGAGCAGAGTCGACGTCAATTGGCAGAGGTGGAGTTACCCGTGCAGTTTGGCGGGGCGGTGGGCGTGCACTCAGGGTGGGACAACCTGGGGCTAGAGTGGATGGACGCCTTGGCTGAGCGGCTGGGGCTGTCTGCGCCTGTGCTTCCCTGGCATACCGACCGCTATCCGATCCATATCCTCGGCACGGCATTGGATGCAGTCGCGGGGGCGGCTGAAAAAATCGCCCTTGATGTTTCGCTACTGACGCAAACCGAAGTAGGCGAAGTGGCAGAGCCTTTTGCTCCTGGGATGGGCGAGTCATCGTCAATGCCTCATAAGCGTAACCCCGTACGTAGCGCACTGATTAAGGGGGCAGCGCGACAAGTGCATGGCCATACCAGTGTATTGATCCACGCTGCGGCTCAACCTCTTGAGCGAGGGTTGGGCGAATGGCATGCAGAGTGGGCGCCGTTAGTCGAAAGTACTCTGCTGGTAGAAGGTGCCTTGGAGCAGGTCGCCGCACTGTTGGAAGGGCTCGAAGTGAACTCTGAGAATATGGCGCGCAACTTGGCGGCCACGGGTGGGGGCATCATGGCCGAGCCGGTAGCCCGATTATTGGCTCCCACCCTAGGCACTGATAAAGCCAAAGCCATCAGTGCAGAAGCAGCGGAAACCGCTCGTTTAGAAGCCCGTGCCTACGCAGATGTGCTCTCAAGCCATCCTGATGTGCAGGATATTATCGACGCCGATGCGCTGCGTGATGCCTGCAATCCAGCTTTATACCTTGGTAGCAGCGAAAAGCAGGTGACGCGTGCCCGTGCATGGCTGCTTTCTGATTAAGCGATTGTTTATACGTGTTTTTTTAGTTTATTAGTCACCTCTGTGCTGTTCGCTCATTGTCCGGGAAACTCAGCCGCCATTTGACCCCATAGGTGTTCGGAAGTAACTTGTTCGTATTAAGAATCTATGTTCGTTTGTCGAACAAATACCGACAAGTATGGCAACGACCAGCTAAGAGGCACCTAATATGGCCGAGTTTCTCAGCTTGCATGACGCAGTAGCGCGCTACGTTCAAGACGGCGCTACCGTGGCCATGGAAGGCTTTACCCATCTGATTCCTTTTGCGGCGGGTCATGAAGTGATCCGTCAGAAAAAGCGTGATCTAACGCTGATTCGCATGACCCCCGATATTATTTACGATCAAATGATCGGCGCGGGTTGTGCCAAAAAAGTCATCTTCTCGTGGGGGGGCAACCCTGGCGTGGGATCGCTGCACCGCCTGCGTGATGCGGTTGAGAAAGGCTGGCCCTGTAAGATCGAGATTCTTGAGCACAGCCACGCGGCCATGGCCTGCGCCTTTGAAGCGGGTGCCGCAGGGTTACCGCTAGCGGTTTTCCGTGGCTATATCGGCAGCGAGCTGCCCAGCGTCAACGATCAAATCAAATTCATTGAGTGCCCGTTTACCGGCGAGCGCTTAGCCGCTGTTCCTTCGGTGCGCCCAGATGTTTCGATCATTCACGCTCAGCGTGCCGACCGCCAAGGCAACGTGCTGGTCGAGGGGATCGTTGGGGTGCAGAAAGAGGCGGTGCTGGCGGCCAAGCACAGCATCGTCACAGTGGAAGAGATTGTCGATGACCTGGGCGCGACCCCTAATGCCTGCGTGATTCCTAGCTGGGCGGTCAGTGCCATTGCGGTGGCAGAGAAAGGTGCGCTGCCTTCTTATACTCACGGCTACTACGGCCGCAGCAACCTCTTCTATAAGGAGTGGGATGCCATCGCTCGCGACCGCGATACCTTTACCCAGTGGCTGGATGACAACGTCTTTAATGCAGGAGGCCAAGCCTGATGAGTCTGGAATATACCTCTTCTGAAATGATGTCGGTCACCGCAGCGCGAGCGCTGGAAAACGGCATGACCTGTTTTGTAGGTATCGGTTTGCCCTCAGAAGCTGCCAACTTGGCTCGACTCACTCATGCACCCGACGTGGTGCTGATTTACGAATCCGGCACCTTGCAAACCAAGCCCGATATTCTGCCGCTCTCTATTGGCGATGGCGAACTGTGCGAATCGGCGCTCACCACCGTGGCAGTGCCGGAAATGTTCCGCTACTGGCTGCAGGGCGGCAAGGTGAGCGTGGGTTTCTTGGGCACCGCGCAGATCGACCGCTTTGCTAACCTTAACACCACGCTGATCGGCGATTACAAAGCCCCAAAAGTGCGCCTGCCAGGCGGCGGTGGCGCGCCGGAAATTGCCACTAATGCAGGTGAAGTCTTTATCACTCTAAAGCACTCGAAGCGTGCCTTTGTGAAAGATGTCGACTTCGTCACTACGCTCGGCTTTGGTCGCGACGGCAAAGGCCGCGACAATGTGCCCAATATTGGCAAAGGCCCCACTCGCGTCATCACCGACCTCTGCGTGATGAGACCCGACCCGGATACTAAAGAGCTGGTTGTGGTGTCGCTGCATCCCGGTGTGAGCCGCGAAGATGTGATTGAAGCGACCGGTTGGGAGGTACGCTTTGCGGAGCAGCTTGAGAGTACCCCTGAGCCTAGCGAAAAAGAGCTGACTATCCTGCGCGAATTAAAAGCGCGTACCGAGCGTGCCCACGCTGGCGAATAAGGAGACTGTTATGAGCGATGTTGTGATGAAAGACGTCTATCTCTGTCATCCCCGCCGCACTGCCGTTGGGCGTTTTGGTGGCACGCTGGCCAGCGTGCGCCCCGATGACTTTGCCGCGACCATCTTTAAAGCCGTCTTGGCCGAAGCGCCAAACCTTGACCCGGCCGCTATTGAAGAAGTCTTTATGGGTTGTGCCAACCAAGCGGGGGAAGATAACCGCAATGTGGCGCGCATGTCGTCGCTGCTGGCGGGCATTCCCACCTCGGTGCCCGGCACGACCATGAACCGCCTGTGTGGGTCGGGAATGGATGCCGTGGGCACCGCCTTTCGCGCTATCAAGGCCGGTGAGATGGAACTGGCCCTGGCGGGTGGCGTGGAATCCATGTCCCGTGCACCCTATGTGATGGGCAAGGCCGACAGTGCCTTCGCCCGGGGGCAGAAAATCGAAGACACCACTATCGGCTGGCGTTTTATAAACCCCGTGATGAAGAAAGCGTACGGAGTGGATTCAATGCCGGAAACGGCGGAGAACGTGGCCGAACAGTTCAATATCTCCCGGGAAGATCAGGACGCTTTTGCTCTGCGCTCACAGCAGAAAGCGGCGGCTGCCCAAAAAGCCGGGCGTTTTGTTCAAGAAATCACTGCTATTGAGATCCCCCGACGCAAGCAGGACCCACTGATCTTTGATCAGGACGAGCATCTGCGGGAAACCACGCTTGAGAAGCTGGCAGCACTGCCTACGCCTTTTCGTGAAGGCGGTAGCGTAACGGCGGGCAACGCTTCTGGTGTCAACGACGGCGCAGCCGCCATGCTGGTGGCCAGCGAAGCGGCGGTTAAACAGCACGGCCTGAAGCCGATGGCGAAAATTATCGGCATGGCCACGGCGGGCGTTGAGCCGCGCATCATGGGTTACGGGCCGGTACCCGCGGTACAAAAACTACTCAAGCGCACCGGTATCGCCATAGACGATATCGATGTGTTTGAGTTTAACGAGGCATTTGCCGCCCAGGCGTTAGCGTGTATGCGCGACCTAGGCTTGGCTGACGACGACCCGCGTGTTAACCCAAACGGTGGTGCGATTGCCCTTGGACATCCGCTGGGCATGTCCGGTGCCCGCCTATTGCTGACCGCTGCCCATGAGCTGCAAAACAGCGGCAAGCGCTATGCCCTGTGCACCATGTGCGTAGGTGTCGGCCAGGGTATCGCCACGCTAATTGAACGCGTTTAACGGAGGTAGGCATGGCTTTTCATACCACCAACGGCCGCAGCGTCGCCTACCGACTGCTCGGCTCAGAAGTGAACCCACTGATCGTGCTGGCGCACCCGCTGGGCATGAGCCAAGCGGTATGGGACGACGTGATCCCCGCGCTGCTGCCCCGCTATCGAGTGCTTACCTGGGACCTGCCCGGCCACGGCGCCAGCCAGGCGGTCAGCGGCACACAGATAACGCCTGCCGATCTGGCTGAAGAGGTGCTAGCGTTGGTAGCGCTGGCGGGCGTGCAACGGTTTCACTTTGCCGGTACCTCCATTGGTGGTGTGGTCGGCCAGCAGCTGATTGCCGCACAGCCTGACCGGCTACTTTCCGCGACGCTGACCAATACGGGGGCGGTAATCGGCAACCCCGATTTGTGGAACATCCGCGCTGGGCGCGTGCGTCAGGAAGGCTTGGCGGCGATGGCTGAGGAAATCGTACCGCGCTGGTTTGCTCCTGCGACGTTCGAGGCAAGCCCCGCACTGAAAGCGGGCTGGTGCGTGCAAATGGGCCGTGGCGATGATGAGTCCTACGCTCAGCTATGCGAAATGCTCGGCCGCGACACCTTTACCGGCAAGCTTTCCGGCAAGCGCGCCAAAGTGCAGCTGTTTGGCGGTAGTGAAGATGTGGCCACACCGCCTGCGGTACTGGACGCGCTCTCTGCGGAGCTCGGTGGCGTCCCGCTGGAGGTTTTTGACGGCGTCGGCCATGTGCCCTCAGTAGAAGTCCCGGCACTGTTCTCACAAAAGCTGCTCGCCGTGCTGGCAACGGATCTAGGCGATGTGGCCAACCAAGGCGTGGCCTACTCGACCGGCCTGGAAACCCGCAAGCAGGTATTGGGAGATGAGCACGTGGCGCGTTCTACCGCCAACGCCAATACCCTCGATGCCCCCTTCCAACAGATGATTACTCGCCTGGCCTGGGGCGAGCTGTGGAGCAACGATGACTTGACCCGCCGTGAGCGCAGCATGATCACCACGGGTATTCTTGCCGCGCTAGGGCGTGAAGAGCTAACCCTGCACTTGAAAACCGCCAAGCGGGTTGGCCTGACTGAAGCCGAGTTGCGCCAAGTGCTCATGCATGTAGCGATTTATGGCGGCGTTCCGGCAGCCAATCACGCCTTTGCCCTTGCGAAAGAGCTGGGCTGGGGCGAGTAGCGAATCACAATAATGGATAAGAGGTAAGGGCGATGACCCACGATAACAAACGCTTTGTGGCCCGTGACCGTAACTGGCATCCGCCTGCTTATGCGCCTGGTTATAAAACCTCAGTAGCGCGCTCGCCCCAGCAGGCATTGGTCAGTATGCAACAGCCCACTGCGTCTGAGCTGACAGGCCCTGATTTTAGCCACCTGCGCATGGGGCCGCATGATAACGACTTGTTAATGAATTTTAGCCAAGGCCAGGGCCTTCCCCAGGGCGAGCGCATTATCATGTTTGGCCGGGTGGTAGATCAGTTCGGCAAGCCCATTCCGCATACGCTGGTAGAAATGTGGCAAGCCAACGCGGGAGGGCGCTACCGGCATAAGAATGATAAGTACTTGGCGCCACTCGACCCTAATTTCGGTGGTGTAGGGCGCTGTCTGACCGATGAGCAGGGCTTCTACCGTTTTCGCACCGTCAAGCCCGGCCCCTACCCGTGGCCCAACGATATGAACAGTTGGCGGCCCGCGCATATTCACGTCTCAGTCACTGGGCCTTCGATCTCTACCCGACTGATCACTCAAATGTATTTTGAGGGTGACCCGCTGATTCCTCTCTGTCCCATCGTGCACACGCTGAAAGACCCGCTCGCGGTCGAGACCATGATTGGGCGACTGGATATGGCGCATAGCAAGCCGATGGACTGCCTAGCCTACCGATTTGATGTGGTGGTACGCGGTGAGCTGCAGACCTACTTTGAAAACCAATAAGGGCGGGGATATCTCATGAATCAGCCTAACAGCCAGCCGACCAGCGACCTGATGCTGCGTGAAACCGCCTCGCAAACCGCAGGCCCCTACGTGCACATCGGTCTTGCCCTCGCCGCTGCCGGTAATCCCGTGCGGGATGAAGAGATCTGGAGCGAGATGGCCAAGCCCGATGCAGAGGGTGAACACATTCAGGTGGTAGGTACCGTTATCGACGGCAACGGCGACCTGGTGCGCGATGCCTTCTTGGAGGCATGGCAAGCGGATGCGAACGGTCACTACCAAGCCGATTACGACCTGAGCAAGCCGTTCAATAGCTTTGGCCGCACGGCCACCACCTTCGATCACGGCAGTGAGTGGTCGTTAACCACCATTAAGCCCGGCGCGGTGAAGCACCCCAGCGGCCAGTTAATGGCCCCGCACATTAACCTCACACTGTTTGCCCGGGGCGTGAACATCCACCTACAAACACGGCTCTACTTTGATGATGAAGCTGAGGCGAACGCCCAGTGCCCGGTGCTATCCCGCATCGAATCTCCGGCGCGTCGGCAAACCTTGATCGCCAAACGTGAAGAGCAGGATGGCCAGGTGCGCTATCGTTTGAATATTCGACTGCAGGGTGAAGGCGAGACGGTGTTTTTTGATTTTTGATCTGTGTGCAGGATTTTGAATACAGCTATAAAGGCAGCCAATTGGCTGCCTTTATAGTATTTCGATAGCGATGGTTACTGCTAGTTCTTAAATTAAGCCGCGCAGCTTTGCTGTAAATCTATCGCGGCCTTGTAGATATCGTTGGCAGAGCCGCCAATGTCATCTAAGTAATCATCAATGGTTTGCTGCAGCACGGGGCCCCATTCAGGATCTTCGAGCGCGTCTTCGATGACGATAAACTCATGCCCGGCCTCGACGGCTTCTTCACGCCCTTGACGTATCATTTCGTCGTAAACCTCTGCCGCGCGAAGCGACCACTCTAAGCCGCTGTGGTCATCAATCACCTGCTGTAAATCGGCTGGCAGGCTGTCGTAGCTTCGCTGGCTCATGGTGGCGAACAGCGAAAGGTCATATAGGGGGACTTCGGTATGGTACTGTGCCAGTTCGTTTAGCCGAAAGGTCTTCATTCCTTCCCAGTTGAAACTGAGGCCGTCGACGACACCCCGCTGCATAGAGGTAAACACATCTGGCGCTGGCATGCCCACCGCTTGGGCGCCAAGGCGCTCGAACATATCACCTACCACTGGCGTGGGGCGGCGTAGTCGAAGCCCCTCGAGATCAGCCGGAGTTTCAATTAGCTGATCTTTGGTATGCAGATAACCTGGGCCGGTAGTAAACAAGAACAGGGGGCGTGTGTCGGCGTATTCCTGTTCAAAGTGTCCCTGATCGTAAAGCGACTGTAGAATGCAGGCCCCTTGGCGAGCGCTTGCTGACACCCCCGGCAGTTCGACGATTTGCGTGAGCGGAAAGCGTCCTGCCGTATAACCTTGGGCTGAGGCGCCAACATCGGCGATGCCCATCACTGCGCTTTCGTAGGTTTGGGCTGATTTTGCTAGCGTCTGGCTGGGGAAAACTTCTACCTTTAACTCCCCATTCGATGCCTCTTCGACGCTTTCAGCCCAGGCTTGAAAAAGCTCACGATCTATCATTGAGCCACCCGGCCAAACGTGCGCCACTCGAAGTGTGGTGCTGGCTTCCACGGAAGGGGCAGCGAATGAGAAGGCGAAAACGCCAAATAGGGTTGCCTTGGCTAGGCGGGTGGGCATTTTATTCATTGTCGTTATCCTGATTACTAGTCAACGGGGTACGTTTTTGTGATTGTTTTTGTAACTGTTTTAATGATGGCTTAAAGATCCAACACAAGGGTTTTACTCTTAGCTCTGGAACAGCAGGGCGTGAACAGGTCGTTGGCCGCGTGCTCATCGTCATCCAGGTATAAATCCCGGTGGTCGGGTTCGCCTTCAAGCACACGGGTCAGGCAGGTGCCGCAGACCCCCTGCTCACAGGACACCATGATGTCGATACCATTTTCAGCCAGCACTTGGTAAACCGTTTTATCGGCGGGCACTGAAAAGGCGGCGCCGCTACTGGCGATACGTACCTCGAAGCTGCCGTCATCTTCGCTGGCTGTTTCTGCGCCTGCAAAGTACTCGGTGTGCAGTTGGTCGGCTGACCAGCCACACTGTTTGCCTGTGGATATGACGGCATTAATAAATCCGCTAGGGCCGCAGACGTAGACCTGGGCATCAGCCTCTGGCTCACTGAGCAATTTTTCCAGATCGAGGGCTGGAGATGCGTCGTCATCGTCCAGGTAGAAGTATGCTCTATTGGCAAAACCTGATGTTTTGATACGCTCACGAAAGGCCATGCGCTCGGCGGAACGTGCGCAGTAGTGCAGCTCGAAATCCGCATCAGTACGCGCTAAACGCTCTGCCATGCACAGCAGTGGCGTTATACCAATCCCGCCCGCCAGCAGGTAAGTGCGCTTTGCGGGTTTAAGCGGGAAATGGTTTTTGGGTGCGCTGATGAGTAGCAGGTTGCCCACTTTAATTTCATCGTGCATGGCGATGGAGCCTCCTCTGGAGGCTTCATTACGCAATACGCCGATCAAGTAGCGGTCCCGCTCTTCAGAGTGGTTGCACAGAGAGTATTGCCGGATCACTCCCTCTTTAACCTGCACGTCGATATGGGCGCCTGCGCTGAAGGGAGGAAGTGGGCGGCCGTGAGGGTCGACAAGCTCAAAAGTGACGATGCCAAGCGCCTCCTCGTGGCGCGCTTTGACTTCAACGACTAGCGATAGAGCGGGATGACTCATGCTGGCAGCTCCTTGGTTTGTGTTGCCCGCTCTTCTGTCAGAATACGGTCAATGATACGGCGTGCCTGTACGCCGCCGCCGTCGATATTGAGTTTCAGCAGTTGGCGATCAGGATATCGAAGTAGGTTACGCTGCTGTGCCTCGAGCATCTCAAGATCCTCTTCGAAGATCTTGCCCTGTCCCTCACGGATCTTATCGGTAAGCGCTTGGTCGTCTGGCTTGAAGTTGCGTGCCATCCCCCAGAAGTACCAGATAGAGGTGTCTGATTCTGGGGTGATAAAGTCGACCACAATACTTGAGGCTCTCACATTCGCCGGAGCATTGGCCCCGCCATTGCCCGCATGGGCGACGCCGACTTCAATTAACACATGGCTAGGAGGCGTAAAGCGGCAAATCTGCCAGCGATCAACGGGTACGTCGTCAGCAAGCCCGTTTCCCCTGAGGGCAGCCTGCCAGAAAGGCGGTGCGGGTATGTTTTCCATTTCACGGCTGGTGACCACTTCATCGCCGTTCACCGTTGTTTCCGGTGCAGCCTCTTCAATCTCGGGTTGGCCAATGCTGGAGGCGTGCACATAGGTCTCATGGGTAAGATCCATGAGGTTGTCGATCATCAGACGATATTCACACTGAATATGGTAGAGACCGCCGCCATAAGCCCAGTCAGGGTTATTGGCCCAGTGCAGCTCGGGAATCAAGCTGGTGTCAGCTTTATCGGGGTCGCCGGGCCAAATCCATATGAAGCCGTGGCGCTCTTCAACAGGGTAGGAGCGATTGCTCGGAAAGCCGCGAACCCGTTGACCAGGCATACTGTCGCATTTGCCGCTGCAGTTCATTTCAAGGCCGTGGTAGCCGCAAACCAGTTTGCCATCTCGCACAAAACCCAGGGACAGCGGAGCGCCACGGTGAGGGCAAAAATCTTCCACGGCGGCGACGCGACCTTCATCGCCACGGAAGAAAACTAGTTGCTTATTACAAATAGTTCGTCCAAGTGGCTTTTCGGTAAGCTCATCAGGGGTGCAGGCGACGTACCAAGTATTTAAAGGAAAGGGGGCTTGTTGAGTCACGGTTAACTCCTTTTTGGGTTGGTGTTGTAATTATGCTTATTGGATCCAAAGTAAAGGCTAGGAAGGTTTTTGCAGTCAACCTATACTTTCGTAGATCTCGCTAATGAATAGCTAAGCAGTGTTGATATGAGAGAAAAATCAAATGAGTAACAATGATAAAAGTGTCGTTAGCCAGCTACGTAAATTAATCAGTGAGGGCGCGTACTCTCCAGGAGTGCGCCTTGGTGAAGTCGCGGTAGCGGAGCAGCTGGGTGTTTCTAGAACGCCGGTCAGGCTGGCTTTTCGCACTCTGGAGCAGGAGGGGTTGCTGCAGCAGGCGGGCAAACGCGGGTTTATGGTGCGTGAGTTTACCCAAGCAGATGTGCATTGTGCGGTTGAGGTTCGCGGGGTGTTGGAAGGACTGGCTGCACGTCATCTGGCGGAGCAAGGTCTACCGGCTAATGTCGCTAAGGAGCTGGATTTTTGGATCCAAAAAGGAAAAAAGCTGATAGCCAAAGGCTACCTTGTTGAATCAGATATCAATCAATGGAGTGAACTCAATACGCATTTCCATAGCATCATCATCCATGCCATTGGCAGCGATGTCGTGGCAGATGCTATTTCACGCAATAACCACCTTCCCTTCGCTGCCGCCGACTCGATCATCATTGATAGCGATGATTTAGTGCGAGAGTTCAAAAAGTTGCAGTTGGCGCAGTTTCATCACCAGCTTATATATCAATCACTTAAGCGTGGTGAGGGGGCGAGGGCAGAAATGTTGATGCGTGAGCATGCGCTTATTGGGCTGCGTTACCCTGAGCTACTGGCTGATTCTGAATAGAAAGGTGGCTTGTTTAGTTACAATATATAATCAAACCAAAGTATTAATGGCTTTAAATTATTTAAATTCAATGTCTTATATGGATATTGAAATGAATTACCTCCATTTTAATTGACAGATGGAGGTTTTTTTCGCAGCTTTGGTACGTAATGCGGATCAGAGTTCGCATTAAGAACAATTACAACTTAACCATTACGACCAAAAGCAGAGACAAACAATGAAAATTAACCACTTTGTCGCGTGTGTTCTTCTCGCTCCCTGTGCGCTTGCTTCCCAGGCCCATGCATTTGATGTTGTAGAAGCCGGGCAGCCTATCGTTACCGGAGAGCCCAGCCGAGTAGGCCCACCCTGGAATCATCGATCAACGATTAATATTCCAGGCACCAAAACAGATATTGCCTTTGGGGGGTACGTTAAACTCGATGCGTTTTACGACTTCGACTACGATCTGGGGACATCAACTGATCCTTACGCCGTGATGAACCCAGGCAATAGAACCGATGGTAGAACCAGCTTTACGGCCTATGAGTCCCGCCTGAATTTCCGCACCCATACCGCCACTGACTATGGGCGTTTAACCACTTACTTCGAAGGTCATTTTGTGCCCGATGGTAAGTTTGGGTTGCGCCATGCGTATGGCGAGCTGAACGGGTTTCTCGCCGGGCAAACGTGGTCAAATTTTATGAGCTTCGTGGGCGGAACACGTACCCTGGCACTAGGGGATCCTAAGGGCTACGCCTTCGAGCGGCAGGCTCAGTTGCGCTATACGCAGCCTGTCGGGGAGGGGAGTTTCTCTGTGGCACTGGAAAACCCCACTACAGTTATAGCCCGCAATGATGCTTCAGTAGCCGATGGGGAGAGTCAGCTGCCAGATTTGACGCTGCGCTATGAATATAAGCGCTTATTTGCACTATCGGGGATAGCGCGTCAGCTTTCGACCAATAACATCACCAATACCATTGATGACGACGTCACTGGCTATGGGGTGCAGGCGCAGTTTAATTTGCCCTTTAATGCCTCCACCAGTTTGCGCGGCAGTGCCACCTTCGGTGAGGGTATCGGTAACTATATGGGTAACCCTGGCAACGTAGGTCACCGTAACGCACCTGACGTCTATGTGAACGGTAACAATCTTGAGGCTATTGAAACCCAGGCATTTGGTCTGTCACTTAATCACTACTGGACGGATAGCTGGTTCAGTTCTGTGGGCGTTTCGCGTCTTCAGCAAGACCTGCCCGCAGGCTATGGCGACCATTTCGAAACGCTCGACTATGGGTTTGCCAATGTGATTTGGGATGTTACCGAGCGCATGTCAGTCGGTCTTGAGTACCAGCATGCGGATATCGAACAGGTGAATGGGGTCTCCAATGATGCGAGTCGCCTTCAGGCGAGTGCCACCTTCCAGTTCTAGCGATCTATGTTTTGCAGTGACGTGAAGGTGTAAGTGATTTACTGCTGTTTCGATCACGTTTTAGGCTGGCGCTTTGCCAGCCTTTTTTGGGTCACGTATGGAAAAGGGTGTTTTCTCTAGCGTGCACAGAAGGGCGTAGATTAAAGACTTGAACGAACGATTTATTCGGCTGAGTGCTCAAGCAGAATGGCCATGCCTTGACCGCCGCCAATGCAAGCGGCCGCTATGCCATAGCGCAAGCCATCACGCTTGAGTTGTCGGGCCAAGGACATTGCTAGCCGCAAACCCGTTGCGGCCAATGGGTGGCCAATGGCGATAGCTCCACCATGAACGTTGAGCTTAGTTAGGTCGATATCCAGTTCACGGACGACTGCAAGCACTTGCGCACCCTGAGCCTCATTGATTTCGAAGCGGTCAATATCATTGAGAGTGAGGCCGCTACGTTCCAGCAGTAGCCGAATAGCGGGTGCTGGCCCAATACCCATGGTCTCGGGGGCTACGCCAACCACGGCCGTGGCGCGCAGGCGTGCGAGAGATGACTTGGCCGCGTGAGTGCCCGCCATCACCAGTGCGGCTGCAGCGCCGTCGACAACGGCGGCGCTGTTACCTGCTGTTTGTACGCCGTCGTCGTATACCGGTGGCAATTGGTTCAATACCTTCCGAGGCGAAGGCCGGATATGCGTATCTTGGTCTACGCGAATAATTTTACGAGGTAGACAAATACTCCTATCACTATAACCGGGGAGGGAGAAGGTTTCGTTTTTAACAGCAATAATATCCGCGGAGAGGATCGCTTGCGCTTGGGCTTCGACCGCCAGGGAGAAGCTGCGCTCGGCATAGGCGTCTACCTGCTCCCGAGTGATGGCATAGCGCTGCGCCAGTGTGTCGGAGGTCTGAATCATTGATACATTGGGTGCTGGATCCATTAGCGCTTCCCATAGGAAGTCTTTGAAGTCCACCTGTGCACCCAGTTTGAAGCCACCACGGTGCGTATAGGCTGCAATCGGATTGCGGGTCATGGATTCCGTGCCGACGCACAGCACGCACTTGGCCTGCCCGAGTGCAATCTGTTCCGCAGCTTGTTTCAACAGCTCAAAACCGGTGCCGCAAACACGCTGTGTGTGTAGCGCAGGCACTTCCTGAGGGACGCCTGCATACAATCCAATATGGCGGGGGAGTAAATAGGCGTCGAAACTTGCCTGTGCAACTGACCCGGCGATCACAGAGTCAACGCATGTCGGTGGCGTGCCGCTCAAGTCTAGTATTGCTTTGGCGACCTTGATGCCCAGGTCAGTGGGTGAAATCGCCCCCAGGACACCGTTCAGGTCGGTGAACGGTGTACGTAAAGCGGCAACTAAGTGGGTATCCTCAAATGCCGTGTAGTGCCCGCGTGTCATAATTATTCTCCAAAAAATAGCGTAGCGGGCGGCATATGGCCGCCCATACTCTCCAGTGGTGGCGGCTGACGTCCTGTTGTTAAAAGTACCGGCATTAAGACACTGGGTTCGCAGAGGGGAGGATAATGCGTGGATCGTGGGGTGGCTCAGCATAGAGATAGGCCACGAGATCCGAGTAGCGCTCGCGCACGAGTCGTTGGTTAACTGATCCTTTGTCGGTCAATTCGCCACGGTCAACGGAAAGAGGTTGGTTCAGTAGCAATAAGCGCTCTAAACGCATGGAGCTTGACTGGCCGCGGCAGTGAGTTGCCAGGCGCTGCGCGAACCACTGGTGTAGGTTGGCGTTGGTGGCCAGAGCATCAAGGGAGATATCCGCTGAGCTAAGCTGCTGCTCACAGGCGGGAAGGTTCAGCACGACGATTCCAGTCAGGTAGTCGCGCCCTTCGCCGATTACCACTATGTCCTGTGCCAGGGGGGCAAAGTGTTCGACAAGGTGTAGGCGCAGGGTGCCTACATTGACCCAAGTGCCGGTCACCAGCTTGAAGTTCTCGCTTAGCCGACCGTCAAAAATTAGCCCGCGCTCGGGGTGGTCGGGGTCAATTAAGCGCATGGCATCCCCAGTGCAGTAGTAGCCTTCATGGTCAAACGCCTCGCTGGTTCGCTGTGTGTCGCGCCAGTAACCCGGTGTGACGTTGAGGCCCTTAAGGCGCGCCTCCCACTTATCGTCTTTCGCCACTAGTTTCAGCGTCATGCCCGGTACAGGCTGTCCGATCAGCCCCGGTGTATCACTGGACTCTTCGGTGCAAAAAGCCAAGCATGCTTCGGTAGAGCCGAGGCCCGTTAACATGGGAACGGAGGTGCCGCGAGTCTGTTCGCCTAACGCTTCCAGAGCAGCGCGCACATGGGCGGGTAGCACGGCACCGCCGAAGTGCAGCATTTCCAGGTCGCGGAAAAAAGTCTCACGCAGGGTGTCATCATTACGCAAATACTCGACTAGAGCTTCAAAGCCCTTGGGAACATTGCAGTAAAACGTCGGCGACACTTCGCGCAGGTTCTCGATGGTTCGCTGAACCCCCTGGGCGGTGGGGTTACCGTCATCAATGTATAACGAGCCTCCGTTATGAATCGTCATCCCCAGAATCGTATTGCCGCCGAAGGTGTGATGCCAGGGTAGCCAGTCGACTAGCACGGGCTTGCGCTGCTCCAAAAAGCCCAGTCGCTTCGCTAGCATGGCTTGGTTGCTACATAGCATGCGATGGGTATTAATCACCGCCTTAGGCATGCCCGTCGATCCTGAGGTAAAGAGTAGTTTAGCGATACTGTCAGGCGTTACGCGGGCGTGGGCATCGTCAACCTCGGCGCTTGCCGGCGTTGCTGCTAGTGAGTCAAACGCCAGGGCCCGCTGAGCAGGTACCTTGGCCACACAGGTGACGTTATTATCGCAAATGGCCGTTAGTGCTTGACTAAAGCGCGCTTCCTCATCAACAAATAGCATCCCCGGGGTCACCAGTCCCACCACATGTCGCAGCTTAACGAAATCCTCTGATAGCAGTGCGTAAGAGGGCGACACCGGCACGTAGGGAATACCCACATGCATGGCGGCACAGGCAAGCAATGCATGATTAATGCTGTTTCCTGACAGCACCATCAACGGTCGCTCCGTCGACAGGCCATGATTAATCAGTGCTTGTGCCAGGCTTTTTACTTGGGGCATTGCTTCGCCGAAGGTGAGCGTTCGCCAATTACGACGGACCCCTTCTCGCTCAGCTAAAAAGGGTTGCTGTGGTGTTTCGCTTGCCCAATGGGTTAGGCGCTGAGTCATGCTGCTGGGGTAACTGGGAACATCGCCCCCGTGTAGCCGGTACTCATGGAAGGTGGTGTTAGTAAGCGGAGGGGGGAGTGACATGAATAGCTCCATAGGGAAAATCTTGGATTTGTTGTGTGCTGTCAGCTTGGCGAATATAGTTATAGTTGTTAACTAGATGATTAGCTAGAATGCTGATTTAAGACCTTGGTTGTAATTATTTAAATGAGATAGGAATTAACGCATGGCCATATCTAAAAAGGGCACTTCTGTTCAACAAGTTGAGCCCGACGAAAAAGAGCCGACTTCTGTCGCCGGTCTGGTGCTTGAAAATCGCCTTGGGTACGCCTTGAGAAGGGCCCAGCTTGCTGTTTTTAAACATTTTAATGAGGCCATGCAGGAGTATGAAATACGCCCTGCCCAGTTCTCTTCGCTCGTGGTGATTGAAGGCTATCCTGGTATCACCCAAACCAATTTAGCCAAGATACTGGACATTGATCCGCCTAGAATCGTTAGCCTAATTAATAATCTGGAGGAAAAAGGACTTGCGTTGCGGGTGCGATGTAAGCGAGACCGGCGGTCACACGGAATTTTTCTTAGCAAAAAAGGCGAAGCCTTAACCGAACAGCTAAAAGAACTGGCTGAACAGAGTGATATCAAGGCAACTCAAACACTTAGTGAGATTGAGCGGCGTCAGCTGCTATCTCTGTTAGTGAAAATATATGCAGCGGATACCATCGAGGAATAAAACTTTAGGCGTATTTTTGTTGGCAACGCTTGCATGCTCTCTCAAAGGCAATTACTTATATTATGTAACTAGTTTGGTTGTGACGTTCTCGCGGTGTATAGCGCAAGGTTGGTTTCAGCCATACAGCGAATTCCAAAAACAAAGAGACGAAACGATGAGCAGCTTAGCGACGGTACCGACACTCGGCACTGCATTGATGCGCCGTAGTCTTGAGACACCCTGTAGGGTTGCCGCGATAAGCGGCGGATTATTGATCGCAGCACTCGCTATTATCACCGTCATC
This sequence comes from Halomonas meridiana, assembly GCF_009846525.1. Classification (NCBI taxonomy): domain Bacteria; kingdom Pseudomonadati; phylum Pseudomonadota; class Gammaproteobacteria; order Oceanospirillales; family Halomonadaceae; genus Vreelandella; species Vreelandella aquamarina. Next base: position 3,727,519 of record NZ_CP024621.1, on the reverse strand, counting down.
AGCATTCTTGGACGGTGGGTAGCCAGTGCGCCAGTGTTAAGCGATATTGCCATGCTGGCGTGGGTGGGACCTATTACTGGCGATTATGAGCTGGTGGAAATAGGTACTGCCATCGCTGTTTTCCTATTTCTTCCTTACTGCCATCTTCGCGGTGGGCATGTCACGGTGGATCTACTGGTCATGCATGCACCGCCCATTGTCCAGTGTCTACTAGCCGTTGTTGCCGAAACGCTCTTTTTTGTGGTTGCAGGGTTAATGACTTGGCGCCTCTATCATGGTTTGCTCGATAAACGACGCTATATGGAAACCAGCATGCTGCTAGATATACCGCTTTGGTGGGGGTACGTCGGCGGTCTGGTAGGGTTCATATTGTTGACGCTGGTCTGCCTGTATCGCGCCTTGGATGCGTGTACTCATAATCCGCAACAACACGGTTCGACTAAAAGCAGTTTGGCTGAAGTTCAAGAAAGCTCCGCCCAAGGAGACTCGTGATGACACCACTCACTTTGGGAGCTAGCGGCTTTGCGGTACTGCTATTCATGATGGCGGCGCGTATTCCTATCGGCCTAGCTATGCTGGTGGTGGGTGCCGTAGGGATGATGCTGATCACCGGCCCGATGGGCATTTTAAATGGCTTGAAGTCACTGCCTTACGAGCACTTTTCCAGCCATACGCTATCCATCATTCCGCTTTTCTTGCTCATGGGGCAATTTGCGGCGAGAGCGGGTCTATCCCGGGCCATGTTTCAGGCGGCCAACGACTGGCTGGGGCACCGTCGTGGTGGGCTGGCGATGTCCACCATAGGAGCTTGCGGCGCTTTTGGAGCTATTTGTGGCTCTTCGCTGGCTACCGCTGCCACGATGACCCAAGTGGCGCTGCCCGAAATGGAACGGCAGGGCTACCGAGGGAGTCTGGCGACCGGCGCACTGGCAGCTGGTGGTACCCTGGGCATTTTGATTCCCCCTTCAGTGGTGTTGGTTATCTACGCCATCTTGGCTGAGCAAAACATTAATGAAATGTTTGCTGCCGCCCTGGTGCCGGGATTGTTTGCAGTACTCAGCTATATGCTGGCCATCTCTCTCTACGTACGGTTTTTTCCTGATAGTGCGCCGAGTAAGGTAAAAGCATCCCGGGGCGAACGTTGGTGTTCATTGCTGGAGGTATGGCCAGGAGCAGCGATCTTTATCGTGGTGATTGGAGGCATCTATACCGGTATCTTTACGCCTACCGAAGCCGCGGCCGTTGGTGCGGTCTCCACCGGTGCCCTTGCAATAACAAAAGGCGGACTGCGTTGGAACGGCCTGCGGGACTGCGTTCTAGAAACCGCGGTGACCTCGGCAATGATCTTCTTCATTGTACTTGGCGCTAGTGTCTTTAATAGCTTCCTTGCCCTGACCCAGTTTCCGCAAATGACCGCCGGTTGGATAGTGGGGCTCGAGATCAGTCCCTGGGTGGTTCTGGCCGGTATTCTGTTCTGCTATTTGGTGCTTGGCTGCTTTATGGACAGCCTTTCGATGATCTTGTTAACCGTGCCAATCTTTCTGCCTATCGTCACGGGTATGGACTTCGGCATGCCCGCAACAGATGTGGCGATATGGTTCGGTATTTTAGCGCTGGTGGTCGTTGAGGTCGGCATGATCACGCCGCCGGTGGGACTGAACATCTTCATTATCCACTCCATGGCTCCCCGCATTCCTTTAACAGAAACATTTAAAGGCATCCTGCCATTTTTAGCGGCTGATCTTATTCGCATTATTTTGCTCGTGCTCTTCCCCGCCATCTCGCTTGGCTTTGTTTACTTAATCAATTGAACAAGGGGGTTCGATATGTCCCATGATGCGTCTAAACGAGTGCCGACGCCTACTTTTATCGCGCGCTTAACGGTTGACATCGATGCCCCTCTAGAGCTGGGTGAAAACGCTCAAGGAAAGCGTCGCTTCATTGCCATCACCGGCGGCGAGGTGTTTGGTGAGCGGTTGAGCGGCGTGGTACTGCCTGGCGGCGGCGATTGGCAGACCCTACGCGCCGATGGGGTGGCCGAACTGCATGCCCGCTACTTTCTAGAAACCGATAGTGGCGAGCGTATCGAAGTTGAGAACACCGGATTTCGGCATGGTTCTGCTGCGGTCATGCAGCGTCTTCAGCGTGGTGAACCCGTTGCTCCTGATGAGTATTACTTTCACACCACGCCGCGCTTTTATACCTCCAGTCCGGACTACGCCTGGCTAACACGCACGATCTTTATCGGCGCTGCCGAGCGTACCCGTGAGAACGTTTTGATTGATTTATTCGCGGTGAATTAAGCCGTTGTACTCAGCCGCTTAAACAATAACCACAACAAGCATAACGAGGAACTTCTTATGATTCAGCAGATTGCTTCAAGACTAAACCGGCGTTTACTCGCATTCACTATCGCTTTACCAATTGTGTGGAGTGCTGAGGCCAACGCCCAGGAGGCCGAGTACACACTTCGGCTGCATCACTTCTTTCCGTCTTCAGCGCCTGTTCACCAGGAGTACTTTATTCCGTGGAAAGAAGCCATTGAGGAGGAGTCCAATGGGCGTTTGGAGGTTGAACTCTACCCCTCAATGCAACTGGGCGGCACGCCTCCCTCGCTCTATGACCAAGCGAAAGATGGTCAGGTGGATATTATCTGGACCGTGTTGGGCTATAACTCCGGCCGGTTCCCTAGGGCGGAGGTCTTTGACTTACCTTTTATACCGACCTCCGGCGCGGCGACTAGCCAGGCCGCTCATGAGTACGCCACGACGCATATGCAGGATGAGTTAGCTGGCGTATATCCCATCGCCGTCCACACCCATAGCCCTGGCGCACTACACACCAAAGAGACACGTATTGAATCACTCGACGATATAGAAGGGCTAAAGATGCGTGGTCCCAGTCGGTTGGTAAATCGCTATCTAGCCAAGTTGGGTGCTGAGCCTATTGGTATGCCTGTTGCTCAGGCACTTGAGGCGTTATCACGGGGAGTGCTGGATGGAACAGTGATCCCTTTTGAAGCAATTACCGCCATGGGGTTAGCTGATATTACAACCGAACATACGGTCTTCAGCGGTGATCATGCGCTCTATACCACGATGATGATCGTCGCCATGAACCAGAGTAAATACGACGCGCTGCCTGCCGATTTACAAGCGATTATCGACGCTCACTCCGGCATTCAGGAGGCCCGTAGAATAGGTCAGATCATGGATGACGCCGACCAAGTGCAGATCCAGGCCATTCAGAATGGCGAACAGCCCGGTACGATCACTCAGCTTGATAGTTAGGAGACTGCCCGCTGGCAAGCTGTTGGGCGAGAAGTTGCTGACGAGTGGATCGCCGATGTCGAAGAGAAAGGAATTGATGGCGAAGCGCTCTATAACGATGCCAAAAAGTTAATCGAAAAGTTTACCGCTGAGTAGGCGTTTAAACATTAACGTTTTAATAAGCCGTTTTTGAATAATTCGCTTTATAAGTCGTTTGATAAAACCTGAGGAGTAAGAGATGAGTAACTACCAAGATCGCTGGCAAACCGTGAAAGTTAATGTTGAAGAAGGCATTGCCTGGGTGACGTTGAATCGTCCTGAAAAGCGCAACGCTATGAGCCCGACGCTCAACCGTGAAATGATTGATGTGCTTGAAACGATCGAGCTGGATCAAGAGGCCCACGTGCTGGTGTTGACCGGCGAGGGGGAATCCTTTTCAGCCGGCATGGATCTAAAAGAGTACTTCCGTGAGATCGACGCCAGCCCCGAGATTGTTCAGGTCAAAGTGCGCCGCGACGCCTCTACCTGGCAATGGAAGCTACTGCGTCACTACGCTAAGCCCACTATTGCGATGGTTAATGGTTGGTGCTTTGGCGGGGCCTTCTCGCCGCTGGTTGCTTGCGATTTGGCGATTGCCGCCGATGAGTCGGTATTCGGCCTCTCAGAAATCAACTGGGGTATCCCCCCAGGCAACTTGGTTAGCAAAGCCATGGCCGATACCGTGGGCCACCGAGAAGCGCTCTATTACATCATGACTGGGGAAACCTTTAAGGGCCCCCAGGCAGCTCAAATGGGGCTGGTTAACAGAAGTGTGCCATTAACTGAATTACGCGAAGCCACCCGCGAGTTGGCCGCTACGTTGCGTGATAAGAATCCCGTCGTGATGCGTGCTGCCAAGATCGGTTTCAAAATGTGCCGCGAACTGACCTGGGAGCAGAACGAGGAGTACCTCTACGCTAAGCTCGATCAGGCACAGCATCTTGACCCTGAGCAAGGCCGGGCGCAAGGGCTCAAGCAGTTCCTTGATGACAAGAGCATCAAACCGGGGCTAGAGAGCTACCAACGATAAGTGCTGCATAACAAGAACTGCCAACTTTTGAACGAGAGTCAGTTATGGATATTAATCTGTTAATCGGCAGTGAGCGGTGTGCCGCTCATCAAGGCGCGACCTTTACTCGACACAATCCTCTGACCGGTGATGTCGTCACGCAGGCCGCAGCAGCATCCGTTGGTGATGCGGCCCTGGCGGTTGAGGCTGCCGCAAGGGCGCTTCCCTCCTGGTCAGCGACGGGCCCCGGCGAAAAGCGCGCCAAGCTGCTCAAAGCTGCAGAGGCCATGGAAGCGCGACAGGCTGAGTTTATCGAACGTATGGTAGATGAAACCGGCGCTACGCCAGGCTGGGCAGGTTTTAACGTCATGGTCGCCGCCAGCATCCTGCGCGAGGCGGCATCGCTGACTACACAGGTAGGTGGTGAGGTAATACCCTCCAACGTGCCCGGAAGTTTGGCGATGGGCGTGCGGGTACCCTGCGGCGTGGTGGTGGGGATCGCCCCCTGGAACGCGCCTATTATTCTTGGCACGCGTGCCATTGCGACGCCGCTGGCGTGTGGCAACACGGTGATTCTTAAGGCCTCTGAACAGTGCCCTGCGACGCATCACCTGATTGGGGAGGTACTGATTGAGGCGGGCCTGGGCGATGGCATCGTTAACGTGGTGACCAATGCCCCCCCGCAGGCCGCCGAGGTGGTCGAGGCCTTGATTGAGCATCAAGCCGTGCGTCGTATTAATTTCACCGGTTCCACCCAGGTGGGGCGCATTATTGCCGAAAAAGCGGCGCGCCATCTTAAGCCGGTCTTGCTGGAACTGGGCGGAAAGGCGCCGTTCGTGGTGCTTGACGATGCCGACCTGGACGCTGCTGTTGAGGCCGCTGCCTTTGGCGCCTTCTTCAATCAGGGACAGATCTGTATGTCCACCGAGCGGCTAATCGTGATGGATGCGGTCGCCGACGCCTTCGTCGAAAAACTGGCCCGCAAGGCGCAAACGCTGCGCGCGGGTGACCCGCGTGGTGAAGGTAACGCGCTGGGTACGCTGATCAATCGCGAATCGGGCGAGAAGCTCAACGCCCTGCTTGACGACGCCCAGCAGCATGGCGCTCGTTTAGCCTGTGGCGGCAAGGCCGAAGGCGTCATTATGCAGCCTACCGTGGTGGATGGGGTTACCCAGGCGATGCGCCTGTATGGCGAAGAGTCGTTTGGCCCGGTAGTCGCGATGATGCGCGTCAAGGATGAAGAGGAAGCCCTGCGCGTGGCAAACGATAGCGAATATGGCCTTTCGGCCGCCGTCTTCAGCCGTGACACTGCCCGAGCAATGCAGTTTGCCCAGCGCATTGAGTCGGGTATTTGCCACATCAACGCCCCCACTGTGCACGACGAGCCCCAGATGCCCTTTGGCGGCGTTAAATCGAGCGGCTATGGACGTTTTGGCGGTAAGGCCGGGATTGAGGAGTTCACCGATCTGCGCTGGATGACCATGCAGCTTGGCCCGCGCCACTACCCCATTTAGATAAGTGCCCGACACTATTTCTTTAAATAAGGCTATAAGTAAGGAGGTTACTACAATGACAATAAAACCCACACTCGCCAGCCTCGCTTTTTTAAGCGGCCTACTCCTTAGCGGTAGTGGCTATGCCCAAGACACGGTGACCCTGCGCTTGCACCACTTTGCTGCCCCTACCACGCCAGTGCAGACTGAGTATCTGGAACCCTGGGCTAAGCGTATTGAAGAGCAGTCTGAGGGGGCTATCAAGGTGGAAATATTCCCTACCATGCAACTGGGGGGCTCAGCACCCTCGCTCTATGATCAGGCAAAGGACGGGGTGGTAGATATTGCCTGGACCTTGCTCAGCTATACGCCTAATCGCTTCCCGGAATCCGAGGCATTCGACCAACCCTTTCTGCCCACTACGGGCGAAGCCACCAGCATGGCGGCCCATGAATTTGCGACAACGCATATGCAGGCTGCCTTTGAGGGCGTCTATCCTATCGCTGTATTTGCCCATACGCCGGGCAAAATCCATACCAGAGACGTGGCGATTGAGAGTGCTGATGAGCTGGATGGGCTGGCTATTCGTGCCCCTTCGAAAACCATGAATCGCTATCTGGGACTTCTGGGGGCTCAAGCGGTGGGTATGCCGATGCCGCAAATTCCAGAAGCGATTTCGCGGGGTGTCATTGATGGCCTGACACTGCCCTTTGAAAGCGCTGCGGCATTGGGCGTGCTAGATGTTGCCCAGAACCACACCTTTTTCGAAGGCGATCATGGTTTATATACGGCAATGATGGTGCTGGGCTTAAACCAAGCTAGTTACGATGCACTTTCACCAGAGCTGAAACAAGTAATCGACGATAATGCGGGGCTTCAAGAGGCGCAACGAATCGGCCAGGTCATGGATCAGGCGGAAGAAGACGCGATTAAAGCTATTGAAGCGACGGGTGAGGGTGAAATGTTCTACATCGCTCAAGACGCACTAGCACCCTGGCAGGCGGCTGCCGAGACGGCCACGGCTCAGTGGATTGACGACATGGATAGCCGAGGCTTTGATGGTCAAATGCTTTATGAGCAAGCCTCTCAAATGATTGAAAAATATACTGAACAAACTAAATAGCTATTAGCTTTCTTGTCAGTAAGAGTAAGAGCCGCTTCCATATTTTGAAAGCGGCTTTTTTTATGAAAACCGAAATTTCGTAAACCTTTATGTATGAGATATAGACGAATGTCGATTGGCTCTGATTGGTGTTGTAGATTATGGTTGAGCAAATAAGCGAACTAGTGTTCGTTTTGCGAACAACGATAAATTGTAGCGCCTAGGAGGCTCCTATGAAAATGTCCCTATCCCGTTGTGTGTTGGTGGCGGCGATTGCTGGCCTTGCTGTTAGCTCAGCGCAGGCAGAGACCACGCTGCGCATGGCTCACTTTTGGCCAGGTGCTTCGGGAGTCAACGAAGATATCCTGCAAACGTGGGCGGATACGATTGCTGAAGAGTCGAATGGTGAGCTGACAGTTCAGATGTTCCCATCCGGCACCCTGGCCAAGCCAGACTCCATTTATGAGGCCGCTGCCAACGGCATCGCCGATATTGGCGCCACAGCTCAGGGCTATACCGCTGGCCGCTTCCCGTTGTCTCAGATTGTTGAGCTGCCAGGGATTGCCTCGACAGCAATTCAAGGCGCCTGCGTACTGCAGTCGCTCTACGACGATGGGCACTTGGATAGTGAGTACGAAGATACTCGCCCGCTATTCATGTTTACCACCGGGCCTGGCGGTATTCACACCATCGACACTGATGTGCAAACCCCTGCTGATCTTGAAGGGCTACGTATTCGTCGCCCTACTGCGGTAGCTGGTGAGATGCTAGAAAATATGGGCGCTAGCCCAGTCGGTATGCCAGCACCCGATATTTATACGTCAATGCAGCGTGGCGTCATTGAAGGCCTCAGCTTCCCATGGGAAGGGCTAAAAGGCTTCCGTATTAATGAATTGGTTAATTATCACACCGAAGTCCCCTTCTATACGCTGATCTTCGTTGCCACGATGAACCAGCGCACCTATGACAGTTTGACCCCAGAGCAGCAGGCGGTGATTGATAACAACTCTGGCATGAAATGGGCAGAAAAAGCGGGTGAAGTCTTTGATCGGCTTGATGTGGAAGGCAAGCAAGAAGCTGCTGATGCAGGCCATACTATCCGTGAAATTGAGAATCCGCTAGAGCACCCTGATTGGCAAGGGCCGCTAAAAACGGGTATCGAAAATTACTTGGTGCAGCTGGAAGAGCGCGGACTGGATCAGGCGCGTGATGTCTACCAGGCTGCGTTGGCGGCCAGCGAGTCTTGCAGCGCCCAATAGGGGTAATGTTTTATGCAGTCTACTCTCTACCGGGCCAGCCATTGGCTGGCCCTTATTTGTCGTTTTGTGGCTGGTGCCGCACTCATTGGCCTACTAGCAGTTACTATTGCTGATGTTAGTACTCGATATCTTTCCCGGGTAACGGAGGGCGCTATTGCATTGCGCGTTTCCGGCAGCGTGGAGTTAGTGAGCTATTTAATGCTGTTTGCGCTATTGGCAGCGATGGCCGCTAATGTTGAAAAAAGCCAAGTGGTGGTGGAAGCGTTTTCTCACCGCTTGCCTCAAAGTATAAAAAATCGCTTACAGGGCTTCTTTTTGCTTGGTTTCATGGCGCTAGGGCTGATTCTCTTTGTGGGTCTGTTGGATTCGGCGGCGGCAGCTACTCAGCATGGCGAAGTGACTCAAGACCTACGTTTGCCTATGGGACCGATTTATCAGCTGGCAGCGATACTCAGCTTATTGCTTGGGCTGCGAAGCTTTATCCATGCCTTACTAGGTGTCATTTATGCTGCGGGCGAGGAGGCAGCTCATGGGGAGTGAAGCGATTGGTGCCATTGGGTTAGGGCTTTTATTGGTACTGATGATTCTGCGCGTACCGGTTGCTTTAACGATGCTGATTGTTGGGGTGGTTGGGTTTGCCCAGATCATCAGTTGGGACGCCGCGGTCGCTCAGTTAAAAACTGTACCCGTAGAGGTTCTTTCCAACTACAGCTTCAGCGCCGTACCAATGTTTATTTTAATGGGGGTATTAGCAGCTCATTCGGGCATGGCCGGTAAGCTATTTGATTCGACCCGCATCATATGTGGGGGCTGGAAGGGTGGCCTGGCCATCGCAGCTGTGGGCTCCTGCGGTATATTCTCCGCTATTTCCGGCTCTTCATTGGCGACGGCGAGCACCATGACAAGGGTGGCGCTACCTGAGATGGAGCGCTACGGCTACAACCGCGGCTTGGCCACCGGGGCATTGGCCGCTGGTGGCACGCTGGGCATCATGATTCCTCCCAGTATCGCCCTGCTAATCTATGCAATTCTTACCGAACAGTCTGTGGGCGATATGTTCATGGCCGGGCTGATTCCCGGTTTGCTGGGGCTGGTGATGTACTCACTGACCATTACCGTGGTGATGTATCTGCGTCCCTCCCTGGCGGTGGCTGGCGAGCCTACGCCTTGGAAAGAGAAGTTTCTCTGCTTGACCGGCTTGGTGCCCTTCTTTGGCGTGTTTCTGGTGATGATTTTAGGCATCTACTTTGGGGCCTTTACGCCTACAGAAGGGGCCAGCGTGGGTGCATTTGCCACGCTGATTTATGCCCTTGTCAAAGGTATGCGCAGTGCGCAGTTATGGGCCAGCATCCAAGAGACATTGGCGCTCTCTGCCGTGGTGTTCTTCATGCTGGTAGGGGCAGAGACACTGGGTTACTTCATTTCGGTATCGCGTATCTCGTTCTCCATTACGGACGTGCTATACGGTATGGATCTCACGCCCATCGTCGTAGTGCTCTGCATCCTAGCGCTTTATTTTGTGTTGGGTATGTTTATGGATTCCATCGCGATGCTGGTAATCACCGTACCGGTGGTTTATCCGATTATTCAGGCGATGGGTATCGACCCGGTATGGTTCGGTATTCTTACCGTGCTGACCGTTGAGCTGGGACTAATGACGCCGCCAGTGGGGATGAACGTGTTCGTGATTAAAGCCATGGCGCCCCACGTCGGGCTAGGTGAGATTTTTAAAGGGGTCGCGCCCTTTGTCGTTTCTGACTTAATACGCTTGGCACTGCTTATCGCCTTCCCAATTTTGAGCACGCTGTTTCTGCTTTAGGCTGTTTTATTACAAGGAGTTAATGCCATGGTCACTCTTCAGCTATTGTCCGCAGGTGAATCAAAAGCAGCTGAGCACGGAGCCACTTTTACTCGAGCGAATCCGCTGAGTGGCGATGTTGTCACTACGGCGGCGGCGGCAAGTGTGGGTGATGCAAATGCGGCTGCCGACGCGGCTGGCCGGGCGTTTGATGCATGGTCGCAAACAGGCCCAGGTGAACGGCGCGCCAAATTGCTAAAAGCAGCTGAGCTGATGGAAGCGCATCAGGGCGACTTTATTGACCGAATGATCGATGAGACTGGTGCTACGCCTGGATGGGCGGGGTTTAACGTCAAAGTGGCGGCAGATGTGCTGCGTGAGGCAGCGGCGCTCACTACGCAAATTCATGGCGATATTATTCCCTCGAACGTACCCGACAGTATGGCCATGGGAGTGCGTGTACCTTGTGGTGTGGTCGTGGGCATCGCCCCCTGGAATGCGCCCATTATTCTAGGTACGCGAGCCATCGCCACCCCTTTGGCCTGTGGCAACACCGTTATTCTGAAAGCTTCTGAGCAGTGCCCCGCGACTCACCATCTTATTGGTGAAGTGCTTCAAGAAGCAGGGTTTGGCGGCGGTATTGTCAACGTGATTACCAATGCACCGGATAACGCTGCGGATGTGGTGAGTGCGTTGATTGCCCACCCGTCGGTACGGCGGATTAACTTTACCGGCTCTACAGGCGTGGGAAAAATCATTGCCGAGCAAGCCGCTAAGCAGTTGCAGCCTGTGCTGCTTGAACTGGGCGGTAAAGCACCGTTTCTGGTGTTGGATGACGCGGATATTGACGCAGCGGTGGATGCAGCCATCTTTGGCGCATTCTTCAACCAAGGCCAGATCTGCATGTCCACCGAGCGTGTGATTGTCGATCAGCGCATTGCGGATGCGTTCGTTGATAAGTTTGCCGCTCGAGCCAAGGCGCTAAAGGCGGGTGACCCGCGTGATAAGAGTCATGCGCTGGGCACGTTAATCAACCCGGCGTCAGGAGAAAAACTAAATAGCCTCATTGAGGATGCTGTGGATAAGGGCGCCCATCTCGCTGCTGGCGGTAAAGCAGAAGGGGTCGTGATGCAGGCCACGGTCATCGATGGCGTGACCAGCGACATGCGGCTCTATAGCGAAGAGTCGTTTGGCCCGATCGTGGCGGTGATTCGCGTGGAGGGTGAGGAAGAAGCGATTCGCATCGCTAACGATAGCGAGTATGGCCTCTCATCAGCGGTGTTTAGCCGCGATAGTGCACGAGCTATGAAAGTGGCAAGGCGCTTACAAACGGGAATCTGCCATATCAATGCGCCCACGGTACACGATGAGCCGCAGATGCCGTTTGGTGGCGTAAAATCAAGCGGTTACGGGCGATTTGGTGGTAAAGCGGGGATCGAAGAGTTTACTGAGTTGCGTTGGATGACGATGCAAATGGGGCCGCGTGACTATCCTCTTTAAGTTTGTATGTTTTAGGGTGTCAATGGATGGCTTGGCTTTCAAATTCTTAAGGTGAGGAGTTAACCATGCAAATTCAAGCGGCCGTGATCTCTAAACAAGGGCAAGACTTTGAGTGGCAGGCAGTTGAGCTGGAAGAGCCTAGCCTGGGCGAGGTACGGGTTCGAATTGTGGCTACTGGTGTCTGCCATACTGATGCGGTGGCAAGAGACCTGGGCATTGCCCCCTTTCCAATCGTGTTAGGCCACGAGGGCGCTGGAGTAGTAGAGGCCCTTGGAGAGGGTGTGTCAGGTCTTAAGGTGGGCGATCATGTCGTGCTGTCATTTGCTCACTGTGGTAAATGCGACCACTGTTTGACCGGCCATCCCACTGTTTGCGACACATTCAACGAGCTTAACTTCGGTGGTGCCATGGATGATGGCAGCCAACGACTGGCGAGGAGAGGTGAGCCACTGGCCACTTTCTTTGGGCAATCATCCTTTGCTACCCACGCTGTGGTCAGCGCTCGAAACGCGGTACTGGTTGACTCGGAGGTGGACTTGGCTTTACTCGGTCCACTCGGTTGTGGCATCCAGACTGGGGCAGGCACAGTGCTCAACCGGCTCAAGCCTGATTTTGGGTCAAGCCTAGTGGTCTATGGCTGCGGGGCGGTAGGGCTCTCTGCCATCATGGCAGCAAAGATTGTCGGCTGCCGCCAAATTATTGCAGTGGATGTTCATGACAGCCGCCTCAAGTTGGCCTGCGAGCTGGGGGCGACTCATGCTATCAATGGCCAGCAGGAAGACACTGTCGAGCGTGTCAGAGAGATCACAGGTAAAGGCAGTCAGTTCGCTGTAGAAACCACTGGTGTGCCGATGGTGGTACGTCAGTCCCTGCAGGGGCTTTGCCCGCTTGGGGTCTCGGCTATTGTCGGTGTCACTCCCGAGGTCACCCTGGACGTACATCACGATTTAATGGCCGAAGGCAAGTCGATGATTGGGGTGATTGAGGGTGATTCGGTACCGCGGGTGTTCATTCCCCAGTTGGTCGCTTACTTCAAAGATGGGCGCTTCCCTTTTGATCGGCTGGTCAAGTTCTACTCACCCGAACAGATTCACCAGGCCTTCAAAGACTCTAAGGAAGGCATCACCGTCAAGCCAATAATCCAGATCAGCTAATACCTCAAGCCTGGGGCGAAGGCGATACAACTATATTTAGCGGTCGCATGTACAAGTTGCCGCAATTGCCTCGCCTTTAGTCAAGTCAGCTGGCCGGAGACTTCTTTGTTTGGGATCTTATTAGCATGCTGACGTAGCCGAAAGGCCCGTGGTGAAAGCTCGGTATTGCGCTTGAAGAAGCGCGTGAAGTAGGCGGGTTCGGAGAAGCCCAGGCTATCAGAGACCTGGCCAATAGTCATATTGGTATAGGTGAGCTGGCGCTTGGCTTCCAACAGTAAACGCTCGTGCAGTAGCTGTAGAGCGCTGCGCCCAGCAAGTTGGCGGCAAAGCATATTCAAGTGTGCACTGCTGACGCCTACCTGCCCGGCTAACCACTCAATGCTGGGCTGCTCGCGATAATAAGCCTCAATCAGTGTTTGAAATTGCTCTAGGTGCTGGTGTCCCTTGTCGTTTTGTCGAGGGGTATAGCGTTTTGCTGTGCTTCTCGCATTACTGTAAAGGCGCGAAAGTTCGACGATAAGTGCCTGGATAAGCGCTTCAAGCAACTGGTTTCGTCCAGGTGCGAATTGGCGGTACTCCTGATCGATCTGTGCCACTAAGGTGGCAACACGCTCTTTCTCGCTTGAAGACGATAGATGGAAAAAGTCAGCCTTTTTAAGAGCACTGCTCTCTCCCATCAAAGCATGCAGATGATCTGCCAGCGGCTTGGCCAGTGTAATGATGTGCCCTTGTACATCGGATGAAAAGTGGAAACCATGAATTGCCATGGCGGGCACAACAATTGTGACAGCACTTTGCAAATTATGACGTGTTCCCTCTAGCTCTAACGTGACGCTGCCCTGACTAATCAACAGAATATGAACTAGGTCAGCATGGCGATGGGGGCGGATATGCCAATCATGTAGCCGACTGCGCTCTGGGATTGATTCGCAATGGAGTAAATCCGGCGTAGGCCAGTGCTTTGTTTCTCCATAAAGCTTGAAAACAGGAACGGGATGCACGGAGGGTGCTGCCATCACTCTTCTCCCTTTTAGCTACGACTAAGGTTGTGTGATAAGGCTGGAAAAGTCCAAATAATTATTTCTATCATGCCTTATTTAGAGGCATGTTTCATTGAAAAATACAACTATTAGAATTTGTATAACGATAATGATGAGGCACCCCCTATGAAAACGCAGGTTGCTATTATTGGTGCAGGTCCTTCTGGCCTATTGCTGGGCCAACTATTGCATCGTAAAGGTATTGATAACGTGATTGTCGAGCGTCGTAGCGGCGAGTATGTGTTGAGCCGTATTCGCGCGGGCGTGCTAGAGCAGGGTATGGTTGACCTCTTGCGCGAAGCGGGAGTCGACCAGCGCATGAAGGAAGAGGGCCTGCCCCACAATGGCTTCGAACTTGCCTTCGATAATCGTCGTGTGCGTATTCCGTTAGATGAGCTGACCGGTGGTAGCAAGGTAATGGTGTATGGCCAAACAGAGGTGACACGGGATTTGATGCAGGCCCGTGAAGCAGCTGGAGCCACGACGCTCTACGAAGCAGAAAACGTTCAACCTCATGATCTTGAAAGTGATCATCCCTACCTGACCTTTGAACACAATGGCGAAACGGTCAGGCTTGATTGTGATTATATTGCCGGTTGTGACGGCTACCACGGCGTATCCCGCCAAGCGATTCCTCAAGACCGCATCAAAGAGTTTGAAAAGGTGTATCCGTTTGGCTGGCTCGGTGTGCTTTCGGATACTCCGCCGGTCTCCGATGAGCTGATCTACGCCCGGCACGAGCGTGGCTTTAGCCTCTGCAGCATGCGTTCCGCCACTCGCAGCCGCTACTATCTCCAGGTACCGTCAGATGAAAAGGTAGAAAACTGGTCTGATGAGCGATTTTGGGAAGAGCTTAAACGTCGCTTGCCCGAAGAGGTGGCCCAAAAGCTGGTCACGGGGCCATCAATTGAGAAAAGTATCGCGCCTCTGCGCAGCTATGTCGTTGAGCCGATGCAACACGGGCGACTGTTCTTGGTGGGTGATGCCGCCCATATCGTGCCACCCACCGGTGCCAAGGGACTTAATCTAGCCGCTAGCGATGTGAATACCCTCTATCGATTAATGGTGAAGGTTTACCAAGAAGGCCGCACCGACCTGATCGAACGCTACTCGCAAACGTGCTTGAAACGCATCTGGAAGGCAGAGCGGTTCTCCTGGTGGATGACCTCCATGCTGCATAATTTTTCCGATGGGGAAGACTTTAATAGCCGTATGCAACTGGCAGAATTGGATTACGTCACTAGCTCCGAGGCAGGGCTAACTACCATTGCGGAAAACTATGTTGGCCTGCCCTATGAGTCGCTTGAATAAGCGCTAATACTTGAGCCCTTTACTCTTTGCCTAAACACACCGTGTTTGGGCTTTTTTATATGACCTTTAGCCCTTGCCGCACTTTTAACCGTGGCCCATTCTTCTCTCAGGGCAACTTAGCCCTTGGCGTTTCATTGGCTTGGTGAGGTTAAACGGCGTATGGCTAAATTTTTTCGGGAATTCCGCGAGTTTGCTGTTAAGGGCAACGTCATTGATATGGCGGTGGGTATCATCATTGGCGGAGCGTTTACGCTGATCGTGCAAAGCCTCGTCAAAGACGTGATGAATCCGCTGATTGGCCTGTTGGTGGGTGGGATCGATTTTTCGAATCTGTTTGTTGTATTGCGGGAAGGCGTGGCGGGAGCGCCCTATGCCACCTTGGCGGAAGCTCAAGCGGCGGGGGCGGTGACGCTGAACGTGGGGCTGTTTATCAACGCGGTGGTGAGCTTCTCCATCGTCGCGTTCGTGGTGTTTTTGCTGGTGCGTACCATCAACCGCTTAAAGCGCGAAGAGGCGGTGGCACCGGCAGACCCGACCGAAAAGCCCTGCCCGTACTGTTTTATGGTGGTGCCGATCAAGGCCGTCCGCTGTGGTCACTGTACGTCTGAGCTGCAGACAGCGGCCCCAGAGAAGCCTGCCGAGAGCGTGTAGCGACGCGTCATTAAAAAAGGGTGCCCGTGGGCACCCTTTTTGCGTTACAGAAGGCGGTTACGCCGTCTTTTTCGCTGCTTTCTTATCGCTTTGCGTGCTGTCACTGGCATCGCTGGGTTGGGGCAGCGATGGCAGAGATTTGGCTAGCATATCAACACTGTGACGATAGTAGAGCTGGCTCTTGTTGTGCTCGCCTAGGCTTGCGTAGAGGCGGGCAAGCTCGGCACACACTTCGCCATTGGGGCGCTGGCGCTGGCTGGCTTCAAAGTACTCCAGCGCTTTTTCCCACTGCCCTACACGCAGCGACAGGCGGCCACAGGCGAGCAGCAGCTCGGGGTCGTTGGGACGCTCTTGCAGCCACTTTTCGGCCTTGGCCAGCTGGCGAGCGGCATCGACATTGAGCAGGCCGTAGCGCTTGACCAAGCGGGCGTCCCAGTGGTTATCCAGCGAGTGGTTCAGCAGACGCTCGGCAATCGGCTCTTCGTTGGCGTGTAGCAGTGCCTCGGTATAGAGCACGATCAGCTCGGTATTGCCGCGCAGGTAGTCGGGCATATCCGCCCACAGCCCGCGAACCCGTTCGATATTGGTAGGGTTCTTCGCTTCGAAGATGATCAGCTCGCGATACGCTTTGAACTCCAGCTGTTCGCGCTCCTGCTGCGTGATGAGCTTCTGCGCGGCCAAGCGTGGAATCAGGCGACGCAGGCCTTCCCAATCGTTGACGCTCAGGTGTACCTGCTTCAGAAGCTTCAATACCTGAGGATGATTGGTGAGCTGCTTATCCAGGCGATTGAGAATCGCCAGGGCCTCTTCCGGCTGCTGACGGTCGATCATCAGCTGCGCCTGCATCAAGCCAATGGCGGTATCCGCGCCATCGGTGGTCAGCTGGGCCTGGTTAAGGTGCTCTTGGGACTTCTCGTGGTGGCCTTGGTAGTGAGCGGCCAACGCGGCCGAGAGGTAGTTCACCAGCGGCGTGCTGGAGTCATCGGCAGCGCGCACCAAGGTTTTCTCCGCTTTCTTCCAGCGGCCTTCGGTGAGCGCCACCAAGCCGCGCACGGTGCGTTTCATGGCGCGACGGTTGCGGGCACGGCTGTTCCAGGTGCGGAAGCGACCCACTGGGCGAATAATGCCGGTGAGCAGGCGCAGAGCGAAGTGCAGCACAATAAAGGCACCCAGCAACAGCACCAGACCAAACCAGAACGAGGTTTGAACCGACGTGTCACCGACCCGAATCAGCCAGTAGCCGGGCACCGACATCATCAGGTGCCCGAAGAGTGCGCCAACCGCAAGGCCCGCAACAATTAGCAGGATGAGTTTTCTCATGCATCACCTCCATCCTGACGGCGCGACTCGAAGCGATTGTCGATGAAGCTGGCCAGCGCTTGTTGAGAGGCGCTGATGTCCGGCAGCTCGGGCTGTACCTGAACCTGTTTCAGCTCTTGCAGGCGGGCAATCACGCTCTGGGTCTCTTCACGCTCGGTGTCGTAGTAGCCGTTCAGCAGTTCCAAAGCTTTGTCGATGCTCGCTTCGTACAGCTCCGGCTCCTCTTTAAGCAGCGCTAGCTGAGACTGCTCAAGAATCAGGCGCAGGCTCTGGCGCAGATAGGACTCTTGTTCAGGGGTGATCAGCGCTTCCAGTGCTTCATCGTGCTGACGAATGACGACGAGGTCTTTGAGCTCTTCACCGAACCGGGCAAGCTGGCGCTGGAACGTGCCGGTAGGCGGCTGTTCGATGCTCGACGTCACGGCGCGCTCTTCGATTTCTTGAGACAGACGTAGACCTGCCACGCGCTCTTGCTGGGCATTCAGGGCCAAGTAAATACCGGTGCGGTCCACTTGAGGCACGGCATCCAGCGCGGCGAGCTCGTTGGCAATCTCGCGACGCACGGGCGTCAGTGCCGGGTTATCGGCATCGGCTAGGCGGGCATCGGCGGTACGCAGCAGCGCAGCGGCACCTTCCACATCGCCTTCTAACTGTAGGCGCTGGTTCGCCAAGCGCAGCAGGTAGGCGGCTTCGGCGTGGAGCCAGTCGCGCTCGTCGGTGTCCTGCTCTTGAGAAAGCTGTGCCAGTACGTCGTCCAGCGTGCCGTTCACTTCGCTGCGGTAGCTATCCAGCTCGCTACGCAGCTCGCTCATGGTGCTGTCTAGTGCCTGGCTACGTTCGGCTTCGCCTTCATCGATACGTGTTTCAAGCTCGCTGACGGCTTGCTGGGAGGCGCTGTTTTGCGCTTGCTGTGCCAGCTCATCCAAGCGCTGCTGCTGACTATCCAGGCGCTGCCATCCTTGCCAAGCGACCAGCCCCAGGGCGAGTGCCAGGATAATCACCAGGGCAAGGGCTACGCCGCCACCTTTGCTGCCACCACCACCGGTAGAAGTGGGCGGCGTCGGTTTGCCTGTGCTGCCCGTAGCGGATGTGTTGCCACTTTTAGCAGATGTGGACGCTGCAGGCGTAGCTGTGGCAGTCGGTTTGGTATCTGCTGCCGTCGCTTTGGTATCGTTAGGGGCGCTTGTCTGTTTAGAGGCGCTTTCCTGAGCGGGGCTGGACGTGGTTGCACTGGCGCTGGATGCGCTCGTGTGGGAATTAGTCGGGCCACCTTTGTTACGGCGGCGCGAGCGGCTATTTTTGGCCGCGTAAGACGAGGAGGCGCTGCCAGCAGTCGACTCGCTTTTCGCCGAGGAGGCCGCACTATCGCTCGACGGCGTGCTCGCTTGGGATGCATCGGCAGACGTGTTGTTGACGCCTTCCTGCTCGTTTGGTTGTTTGCTCATCTGTCGCTAGCCCTTATTAAGTTCCTTGATCGACATCGGCACCCTATGGGTTGCAGGACCGATCCAACGCGGCCACCAGCGCAGCCGGCGTTGCTCCCGACGCCACCTTGAGGTCACAAAAACCCAGTTTACCGGCCAGTGTAGCTAAACGGTGACTGGAAACGATTAGCGGTTGGTTCAACGCTGCTGGACCACACCATTTTGCCAGATATTCAAGCAGTTCGCCGCTGGTGACGATCAGCGCCCGGTAGTCGCCACTGTGTAGGCGCTCGCGCAGGACGGAGGGCGGCGGCTGATACGTTCGCCGGTAGACCGCCAAACGAGTCACCTGGGCGCCGCGTGCCGCCAGGGTGTCGGCGATTAGCGTGCGGCCCCCTTCGCCTGCCACCAGTAGTACGCGCTGGTGCGTCAACTGGCGAAGCGATGCCAGCGAGAGCAGCGCTTCACTGGTGTCCTCCCCCTGTTGGGGCGGAGGAATACGCACCCGCACCCCAAGCTGATCGGACAGTATGCTGGCAGTGCCCCGTCCAACGCTATAGTAATCAATCCCGACGGGGAGCTGGGGCCAGTAGCGATCCAGCGCCTCGCTCAAACAGTGCGCAGCGAAGGGGCTGACCACCACTATCTTATGGTACTGATCAATATCCAACCAGACTTGGCGCTGGGCGGCCTCTTCAGGCAGCGCCTCCAGGCGCATCATGTCAAGCGGCTCCACCCAGCCATGGCGTTCGCGTAAGGCATCCGCCAGGGCTTGCCCCCGCTCTCCGGGGCGGCAAATCAGTACCGGTTGGTTCATACGTGGCGGCCGTACACCTCGGCCAGGATATCGCCAGCGCCTTGATCCAGCAGCTCTTCGGCAATCCGAATACCGAGCGCTTCCGGCTCGTGGATAGAGCCACGGCCTTCGGCGCGCAGCACTTCCGTGCCTTCGGGGTTACCGACAAGCCCGCGTAGCCACAGGGTGTCGTTGGCTTTATCCAGAATGGCATGCCCGGCAATGGGCACTTGGCAGCCGCCTTCCAGGCGGGTATTCATGGCGCGCTCGGCGCGCACGCGGGTGGCGGTGTCCTGGTCGTCCAAGGGTGCCAGCAGCGCAATCAGCTCGGGATCGTGCAGGCGGCACTCGATGCCCAGCGCGCCTTGGCCACAGGCAGGCAGGCAGATTTCGGGAGGCAGCGCTTGCGCGATCCGTGCGTCGAGACCCAAACGCTGCAGGCCGGAGGTCGCCAGGATAATGGCATCGAATTCGCCGTCGTCGAGCTTGCCAAGACGGGTTTGTACGTTACCGCGCAGGTTGAGAATCTGGAGATCCGGGCGTGCTTCGCGCATTTGCAGGCCACGGCGCAGGCTGGCGGTGCCGATACGTGCACCTTCGGGCAGCTCGTCGATACTGCTATAGTGATTGGACACAAACGCATCGGTGGGATCTGCCCCTTCCAAAATCACCGAGAGCCCCAAGCCTTCTGGAAAGTGCATCGGCACGTCTTTCATCGAATGCACGGCAATGTCGGCGCGCCCATCCAGCATGGCGTCTTCGAGCTCCTTGACGAATAGCCCTTTCCCGCCAATTTTGGAGAGAGGCGTATCGAGAATTTTGTCACCTTTGGTGGAGAGGGGGACAAGCTCAACTTCCAGACCGCTATGTGCCGCCATCAAGCGGTCGCGGACGTACTCGGCCTGCCACATGGCCAACTGACTTTTACGCGTGGCGATGCGCAATTTAGTGATGGATGACACCTGATTCTCCCTTTGCCGCTGACACGGCGCGTCGAACTGTGATAATTCTCATCATAAAGCACCCAGCCACACAGTAAAAATAACCGGCCATATTTAAGGCCAGCACTGAATGCGTTGAACGCCTATTTAGGAAACGCCATGCCCCTCGCTGAACCGCAAGGCAAGCTCGACCAGTTCTTCCTGCTCTCGCAGGATTTGTTCTGTTGCATTGACTTTGCGGGTACGCTGCTCAGCGTCAACCCCACCTTCGAGACGCTGCTCGGCTACTCAGCGGACGCCCTCCTGGGAAAGCCGTGCGGTGTCGTGATCGAGACGCGTGATCATCCCGTGATCGAAGCGGCGCTGGCAAGCTTGTGCCGCGGGGAGAAGGTCAGTGCTTTCGACGTGTGCGCGCTGACGTTAGACGGTAAGCGGGTTTGGTTGGAAGTGTCGGCCTCCGCCGGTGATCGGGTGATCTACGTCATCGCGCGGGACATTACCCGGCGCAAAGCGGTGGAGAAGCAGCTTAGGCGCAACCAGCGCCTGTTTCGCATTGCCGGTGAAACGGCGCATATCGGCGGTTGGTACCTGGACATGGCGGTGGGGCTGCCCATCTGGTCCGAGGAGGTCTGCCGCCTGCACGATATGCCGGTGGGGCATCAGCCTACTTTGGAAGAAGCCATTGGGTTTTACACTCCCAGCGCGCGGCCGCGTCTGCAAGCCGTCTTCTCCGCCTGCTGCGAGCAGGGGGTAAGCTTCGATGAAGAGTTCGAAATCATTACCCAGCGAGGACGGCGGCGCTGGGTGCGGGTGATTGGCCGTGCCGTGCGCGATGAGCTGGGGCAGATTATTCAGGTGCAGGGGTCGACCCAAGACATCACTGAACGCAAAGACACCGAGCGGCAGCTGACGCTGTTGGAGCGCAGCGTGGAGTCCAGCACCAACGGGGTGGTGATCGTGGATGCCCAGCGCCCCGATTTGCCCATGGTCTACGTCAATGCCGCGTTCGAGCGCATTACCGGGTACTCCCGCGAGGATGCTCTGGGTCGCAACTGCCGCTTTTTACAGGGCACCGATACCGACCCCGCTACCCTGGCGCAGCTGCGTGAGGGCATCAAAGCGCAGCGCGATGTCCACGTGGTGATTCGTAACTATCGCCGCAGCGGCGCTCCTTTCTGGAACGACCTCTATATTTCACCAGTGCGCGATGAGGGGGGCGTCGTGACGCACTTCATCGGCGCGCAAAACGACATTACCGCCCAGCGAGAGTACCAGGCTCAGCTGAGTCATAACGCCAACCACGACGCGCTGACCGGGCTGCCCAACCGGCTCATGCTCGACCAGCGTCTTGATCAGGGCTGCTTGCTGGCCAGGCGCTATCACCGGTACTTGGCCGTACTGTTCATCGATCTGGATGACTTCAAACCGATCAACGACACCCTGGGCCATGAAGTGGGCGACTATATCCTGCGCGACGTCGCCAAGCGCCTGGAGGAAGAGCTGCGCCCTTGGGATACCGTAGCGCGCTTTGGAGGCGACGAATTCATCGTGCTGCTGCCGGACTTGGCCCACGAAGATGACGTGCTGCAGGTGGTCGAGCGGCTGCTGGCGAGAGTGTCGGCACCCTATTGGTATCGTGGTAGCGAGCTACGCATTACCGCCAGTATCGGCATCGCCACCGACGATGGGACGATTCAAGCGCCCCGCCAACTGATTCAACAAGCCGATCTTGCCATGTATAAAGCCAAGCGGCGGGGGCGTAACACCTTCCAGTGGTACACCGACGAGCTGAACCGCAAGGTGACCGAACGGGTCAATCTGCGCCACGCGCTGCAGCAGGCCATCGAACAGCAGCAGTTCGAGCTTCATTACCAGCCGCAGATACATCACAGCGGTCGCGTCGCCGGGGTCGAAGCGCTCATTCGGTGGCACCACCCCGAGCGTGGCAACATTCCGCCGGGACAGTTCATTGCTCTGGCCGAGGATACCGGTCAAATCATCCCGATCAGTGAGTGGGTGCTGGAAACGGCCTGTCGTGACGCGGTCGCGCTCAACGCACAAAGCGCGGCACCCATGACCATGGCGATCAACGTGTCGCCCATGCAGTTTCAGCGTCCGGGCTTTTTGGATTCCGTACAGCAGGTGCTGGCGCGCAGCGGTTTACCGCCGGCCTTGTTGGAGTTAGAGCTGACCGAAGGCGTGTTGATGGATAGTGCCGAGCACACCATTCAAGCCCTGCAAGCGCTGCGCCAGTTGGGCGTTCACATCGCACTCGACGACTTCGGCACCGGCTTCTCCAGCCTGAGTTACCTGAAACGACTGCCGATCAACAAGCTGAAAGTCGACCGTTCGTTCGTGCGCGACGTGGCCACGGACTCCCGCGACGCGGCCATTGTCGAGGGCGTGGTCATCATGGCCGACAAGCTGGGGCTGGAGGTGCTCGTCGAAGGCATCGAAACCGCCGAGCAGTTTCATCACCTGCGCACTCTGCAGTGTGACCACTTCCAGGGCTACTACTTCGCCCGCCCGATGTCGCTGAGCGCGCTTCGGCACTTTTTGGAGTCGCCGGTGGACACCACCAGCCCCGCCGCCCCGACCTCGTAAGGGGCGCGATCGCAAATGGCATGCCGCTCCACGCAGTGACTCTGGTACACTTTCTCTTAACGACTCCATTAGATTTGTCAGCAGGATATCTCACCGATGAGCCAAGCTACGAACCAGTCTTGGGGCGGTCGCTTCAGCGAGCCCACCGATGCCTTTGTTGCGCGCTTTACCGCGTCTGTGACCTTCGACCAGCGCCTGGCGCGCCAGGATATTCAGGGCTCGATCGCCCACGCCACCATGCTGGCGCGAGTGGGCGTGCTGACCGACGACGAGCGTGATGCCATCATCAACGGCTTGACCGAGATCCAGGGCGAAATCGAGCGGGGCGAGTTCAACTGGTCGGTGCCGCTGGAAGACGTGCATATGAACATCGAAGCACGCCTGACCGACAAAATCGGCATTACCGGCAAGAAGCTGCACACCGGTCGCTCGCGCAACGACCAAGTCGCGACCGACATTCGCCTGTTCATGCGCGATGAGATCGACGTGATCGAAGCGGAGCTGACACGCCTGCGCGACGGCATGATCGAACTTGCCGAGCGCGAAGCCGACACCATCATGCCGGGCTTCACCCATCTGCAAACCGCCCAGCCGGTCACTTTTGGCCATCATCTGCTGGCGTGGCAAGAGATGCTGGCCCGTGACCACGAGCGCCTGCTGGATTGCCGCAAGCGTGTGAACGTGATGCCGCTGGGTGCCGCCGCCCTGGCGGGCACGACGTACCCCATCGACCGCCACGTAACCGCCGAGTTGCTCGGCTTCGACCGCCCGGCGGAAAACTCGCTGGATGCGGTGTCGGATCGCGACTTCGCCATCGAATTCACCAGCTTTGCCAGCATTTTGCTCATGCACCTGTCGCGCATGAGCGAAGAGCTGGTGCTGTGGACCAGCGCCCAGTTCGACTTCATCGACCTGCCCGACCGCTTCTGCACCGGCTCCTCCATCATGCCGCAGAAGAAGAACCCCGACGTGCCCGAGTTGGTGCGTGGTAAAACCGGCCGCGTGTATGGCCATCTGATGGCGCTGCTGACGCTGATGAAGTCGCAGCCGCTGGCCTACAACAAGGACAACCAGGAAGACAAAGAGCCGCTGTTCGACGCCGTCGACACCGTGCGCGACTGTCTGAAAGCCTTTGCGGACATGGTGCCTGCCATCGAGCCGAAGAAAGAGAGCATGTACGAAGCGGCGCGTCGCGGCTTCTCCACCGCGACCGATCTGGCGGACTACCTGGTGCGTAAAGGCGTGGCCTTCCGCGATGCCCATGAAATCGTTGGTTTGTCAGTCGCCTACGGCCTGAAAACCAAGAAGGACCTCTCTGAAATGACGCTGGAAGAGCTTCAGCAGTTCTCCGATATCATCGCGCAGGACGTCTTTGACGTACTGACCCTGGAGGGCTCGGTGGCCGCCCGTAACCATATTGGCGGCACCGCGCCTGACCAAGTGCGCGCGGCGGCCAGCCGTGCCCGTGAAGCGCTGGCGGCGCTCAAGGGTACGTCATGATGCGTCACGCGATCACACTTAGCGCGCTGCTGCTGGCCGCGCTGCTACTCGTCGGCTGTGGCCAGAAAGGGCCACTCTATTTGCCTGATGACACATCCGATTCGGCCGCCGAGCAGGAGGGGTAATGGATCACTTTAACTACCGCAACGGCGTGCTCTACGCCGAGGACGTACCGTTAACGCAGCTGGCGGATAAGCTGGGAACACCCTGCTACGTCTACTCCAAAGCGACCCTGGAGCGCCACTTTCGTGCCTACACCGAAGCGCTTGGCGGCCACCCGCACCTGATTTGCTACGCGGTGAAAGCCAACTCGAACCTGGCCGTGCTGGGCCTGTTGGCGCGCCTAGGGGCCGGGTTCGACATCGTCTCCGTGGGCGAGCTGGAGCGAGTGCTCAAAGCCGGTGGTGACCCCGCCAAAGTGGTGTTTTCTGGCGTCGCCAAGCAGCCCCAGGAGATGGCGCGGGCGCTGGAGGTCGGCATCAAATGCTTCAACGTCGAGTCGCGCCCGGAACTCGAGCGCTTGAACGCCGTGGCGGGCGAGCTGGGGAAAGTCGCTCCGGTCTCGCTGCGCGTCAATCCCGACGTGGATGCGGGGACCCACCCGTACATTTCCACCGGTTTGAAGGACAACAAGTTCGGTATTCCGGTGGACGAGGCGCTGGAGGTGTACCAGCTGGCCGCTAGCCTGCCCAACCTGCGGGTGACCGGGCTTGACTGCCACATCGGCTCGCAGCTCACCGAAACCGCGCCGTTCCTGGATGCCCTGGAGCGCCTGCTGGTGCTGATGGAGCGCCTGCGTGAGCGCGGCATCGAGATCGACCATCTG
Organism: Halomonas meridiana; assembly: GCF_009846525.1. Lineage (NCBI taxonomy): Bacteria > Pseudomonadati > Pseudomonadota > Gammaproteobacteria > Oceanospirillales > Halomonadaceae > Vreelandella > Vreelandella aquamarina. The sequence continues at coordinate 3,702,483 of NZ_CP024621.1, read as the reverse complement.
GATTTGGGGGGCGGCTTAGGCGTCCCCTACCGGGACGAGAAGCCACCCCAGCCCTTCGATTACGCCAGCCAGCTATTGGCGCGCCTCTCCCGCTGGGAAGGCGGTGAACAGCTCACGCTGCTGTTCGAGCCGGGCCGCTCCATTGCGGCCAACGCCGGATTGATGCTCACCCGGGTAGAGTTCTTGAAACCCGGCGAGACCAAGAACTTCGCCATCGTCGATGCGGCCATGAACGACCTGATTCGTCCGGCGCTTTATCAAGCGTGGCAGGCCATCGTGCCGGTGGATACCCGCCAAGTACGGAATGCCGCCACCTACGACGTGGTCGGCCCTGTGTGTGAAACCGGCGACTTCCTAGGCAAAGAGCGCGAGCTTGCTATCGCCGAAGGCGACCTGTTGGCGGTGCGCTCGGCCGGGGCGTATGGCTTCGTCATGGCCTCGAACTACAACAGCCGCCCGCGCCCGCCGGAGGTGATGGTGGATGGTGACACCTACCACGTGGTGCGCGCTCGGGAAACGCTGGAAAGCCTGTGGGCCGGCGAGGCGCTGCTGCCGGAAGGGGCACGCTGATGCTGCTGCACTTCACCAAAATGCACGGCCTGGGCAACGACTTCATGGTGGTGGACCTGGTCACCCAGCGGGCGCGCCTGCGGGACGAGCAGATCCGCCAGCTGGCGGACCGGCGCTTTGGCATTGGCTTTGACCAACTGCTGATCGTCGAGCCGCCCCGCGATCCGGACATGGACTTTCGCTACCGCATCTATAACGCCGACGGCAGCGAAGTAGAAAACTGCGGTAACGGCGCGCGCTGCTTTGCCCGCTTCGTGCGTGACCAGCGCCTGACCCACAAGCATGAAATCCATGTGGAAACCGCCGGTGGCCCGTTGGTGCTCAACGTGCAGCACGACGGCATGGTGCGGGTGGACATGGGCAGGCCGCGCTTCAACCCGGCCACGCTGCCCTTCGACGCGCCGGGGGACCAGCCGCTGCACGAGGTAGAGGTCGAAGGCGACACGCTACAGCTTGGCGTGGTCTCTATGGGCAATCCGCATGCTGTTCTCCAGGTCGAAAGCGTGGAGCGCGCGCCGGTGGAACGCTTAGGGCCGCTGTTGGAGTCGCATCCTCGGTTTCCCAAGCGGGTCAACGTCGGCTTCATGCAGGTGGTCTCGCCCAGCGAGATTCGTCTGCGGGTGTTCGAGCGTGGCAGCGGTGAAACTCTGGCCTGTGGCACGGGCGCCTGTGCGGCGGTGGCCAGCGGTATTCGCCAAGGGCTGTTAAAAAGTCCGGTGAAAGTCCATTTGCCCGGCGGCAAGTTAAGCATCGAGTGGCCGGATCCCGAGGCGTCGCTGGTCATGGTAGGCCCCGCGACGCGGGTATTTGACGGTCGGGTATCACTCAACTAATTCGAGGAGAACGGCGATGTCTCAAGCTCCTGAGCCGCGCAAAACGCTCGATCCGGATCAAGTGGCGTTTTGGCTGGCCCGTCACCCCGACTTTTTTATTGGCCGTGAAGGGCTGCTGCAGCAGCTCAAAGTCCCGCATCCCCATATCGATGGCGCGGTATCGCTGCTGGAGCGGCTGGTGATCGACCTGCGTCAGCGAGCCGAAACGGCAGAAGGGCGGCTTGAGCATCTGTTGGAAACCGCACGCCATAACGAAGCTCAGTACCGTCGCCTGCGGGAAACGCTGCTCAGCCTGGTCGAAGCGGAAGATCGCGATGCGCTGGCCCAGGCGCTGGCGACGCAGTTGAGCGAGCGTTTCCAAACCCCGGCAATGGCCTTATGGTGCCCCGCTGCGTTGAGCGATGCCGAGCCGACGCCGCCTCAGCCGCCGCGCCATATTCTCGATCAGCACGCCAGCGCTCGCCTAGCGGCGCTGCTGGATGGCCGTACCAGCCGCTGCGCCAAGCTGAGCGTCAGCGACTGGAAGTGCCTGCTGCCCCACACCAAGGCGCCCCGCAAGGCAGGCTCCTGTGCGATCACACGGCTCTCGGCTGGCGAGCAACTGGGCTATTTACTGCTCGCCAGCCCCGACCCCGAGTGCTATCGCGCCAGCATGGACACGCTGTTTACCGAGTACCTGGGCGATATCGTCGCCCGACTGCTGCTGCGTTTAGGGCCGCATGGTGCGGAGCACCATGGGTAGCCCAGAGACCCTGGTAGACGCCGTGGCGGGCTATTTGGCGACACTGGCCAGCCACGCGAGCCTCGCGACGGTCGCGGCCTATCGTCAGGATTTATCCGCGTTCTGTCAGTTTGCCGAACAGCGAGGTGTGACCCAGGCCAGCGCGCTGGACACGGCGCTGGCAAGGGCTTTCCTTGGTGCCGAGCGTAGCCGGGGGCTGTCGCCGCGCAGCTTGGCCCGCCGTCGCGCAGCGCTATCGCGCTTTGCCGACGCGCTGGTACGGGATCAGGTGTTGATGGATAACCCGATCCGTTTGCTGCGCACCCCCAAACAGCCCAGCCATCTGCCAAAACCGTTGGATGTGGATGCGCTGGCACGCTTTCTCGATACGCCCCACGACGGCTCGCCGCTCTCGCTTCGTGACCAGGCCATGCTGGAGCTGTTCTACTCCAGCGGTCTGCGTTTGGCCGAGCTGGCGGCGTTGGACGTGAGCCAGTTGGCGGCCAACCATGTGCGGGTGATGGGGAAAGGCAGCAAACCTCGCCAGGTGCCCGTAGGGCGACGCGCCCAGCAGGCACTCACCGCGTGGCTCACCTGCCGGGCCAGTTTGGCGGCCAGCGCTGAAACGGCGCTCTTCGTCGGTCAACGGGGGCAGCGGTTGGGGCATCGAGCAATCCAGAAGCGCCTAGCGCAGCTCTCGGTGGTGCGCGGCCTACCGGAGCACCTTCATCCCCACCGCCTGCGCCACTCCTTCGCCAGCCATTTGCTGGAATCCAGTCAGGATCTGCGCGCCGTGCAGGAGCTGCTGGGCCACGCCAATTTATCCACGACCCAGGTGTACACGCGCCTGGACTGGCAGCATCTCGCCGAAAGCTACGATGCCGCCCACCCGCGCGCCAAGCGCCGCCCGAGTGAGAGCGAATCATGATCACGTTAGACGCCATCACCTTTGATCTGGACGACACCCTGTGGGACAACCAGGGGGTGATGCTGAAAACCGAAGAGGGGCACTACCGCTGGTTGCTGGACGCGCTCACGGCATGGCGGTCGGCGCGTCAGGAGGCACCGTTGCCGCTTACCTACGAGGCGGGGGTGGCGGACTACTTGCAGCGTCGCCAACAGTGGGCCAGCCAAGTACCGGAGCGGCGTGGCGACTTTACCTGGCTTCGGCTGCGGGCGCTGGAGGACCAGCTCGAAGCGAGCGGCCTGCCGCGCAGCGCCGCGCTTTTATGGGCTGCCGCCGCCATGAACGAGTTCCACCGCCTGCGCGTGCAGGTCACTCCGCACCCGGAGGCGGCCGGGCTGCTGTCGGCGCTGGCCGAGCGCTATCGGCTCGCGGCGATCACCAACGGCAACATTCATCTCAAGCGTCAGCCATTGGCGGCCCACTTTCCGGTGGCGATTGCCGCCGGAGAGCTGCTGGCTCCCAAACCTGACCCCAAGCCTTTTCTCACCGCGTTGGAGCGGCTTAAGACCGTACCGCAGCGCGCCATGCACGTGGGCGACTCCTGGGCAGAAGACGTGCTTCCCGCCCAGCAGCTCGGTATGCACGCCGCCTGGGTGGCCGAGCGCGGCGATCACGCACTGCCCGAGCGCGTTCATCGCATTGCCCACGTCAAAGAGCTACCCGAGCTGATTGCGTGGCTGGAACGGCGGGCTTAGCCCCGCTTAATCGTGGGTGTCTTCAGGGGTGTAGAGCCACTGGTCGAGCTTTTGGGAGAGAGTGTCGACGCCGTCGCGCTTGAGCGACGAGAAGAGCTGAACCGATACCAGATCTTCCCACTCCCGCAGGCGAGAGCGCACTTTCTGGAGGGCGGCGCTGGCCGGGCCGCGCTTCAGTTTGTCGGCCTTGGTCAGCAGGATATGCACCGGCATGCCGCGCTGGTCGGCATAATCGAGCATCATTTGGTCGAACTCGGTCAGTGGGTGGCGCACGTCCATGAGTAGCACCAGACCCCGCAGGCTGAAACGGCCGCGCAGGTAGTCCGACAGGTGCTTTTGCCACTCGATCTTGACCGCTTCCGGCACCTTGGCGTAGCCATAGCCGGGTAGGTCCACCAGGCGGCGCGACTCATCGTTCATCACGGTGAAGAAGTTGATGAGCTGGGTGCGGCCCGGCGTACGCGAGGTGCGCGCCAGGGCGTTTTGCTGGGTCAGGGCGTTGATGGCGCTGGATTTACCGGCATTGGAGCGTCCGGCAAAGGCCACTTCTGCGCCCGTGTCGTCCGGGCACAGGGCCAGCGTCGGCGCGCTGATCATAAAACGCGCGGTGGGGTAGTTCAGCCGAGGGACTGGGCTATCATGAGGGGTAGACATGGAGTTCATCCTGAAAAACAAACGTATAACACGGCCTGCAAGCGTCCTGTGACGTGGAAGCGTGCGGTGCCGCGACGAATTACCCCAAAAGCAGATCTGGACTTGCATTCCCGCCGCTAGGGTGATTCGTTATAATGCAAGCGTCTTATAACTGCGACCTGGGGCGCTAGTGTACCATCGCGCTCTAGCCAGCAGCGACCAACACGACACGTTGTTCGTTTTGGCGGAGCTGACCCTGGTAATGTGCTGAACCTGGGCAGCGCCCAGGGTGCGTACCAGTCAATAATCAAACGGCATAGTGGAAAAGCAATGAGAAAGTTACTGGCAAGCCTGGCAATTACCATGGGTGCCGTTGGCACCGTCCACGCCCAAGCGGACCTTCAAGCCGACGCTGACGCAGCGGCAGGTCGTGAACTCGCGCAAACTTGTGCCGCCTGTCATGGCCAGCAGGGGATCAGCGCAGTGGGCACTTTCCCTAACCTGGCAGGGCAGCAGATGTCCTACCTCGCCAAGCAGATCATGGATATCCGTGACGGCAACCGCGTCGTTGCCCAGATGGCCGGTTTGGTCGATAACTTCTCTGACCAAGACGCCTGGGACGTGGCGGCGCACTTTGCAGGCCAAGACGCGAACCTTGGCCAAACCAGCGATGAAGACGCTGAGCTGCTCGCTCGCGGTGAAGAGCTGTACCGTGCGGGTGATATGTCCAAAGGCATTCCCGCTTGTAGCGCTTGCCACTCGCCCACGGGCGTAGGCATCGGCAGCGCGGTGTATCCGGCGCTGTCGGGTCAGCATGCGGAGTACACCGTCTCTACGCTGCAAGCCTTTGCGTCCGGTGAGCGCGCCAACAGCCCGAACAACGTGATGGGCGATATCGCGTCCAAAATGAGCGACCAAGATATGGAAGCCGTCGCCAACTACGTGCTGGGCTTGAACTAATTTCCCTGCCGCAGGCCTCCCCGTTTTGTGCATTATCCGCAGGATGGGGAACCTGCCTGCCCTGCTAGGGGTCATAGCCTCACTTTTGTTGGCCCGCTTTTTTGGAGAGTTCTCGCTATGTTGAAAACGTTGATGGTCGCACTGGCCGGTCTTGGCCTGTCTGCAGCGGTAAGCGCTCAGGAGCTGGTCGAAGGCCAGCACTACACGCTGCTGGAGTCGCCGGTGGCGACCCAGGTAGACGATGACCAGATCGAAGTGACCGAAGCGTTCTGGTTTGGCTGCCCGCACTGCTACCGGCTGCAAACGTCCGTGAACGAGTGGTACGAGACGCTGGACGATGACGTGAGCATCGTGAAAATGCCGGCCACCATGGGCGGCGACTGGAATACCCATGCGACGGCCTTCTATGCCGCTCAGTCGCTGGGTATCGAAGAAGAGCTGCATCAGGACTTCTTCGACGCCATTCACCAGGATGGCCGCTCGCTGACCGAGGCAGACGACATCGCCGAGTTCTTCTCTGATTATGGCGTGAGCGAAGAAGAGGCCGAAAAAGCGCTGACGGCGTTCAGCGTGCGCAGCGAGGTCAACAAGGCTAACAGCCGTATGCGTGACATGCGCCTGATGGGTGTGCCCGCGCTGATCGTGGATGGCCGTTACGTGGTATCGCCTCAGTCGGCCGGCAGCCTGGAAAACATGCCGCAAATCGCCGATGCGCTGATCGAGAAAGTTCGCAGCGAGCGTGCGCAATAACGGTGCTTGAGCACGGCCACACGGGCGGGCCAACCCGCTCGCCCGGGGCGCTGCCCACCTCTGCGTTGCTGGAGCGCGGCCAACTTCGGCTGCTGACCTTCAACCTGCAGGTGGGCATTCAAACGTCTGCCTATCACCACTACCTCACGCGGAGCTGGCAGCACGTGTTGCCCAACCCGCAGCGCCTCAAGCGATTAGCGCTGGTGGGTAGCGTGTTAGAGCAGTTCGACGTAGTGGGGTTGCAAGAGGTCGATGGCGGCAGCTTTCGCTCCAGCCGGGTCAACCAAGTGGAGTATTTGGCGGCACAAGCCAAATTTCCTCATTATTTCCAGCAGCTCAACCGCAACCTAGGCCAATTCGCCCAGCACAGCAACGGCCTGCTCTCCCGCTTGACGCCTAGCCATATCGAAGAGCATCGGTTACCGGGCATGCTGCCTGGCCGCGGTGCGATTCACGTTCGCTACGGTGACGGTCCCGACGCGCTGCATATCTTCGTGGCGCATTTGGCGCTCAGCCACCGTGGTCGCGTGCGCCAGCTCGACTACCTGAGCGACATCATCGAGCCGCTGCGGCACGTGGTGGTGATGGGCGACTTGAACTGCACGCCTGAGCAGCTTCACGCCCACGAGCGGTTTAGCACGTCGCTGCCGCTGCACCCCGTGAAGCCGCTGCTGAGCTACCCCTCTTGGCAGCCGCGCCGCGCGTTGGACCATATTCTGCTCTCGCAAACCCTGGAGGCCGCAGAGGTGCGCGTGCTGGATCATCTCTTCTCCGATCATCTGCCGATCGCGGTGGATTTACCGCTGCCAGCGCCGTGTCTAGCGGCAATTCGCGCAAGCGTTAAACAATAAGCCGCACGAGCGGCTGTCGGGCGCTGCATTGTCCGCGTATATGCGCTATTGTCTGGGGCGCTGACTCCCCTTAGCCGTTTTACGCGAGACACTTCCATGTCGGACACAACACAACTACCTGCGTTTATCGGTGCGCTGGACCGCGCTTCGGAGTGGTTCGGGCGTACCCTTGCGTGGCTGATCATCATCATGATGTTGATTCAGTTCGCGATTGTACTGCTTCGCTATATGTTCAGTATCAACAGCATCTTCATGCAAGAGCTGGTGATGTACATGCACGCCAGCGTCTTCATGCTCGCGGCTGCCTACACCTTTCGCCACGATGGCCATGTCCGCGTCGATATTTTTTACCGCGGTATGACGCCTCGTCGTCAAGCGTTGGTGAACATTCTCGGCATTTTGCTGCTGCTGATTCCGGTGATGCTGTTCATCATCGCATCCAGCTATGGCTATGTGGCGAACTCCTGGCGCATTTTGGAAACCTCCTCGGATTACGGTGGCATACCGGCTGTTTTCGCACTGAAAACGCTGATTCCGGTGTTTGCAGTCCTGATGATCCTTCAGGGGCTGATCGAAGTCGTGCGCAATGGCTATGTCTTCACCGGGCGGATCACGCCGCCAGCCGCCGATGACCATCACCTTGAGGAGCGCGTTTGATGCTCGAATTTATGCCGCTTATTCTGTTTGCCGCCATCTGTATCGTGCTGATGTTCGGCTTTCCCGTGGCGCTATCGCTAGCGGGCACCGCGCTGCTGTTTGCCGGCATGGGCTTGGGCCTGGAAGCCGTGGGCATCGATGCCAACTTCGACAGTGGCTATCTAGCCGCGCTGCCCAATCGCCTGTACGGCATCATGACCAACCAGACGCTCTTGGCGGTACCCCTGTTCGTCTTGATGGGCGTGCTGCTGGAGAAATCCAAAGTCGCTGAAACGCTGCTGGATGCCATGGCGCTGCTGTTTGGCTCCATGCGCGGTGGCTTGGGGATTTCGGTCACGCTGGTGGGCATGCTGATGGCCGCGTCCACGGGCATCGTCGGGGCAACCGTGGTCACCATGGGACTGATGTCACTGCCCGCCATGCTCAAGCGGGGCTACAGCACGTCGCTGGCCACCGGTACCATCTGTGCCACCGGCACGCTGGGACAGATTATTCCCCCTCCATCGCCCTGGTGCTGCTGGGCGACGTTCTTTCGTCGGCCTACCAGCAGGCGCAGCTCGATATGGGCATCTTCAGCCCGAAAACGGTCTCTGTGGGCGATCTTTTCATGGGCGCCCTGGTGCCGGGGTTGATCCTCGTCGTCATGTACATGATCTACGTGGGCTTGGTGGCGTTCTTCCGGCCCAGTATGGCGCCCGCGGCCGACCGCGAAGAGCTGATGGCCGAGCTTGGCCACACCTCGGGCCTGGGGATTTTGCTGCTCAAAGGCTTGGTGCCCCCGGTGGTGCTGATCGTAGCGGTGTTGGGCTCGATTCTGAGCGGCTTTGCCACACCCACCGAAGCCTCGGCCGTGGGGGCTTTTGGCGCGCTGGTGCTGGCATTAGCCTATCGCCAGTTGGACTGGGCCACCCTGAAAGAGGTGCTGCGCTCGACGACCCACGTCACCACCATGGTGTTTCTGATCTTGATCGGCGCGGCGCTGTTCTCGCTGGTCTTCCGTGCTTACGGCGGTGAGCATATGGTCACCGAGCTGTTCGAGGGTATGCCGGGCGGCGTGATTGGCGCGACGATCATCGTCATGCTGGTGATCTTCCTCCTCGGCTTCATTCTCGACTTCATCGAAATCACTTTCGTGGTGGTGCCGATCGTCGGGCCGATTCTGCTGGCCATGGGGCTAGACCCGATCTGGCTAGGGATCATGATCGCCATCAACCTGCAGACCTCGTTCCTGACGCCGCCGTTCGGTTTCGCGCTGTTTTATCTGCGCGGCGTGGCGCCGCCTTCGGTGCCTACATCGGCCATTTATCGTGGCGTGGTGCCGTTTATCTTGATGCAGTTGGGCATGCTGCTGTTGCTGACCTTCTTCCCGCAATTGGCGACCTGGCTACCGACGCAGTTCTAAGAGGAGCTCAGTTGAAAAATAACCCTGCTATCAACGCAAGGGCGTGGCAACCTTAATCAAAAGCAGCCAAGCTGCAGACACACAATGGCTTGTAACAACCCGCCTGGCGGCAAACGTCAGGCGGGGTATTCCCTACCCATAACAGCAATAAAATAAGCAAGAGGGTTAACGCATGAAAGCCAAAGCACTGCCTGTCGCCATTGCCATGACGACCGCTCTTTCTGCCAGCCTGCTGGTCGTTTCCAGCTTCGATAACCAGGCCCAGGCACAAGAAGAGACCTTCCGCTGGAAAATGGTCACGTCCTGGCCGAAAAACTTCCCCGGTGTAGGCCAAGGCCCTGAGCGGCTCTCCCAACTCGTCGAGGAGATGTCCGATGGCCGCTTGACCATCGAAGTCTTCGGAGCGGGGCAGCTCGTACCAGGGTTCGAAGTGTTCGACGCCGTGTCGGATGGCACCGCCGAGTTGGGCCACTCCGCCTCCTACTACTGGAAAGGCAAAGCGCCAGCGGCACAGTTTTTCGCCGCCGTACCGTTTGGCATGAACGCTCAGGAAATGAACGCCTGGCTCAGCTACGGCGGTGGCATGGAGCTGTGGAACGAGCTTTACGATGAGTTCGGTGTCGACGTATTGGTTGCCGGTGCCTCCGGTGTCCAGATGGGTGGCTGGTACAACAAAGAGATCAACTCGGTGGACGACCTGGAAGGCTTGAAAATGCGCATGCCGGGTCTGGGGGGCGAGGTGATGAGTCGCATGGGCGTGGCGATCGTCAACATGCCCGGCGGTGAAATCTTCACGTCGCTGCAGTCCGGTGCCATCGACGCCACCGAATGGATCGGCCCTTACAACGATCTCGCCTTCGGCCTGCACCAAGCGGCCGATTACTACTACTACCCCGGCTGGCACGAGCCGACGGTGATGTTCGAAGCCATCGTGAACGAAGAGGCGTGGGCCGAACTGCCCGCTGATCTTCAAGCGATTCTGCGCACGGCCATCAGCGACATCAACCAAAGCGTTTTAGATGAGTACACCGCTCGTAACAACGATGCGCTGGAAACCCTAGTCAACGAGCACGAGGTGGAACTGCGCCGCATTCCTGACGATGTACTGGCCCAAGCCCGCGAACATTCGGCCGACGTCGTGGGTGAGCTGGCTGCGTCCAGCGAGCTGGCGACCCGTATCTACGACTCCTATCGGGAGTTCCAGGATAAAGTCGAGGATTACCACGCGATTTCCGAGCAGGCGTACTACAACGCCCGCAACCCGGAAGGCGATACCACTCAGTAACGTCAGCTCTTTCCAGGCCGCCTTCGGGCGGCCTTTTCGTAACCGTCGATTAAAGCAGCGTAAGTGGCGCGGCTTGGGTATCCTATGGCTGATACTGTTCTGCCGTGTAAGGAGCTCTATGTCTACCCCCGCTAACTCGATGCCGACCGAGCCCCGCCTGCGTAATGTGCTGACCATTGCAGGCTCTGACCCCTCCGGTGGCGCAGGCATTCAAGCCGATCTCAAAACGTTTTCTGCGCTCGGTACCTATGGCACCAGCGTAATTACCGCGTTAACCGTGCAGAACACCTGCGGTGTGGCGGCCGTGTACCCTGTTTCACCCCAGGCGATTCGCCAGCAGCTTGAACACCTGTTAAGCGATGTCACTATTGATGCGGTGAAAATCGGCATGGTGGCCAGCCGCGACGTGGCCGAAGTGATCGCCGACGTGTTGCGCCAGCAGCGCCCCCGCTGGATCGTACTCGATCCGGTGATGGTGGCGAAGAGCGGCGATATCCTGGTCGATAACGCGGGCATTCGTGCCGTGCGGGAGGTGCTGGTACCGCTGGCCGACGTGATTACCCCCAACCTGCCGGAAGCGGCCGTGCTGCTGGATGCTCCCGCCCCTGCGAGTTTGGATGAGATGGAAGCGCTGCTGCCCAAGCTGGTGGCGTTGGGCGCCCCCTTTGTGGTGCTGAAAGGCGGCCATTTACGCGGTGATACTTGCCCGGATCTGTTGGCCACCCCCAACGGTCACCAGTGGTTACCGGCTTCCCGCATTGCCACCGAGAACCTGCATGGCACCGGCTGCGCGCTATCGTCTGCGATTGCCGCCTGTCTGGCAAAGCTGCCGGAAGCGGCTGAGGCAGACGCGCCAGAGCAGGCCATTACCGACGCGAAGCAGTGGCTGCATAGCGCACTGGCGGCCAGCCACCGCTTGGCGGTCGGCAAAGGGCGCGGTCCGGTACACCACTTCCATGCGTGGTGGTAAGCCGCCGGGGCAGAGTCTCCTTGCGGGATAGGGCAACGGGCACCATGCTGAAGGGTGCCCGTTTGTTTGCCTATGAGGCTGAGCCATTCGGCCAAGGAGCTGCTCATGTCCCGCACGCTGCTATTTGCCACCGACCTCTCCCAGGAAAATCGCGCGGCCTTTGCCCGTGCATTGCGCCTCGCCCATCAACAGGGAGCGCAGCTGGATGTGCTCCACGTGCTCGACCCCTACCTTCCTCACCGAATGCTGCATGACCTTGAGCGAGCAGTGAGCGATGACATCAGCGCCACGCTCACCGATCTTCGGGAGGATTACGCGCTCGAACTTCCTGCGCTAATGATCCAAACGGTGGTGGGCGACGCACACGTGGAGATCGTTCGGGAGGCCCATGAGCGTCACGCTTCGTTGATCGTTCTGGGCATGCACCGCAAGCGCGGTCAGAAAGATCTGCTCTATGGCACGACCTTGATGCGCATTCTGCGCAGCGCCCCTTGCCCCGTGGTGGTGGCGTCCTATCTACCGACGCAGCCGTGGCAGCATATCGTGGTGCCCATCGACTTCTCGCTTACCGCACGACAAACCCTAAAAGAGGCGCTGATCCGCTTTCCTGAAGCCAAGCTGACCCTACTACATGCGTGGAACCTGCCGGGTGAACGGGAATTGGGTAACCAAGCGTTTTATGCACAGTGGCGCGATCATGAGGTCGCTCGCCTACGGGAGGCGTTGGACAACGAGGTCGAAAGCCTCATGCGCGATCTGGACGGTGTCCCCGACATCGAGCTGGTGCTGGAGCCGGGCCAGCCCTGCGACGTGCTCCACGACTACATCAAACGGCACTCGCCAGAGCTGGTCATGTTGGGTAGCCGCAGCCGACCGCATCATCCCAACTCACTCACCGACATGCTGCTGAGCGAACCCCATTGTGACGTCATGGTGTGTCGACCGTGGTAACTGAAAAACTCGTCGTACGGTTGGTTGTACGGAACCTTTATGGGTAAGGTGTGTATGTATAGCTGTGCGTTATGCCAGCCAAGCCAATAAGGGAGGACGACACCGTGCAACGACGTCATATGCCAGCGCTGCTATCGGCCGCGCTATGGATGGGTGCGGCGCTATTATCCAGCAGTGCCGCCGCCGAGAGCGTGACCGAGCGGGGGGAGCGCTTTGAGCGCGTGGTCGAAGAGAATGGCCAGCGCTATACCCTGCTGGGGAGCGGCGTATTCCGTTACATGATCTGGACCGCTTATGCAGGCGCTTACTATCAGTTGGAGGGCGAACGCGACCCTCAACCGCTCAGCGACGTGCCCCGGCGGCTAGAGCTCGCCTATTTCCATGACATCGCCGCCGAGGATTTCGCAGACGCGACCGAAAAGACCCTCAGCGACTCGCTCACGCTCTACGAATTCAATCAGGTGAAAGAGAATCTGGAGCAGTTAAAGCAGCAGTATCGCGACGTGGCACCCGGCGACCGCTATCTGTTGAGCTGGGATGGCGAGCAGTTACGCCTCGCTCTCAACGGTGAGACGCTCTACGAGGACAGCAGCGCCGAGTTTGCCAGCGCGATGTTCGGCATTTGGCTGGGCGAGCGCCCGCTAGGTGACGAGTTTCGCGATGCGCTACTGGGCGTGAACGGATAGACGCAGACCTCGCGCCATCACGCTTGGGCCAGCCCTCGCCTCGGTTTACACTCGCCCCCTTCGATAGGCCAAGTGAAGGGACGAAGGGGGCAGCGTGAAAGCACTGATTCAGCGGGTTAAGCACGCCAGCGTCACGGTGGAGGGCAGCACCATCGGTGCGATCGACCACGGGCTGCTGGCGCTGGTGGGCGTCGAGAAAGGCGATCGTGAAGCGGATGCCGATAAACTGCTGCACAAGCTACTGCACTATCGCGTGTTCAGCGATGACGCGGGCAAGATGAACCACAACCTGCAGCAGGCCGGGGGAGGACTGCTGCTGGTGTCGCAATTCACGCTCGCGGCCGATACGCGCAAGGGGCTGCGCCCCAGCTTTTCCAGCGCTGCGCCGCCTGAGGAGGGGCAACGTCTGTTCCATTACCTCGTCGATCAAGCGCGCGCTGCGTGGCCCCAGGTAGCCACCGGCCAGTTTGGCGCGGACATGCAGGTGACGCTCACGAACGATGGTCCGGTCACGTTCCTGCTGGAAAGCTAGCGTTCCTCAGTCACTTTCGCTGGCGAGCAGTTCGGCCTCCATGGCTTCCAGCGCCTCTTCGGCGGCCAGCCACGTCTGCTCGGCGTCGTCTAGCTGCGTTTTGATCGTTGCCTGCTTGGCCAGCGCATCGGTCAGCTCTACTTTGCGGGCGCTGTCGGTGTAGAGCTCAGGATCGGCGAGTATGGCTTCGACCGCTTCCAAGGAGTGCTGCGCTGCTTCCATGGCCTTTTCTGCCTTGTCGCGCTCTTTTTTCAATGGGCGCAGCTTTTCGCGCAGCTCGGCCGCCGCTTTGCGGGCGGCTTTACGGTCGCTGCTGGGCTGTTGGCTCTGGCGTTCGTTCTTTTCGCTCCGCGCGTCGCGGCGGTTCTCTTCCAGACGCGCTTTGAGCCAGGCCCGGTAATCCTCCAAGTCGCCGTCGAAGGGTTCGACCCGGTGGTCGGCGACTCGCCAAAACTCATCCACCGTGGCACGCAGCAGGTGACGGTCGTGGGAGACCAGGATGACCGTGCCCTCGAAGCCTGCCAGCGCTTCGGTGAGCGCCTCGCGCATCTCCAGATCCAGGTGGTTGGTCGGCTCGTCCAGCAGCAGCAGGTTGGGCTTTTGCCAAGCGACCAGCGCCAGGGCCAGCCGCGCTTTCTCACCGCCTGAGAAGGTGGCGACCTCCCCGAAGGCATCGTCGCCCTTGAAACCGAAGCCGCCAAGAAAGTTGCGAATCTCTTGATCGCTGGCAGTGGGAGAGAGCCGCTGCACGTGGACGAACGGCGTCGTGGTCACGTCTAGCCCTTCCAACTGGTGCTGGGCAAAGTAGCCAATCGCCAAGTGCTCGCCGGGCACACGTTTGCCGTTCAATAGCGCTAGCTCGCCGGTGAGCGACTTGATGAGCGTGGATTTACCCGCCCCATTGGGGCCCAGCAGGCCAATGCGGCTACCGGGGAGCAGCGTAATGTTCACCTTATCGAGCTGAGCGACATCGCCCGCCTGGCTGCGGTAGCCTAACGTGGCCTGGTCCAGCACCAGCAGCGGATGGGAGGTTTTATCGGCGGCCGGCAGGGTGAAGTGGAACGGTGAATCCACGTGGGCCATGGCAATATCTTCCATGCGCTCCAACATCTTGACGCGGCTCTGCGCTTGGCGCGCTTTGGTGGCTTTGGCCTTGAAGCGAGCGATAAAGCGCTCGATCTCTTCGCGGCGCGCCTGCTGTTTGGCCGCTTCCGCCTGCTGCAGCGCGAGTTTCTCCGCCCGCGTGCGCTCGAAGCGAGAGTAGTTGCCCCGATAAAGCTCCAGCGTTTGGTGATGCATGTGCACGATGTGATCGCAGACGGCATCGAGAAAGTCCCGGTCGTGGGAGATCAGTAGCAGCGTGCCAGGGTAGCGGGTGAGCCACTGCTCCAGCCACAGTAGCGCATCCAGGTCCAGGTGGTTGGTCGGCTCATCGAGCAGCAGTAAGTCGGACGGCATGAACAGCGTGCGGGCGAGGTTGACGCGCATCCGCCAGCCGCCGGAAAAGTCGGACAGGGGGCGGGTCATGTCTGCTTGTACAAAACCCAACCCCACCAGAAGCTGGGCAGCACGGGATTCGGCGGTGTAGCCATCCAGTGTCTCTATTAGCCCGTGTAGTTCTGCTTCGCGGTGCGCATCGCCCGCCTCTCGGGCGGCAAGCAGGTCGGCTTGCGCCTTCCGTAGCGCATGGTCGCCATCCAACACGTACTCGACGATGGGGCGATCCAGGGCCTCCACCTCCTGAGCCATGTGGGCAATTCGCTGACCGCCGCTCATCTCGACATCGCCTTGATCAGGGCCCAGCTCGCCCAGCAGGAGTTTGAACAGGCTCGACTTACCGGCACCGTTGGCCCCAATGATGCCGGCCTTCACGCCGTTGTGAAGCGTAAGGTCGGCGTTTTCTAGGAGCGTTTGCGTGCCCCGTTGCAGGGCGACTTGGCGCAGTGCGATCATGTTTTCTCCCGAAAAAAGTGGGTAAACCAATGCGCGATTCTAACCGATTGCAGGGCTTGCAGCAGAGGCCGCTATGGGATTTTGCCTTGGCGTTGTATGCCAAGCCCGGCGTCGAGCAGGCCTGTCTCACCTTACAAGACGAGGCGGGCGTGGATGTGTGTGAACTGCTCTTTCACTGTTGGCTCTACCAGCATGGCCTGGCGGCCAAACCGGCGCCGCTCGACGCGATACGCGCTGAGCGTTTGGCTTGGCAGCAGCAGGTGACGGCCCCGCTGCGGGCACTGCGCCGTCGATTGAAGCCCGAGGCCGCCCAGAACGAGGCCATTGAAGCGCTGCGTGCGACCTTACAGCGTGCCGAGCTGCAGGCTGAGCGTGAAAACCTTCAACGTTGGCAGCAGTGGGCGCTCGTATCGTCGACAAATGACGTTCGTTTAACAAAAAGCGACATAAGCCAGCACAATGTTGCACAGTGGCTGCAAGATACGCTGTTTTCGGCACCGCTTGACAAACATTTTCCACAAGCGCAACGCGTGCGCGAAAGCACGACAACGGCACTTTTCACCCTGGCAAGCCAGCTTGACCGCTGTGAGCCACCACGCTAGCCTGAAATTAAGCTGTTTTTGAATAACCCGCGCTGGCCGCGCTGATATCGCCCGCTAACCCACAGCAATGAACGACGTTACTGCGTGTTAGCGGCTGAGAAAACGTGCAGCGGCATGGGATAGACAAAAATTAGATTCTAGCGCTCTCGTACGGCGCGCTTACCACTGCTAGGGGAACTCTGCATGAAGGCAAGCAAATTAGTTTCGACTCGTTCCGTTTCCACCAAGTTACTCACCACGGCGAGCGTAGGGGCTCTGCTGCTGGGCCTGAGCGCGACAGCCCAGGCGGATAACTGGCGTTACGCTCACGAAGAGTACGAAGGCGACGTGCAGGATGTATTCGCTTACGCGTTCAAAGAGTACATCGAAGAGAACTCTGACCACTCCGTACAAGTGTACCGTTTTGGCGAGCTGGGTGAGTCCGATGACATCATGGAGCAAACCCAAAACGGCATTCTCCAGTTCGTGAACCAGTCGCCTGGCTTCACCGGCGCACTGATTCCGGAAGCGCAAATCTTCTTTATTCCGTATCTGCTGCCAACCGACGAAGAGACCGTACTGACGTTCTTCGACGAGAGTAAAGCGATCAACGAAATGTTCCCGGAGCTCTACGCGGAGCAGGGTCTCGAACTTCTGAAGATGTACCCAGAGGGTGAAATGGTGGTCACCACCGACGAGCCGATCAGCTCGCCGGAAGACATGGATAACAAGAAAATCCGCACCATGACCAACCCGCTGCTGTCGGAAACCTACGACGCCTTTGGCGCGACGCCGACACCGCTGCCCTGGGGCGAAGTATACGGCGGCCTGCAGACCGGCATCATCGATGGCCAGGAAAACCCGATCTTTTGGATCGAGTCTGGCGGCCTGTATGAAGTGTCGCCGCACCTGACCTTCACCGGTCACGGCTGGTTCACCACCGCCATGATGGCGAACCAAGACTTCTACGAAGGCCTGTCCGATGAGGACAAAGAGCTGGTGCAGGAAGCCTCTGACGCGGCCTATGACCACACGATCGAGCACATCAAGGGTCTGGCTGACGAAGCACTCGCCAAGATTCAGGAAGCGTCCGACGAAGTGACCGTCACGCGCTTGAACGAAGAGCAGATTCAAGCGTTCCGTGAGCGCGCGCCGCAGGTCGAAGATGCCTTCCTCGAAATGACGGGTGAGCGTGGCGCTGAACTGCTGGAGCAGTTCAAGGCCGATCTCGAAGCCGTCAACAGTGAGTCCTAATGGGTTAGCGCGTTCGCGTTGATCAGGTGACATCACGAAGGGGCAGCCAGCGCTGCCCCTTTTTTATTGTTCGCCCAGGCAGCGAAAAAACACGTGCTTTCGCGTTGGAACACAGAAAAATCTACGTCCATCCAGCGTTGAAGCGAAAAGAGTCATTACCCGTTACGCTACAAAATGAGCAAGGCCGAACCTACTCCGTTCGGTGTCAGTGATGGGAATGTCGCGTCGCGGATCGAGCAAGCGACCACGCTGCGTTTAAAGGAGAACGGCCATGTCCGAAGAAGAGTCCGAAAAGAATTACCGGTCGGGTTTGCCCGGTGTATTGGGAGTGATCGACACTGCAATTAGCAAAATCGAGTCAGTCATACTGGCGATGGGGGTTTTGCTAATGGCGCTGAACACGGTCACCAACGTCATTGCCCGCTTCGTATTCGGCAATAGCATCATGTTTTCAGGTGAGCTAAACCGCATCCTGATCATCATGATCACCTTTGCGGGTATTGGTTATGCCGCCCGTCACGGTCGCCATATTCGCATGTCGGCGATTTACGACGCGCTGCCGGTGGGTGGCCGCAAAGTGTTGATGATCGGCATTGCGTTCTTTACCTCGCTGGTGATGTTCTTCCTGCTTTATTACTCCGTGGTGTACATCCTCGACTTGTATAGCAAAGGGCGCGTACTGCCGTCTCTGGGCTTGCCGGTGTGGATCATTTACGTCTGGGTACCCATGGGCTTTTTGATTACCGGGATTCAATACCTGCTGACCGCCATTAAAAACCTTTCCACTCGGGACGTTTACCTCTCCACCGGGGTCGTGGACGGCTACAAAGATACCGAAACAGAAGTGTAACGCAGGGATTGCACCCTAGGGGAACGCTATGACGACGATAATGGTAGTCACCATGATTGCCCTGCTGCTGCTGGGCTTTCCAATGATGATCCCGCTGATCACCGCTGCGGTGATCGGCTTCTATATGATGTTCAACGGCTTTGGCCAGATGGATACGCTGATTCAGCAGATGATGGCGGGCATACGTCCGGCGTCGCTGATTGCCGTGCCGATGTTCATTCTCGCTGCCGACATCATGACCCGAGGGCAGTCGGCTAACCGCCTCATCGATATGGTGATGTCCTTCATTGGCCATATTAAAGGCGGCTTGGCGGTCAGCACCGCGGCCTCCTGTACGCTGTTTGGTGCCGTGTCGGGGTCGACCCAGGCCACTGTGGTCGCGGTGGGCTCACCGCTGCGCCCGAAGATGCTCAAAGCGGGCTACTCTGACCCCTTTACGCTGGCGCTGATTATCAATGCCAGCGACATTGCCTTTTTGATCCCGCCCAGCATCGGCATGATTATTTATGGGGTCATTTCCGGTACGTCGATCGGCGAGCTGTTCATCGCCGGTATCGGGCCGGGGCTTCTGATTTTGTTCATGTTCTCCACTTACTGCATCATTTACGCCATCGTGAAGGACGTGCCCACCGAAGAGCGCGCGAGCTGGAAAGAGCGTGCTACGGCCGTGCAAAAAGCGCTCTGGCCGCTGGGCTTTCCGGTGATCATCGTCGGTGGGATCTATGGCGGTATCTTCAGCCCCACCGAAGCGGCGGCCGCCTGCGTGCTGTATGCCGTGCTGTTGGAGTTCGTCGTTTTCCGCTCGCTGAAAATGCGCGACATCTACGCCATTGCTAAATCCACCGGCCTGATTACCGCTGTGGTGTTCATTCTGGTGGCCGTCGGCAACGGCTTCTCGTGGATCATCTCGTTCGCGCAGATTCCTCAGGCGATTCTCGAGGCCGTCGGGGTCAACGAGGCCGGGCCCACGGGCGTACTGATCGCCATCTGTATTTCGTTCTTCGTGGCGTGTATGTTCGTCGACCCCATCGTGGTCATTCTGGTGCTAACGCCGATTTTTGCACCGGCGATTGCAGCCACCGGGCTCGACCCGGTCCTGGTGGGTATTCTGATTACCCTGCAGGTCGCGATAGGCTCGGCCACGCCACCCTTTGGCTGCGATATCTTTACCGCCATTGCGATCTTCAAGCGCCCCTACTGGGAGGTGATCAAAGGGACGCCACCGTTCATCTTTATGCTGATTCTGGCGGCGGCCCTGCTGATCATGTTCCCGCAAATTGCGCTGTTCCTGCGTGATGTTGCCTTCCGTTAAGCAGTCACAAGGAGAACGCGGATGTTCAATCGCATTCTGATTCCCGTCGATGGCTCCAAGGGGGCCATCAAAGCGCTCGAAAAAGCCGTTGGGCTGCACATGCTTACCGGGGCCGAGCTCTATCTGCTGTGCGTGTTCAAACACCATAGCCTGTTGGAAGCGTCGCTCTCCATGGTGCGTCCCAACCGTCTGGATATTCCTGATGACGCGCTCAAAGAGTACGCCACCGAGATTGCCGTGCACGCCAAGTCCCATGCCATCGAGCTGGGCGCCGACAGCGTTCGCGTGCGGGCTTTTGTCAAAGGCGGACGTCCCTCCCGCACCATCGTGCGCTTTGCTCGTAAGCGGGAGTGCGATCTGATCGTGATTGGCGCACAGGGAACCAACGGGGAAAAGAATTTGCTGCTGGGCAGTGTTTCCCAACGCGTGGCCGGGGCCGCGCATTGCCCGACGTTAGTGGTCTAATGTGAGGCCACCGGGCTAAACCTCTACGCAACCGCGTGGTCCGAAGAGCACCCGTCGTTTCAGGTAATGCAGCCTGAGGCGGCGGGTGTTAGTCTTTGAGGCACCCAAAAACATTTGGCGCGCTGCGCCGCTGGATAAGGTTTTTTCCATGAAAGCATTACTCTCTTCTACCGCGCTCACTGGCCTGCTGCTGGTGGCGCCGTTTGCCGCCGCCGCTCCGGAAACCGACGAGCAGCGCTTGGCGTATAGCCTGGGCGTGACCCTGGGCGAAAGCATGCAGGCAGACATTGACGATCTCGATCTGGATGCGTTCACCGATGGTATGCGCGATGTCTTTGATGGCAACGAGCTAGCGATGAACGAAGAAGAGATGATGGAAGCGCTGATGGCCTTCCAAGAGCGTTCGATGGAAGCACGCGAGCAGGAGGCCGCCGAGCTGGCCCAGTCGAACCTGGAAGAGGGACAAGACTTCCTGGCCGACAATGCCGAGCGTGACGAGGTCGAAGTGACCGAGTCGGGCCTGCAGTACGAAGTGATCGAATCCGGTGACGGCGCCACACCAGGGCCCGAAGACACCGTCGAAGTGAACTACGAAGGCATGCTGCTGGATGGCACCGTGTTCGATAGCTCCTTCGAGCGTGGCGAGTCGGTGAGCTTCCAGGTCAACCAGGTGATCGAAGGCTGGCAAGAAGCGCTGCAGCTCATGAGCGTGGGTGATAGCTGGATGCTCTACATTCCGGCGGATCTCGCCTACGGCGAACGCGGTCAGGGTCCGATCGGCCCGAACGAAATGCTGACCTTCCGCGTCGAACTACTAGGCATCGAATAAGCCATGGGCATGGCCGTTCGTCAGCGCCGCTGGATGGCGGCGCTTATCGTCTTGGGTAGCAGCGCTGCCCATGCCCAGGAAGAGACGCCTGGCTTACCTGCGCTGGCGGCAGCGAGCGATCAGGCGAGCGTGGTGGGCGTCTCCTCCGGGGGCTACATGGCCACTCAGCTCGCGGTGGCGTGGCCCGAGCGTTTTAGCGGGTTGGGTGTCCTGGCGGCTGGACCGTGGGGCTGTGCGCAGGGGGCATTAAGTACGGCCCTCAATCAGTGCATGATGACCCGACGTGGCTTGCCGTCTTTGGACGAGCTGGCGCAGCGCCGCGAGCGCTACGCAGAGATGGAGCAGGTAGGCAGCCAAGAGGCGCTTCGCCAGCTTCGCGCCTTCGTGTGGCATGGCGCGTCAGACGAAACGATCTCGCCTGCGCTGGGCGATCTGCTCGCACAGCAGTGGCAGCGCTGGCTAGCGGACCCGGAGCAGCAGCTACGTTTCGTTCAGCGGGACAACACCGGACACGGCTGGCCAGTGGCAATGCCCAACGACGCGTCCCTCGACCCGCAGTCGCTGGGCGACTGCCATAACGGCGGCGCTAGCCACCTGCTGGCCTGCGGCGACGACGTGGCGGGGGAGATGCAGGCGTGGCTTTATCCCGAGCGCGAGGCGAACGCCAGCGAAGGTGAGCTGTTGGCCTTTGACCAGTCTGACTTCGCAGTGAAGGGCTTTGCCGATACGGGCTATCTGTTCGTGCCCGAGGCGTGTGAAGCGGGCGGCTGCCCGGTTACCGTGGCGCTACACGGTTGCCAGATGAACGCAGAGACCATTGGGGATACGTTCGTGCGTTACAGCGGTTTGAACCGCTGGGCGGCGGAACATGCTCAGGTGGTGCTGTATCCACAGGCGGAGAGCAGTATGGCCAATCCGCAAGCGTGCTGGGACTGGTGGGGGTTCGCGGAGAGTACGTGGCAGATCAATCCGCTGCACGATACCCGCGAAGGCACCCAGGTAAAGGCGCTGATGGCGATGTTGGACCAGCTACAATCAGCTCAAGCTAATGAGGCTGCTACCGCCGATTAGCTACATAGCAGCAGCTAGCACCTGGGTGGTTACGTGGGCGTTAGCTGCCAAGCTCGCTTTCCAGCGCCGACACTAACCCGTGTGGCGTTGGGGAGTAGAGCACCCGCTGCAATATTTTCCCTTCACGGTTGACCAAAAACAGCGACGCACTGTGGTCGATGGTATACGCCATGGCCGACTCTGGTGCGTCGACCCGCCGCCAAATCACCCCGTAGCGCTCGGCGACATCGGTCAGCTGTGCTTGGCTACCCACCAAGCCAATGAACTCTTCGCCGAAGAACTGCATATACTCGCTCATCCGGTCGAGCGTATCGCGTTCTGGATCTACCGTAATCATGACAGGCACCACCCGTTCACGCTGGGTATCGCTCAATTGCGCCAGGGCCTGGCGTTTGACCGCCTGGTTCATGGGGCAGACATCAGGGCAGTAGGTGTAACCGAAGGAGACGATGGCAATCTCGTCGTCGCCGAGCTGAGCCAGGGAGAAGTCGCCTTGTGTCGACGGCATGGCGATGGGGCCGCCTGTCGGTTCGTCGGGATCCTCACCTGCGCGGAGTTGGTACAGGCCAACGCTTGCCACGACCAGTAGAAGGGCAAGTAGGGCGATGCCTAGCCACAGTGGCTTGCGTATTGCCATGTGCTTAACTCCTTGTCACGTCGAAATCGAACCAGCTACCCAGCTTACCGTCCGGCGTTTCCAGAATGACCCGCGCCCGCCAAGGCATGACGGCTTGCGTACACACGCCGACTTGCCCCTGACCGTGAAAGTGGCCCGGCGCCGTGGCGGTGAGCGCGAAGCGGTTGAGCCCCATGTCCATGCCGCGACCCACAAAATCGACCGTCACTTGGTTAGGGGCTACGCCCTCTACCTCGACATCCAGCGGCAGCACTTCCAGTGCCTCGATGCGGCCGTCGGTATCGATGGCTAGCGTGAGATGGCCTTTGTCGCCCAGCGTTACCGAACAGGGCGTTTGATGCAAATTGCATTCACCGCTGGGGGAGAACCACACGATATCGTTATCGTCGCGCAGCCAGTTAGCAAAGACGTACCACGTGCATGCGGCCAGCGCGAGGCCAGTCACCAGGATAAGCACTTTGAGCGCTGGAAAACCCGTCACCTCGACAGGTTTAAGCAAATTCTTCATGGCAGAATAGTCGCTACGCAGGCCATAAGGCGGGAAACTTGTTTCATGGTATGCAATTCATGGTAACAGCTATCCCGCAGATGTCGCTGTGCTGGGATGTCGCACTTGATAAGGAATAACAATGGAGAGCATTACCGGAGCGTTAGGGCCGCTGTTTTTATTGATTTTATTGGGCGCCGCCTTGGGAGCGGGCCGCTGGCCGAGCGTCGAATTTTGGGCGCAGATGGAGCGGCTGATCTATTTCGTGCTGTTTCCGGCCATGCTGATCGGCACGCTGGCAACGGCCGACGTGAGCCAAGTGCCCGTCGGTCGATTAGCGCTGGCGCTGCTGGGAGCGATGGTGCTGTTTGGCCTGCTGCTGTGGCATTTTCGCGCCTGGTTGGCACTCGACGCGCCGGCGTTTACCTCAGTGTTTCAAGGGGCCGTGCGTTTCAACACGTACGTGGGCGTGGCAGGGGCGGCGGCGCTGCATGGCTCGTTGGGGGTCACCACGGCAGCGGTGGCCGTGGCGCTCATGGTGCCTGTGGTGAACGTCATGTGCGTGGCCAGTTTCGTGGCGGCGGGCACGTTGGGTAGCGCAAGTCTGGGTAAGAGCGCGTTGGCATTGGCGAAAAATCCGCTCATTTTGGCGTGTCTGGCCGGTATTGGGCTGAATCTTAGCGGTATTGGCCTGCCTGGATGGAGCGAGGCGACCGTCTCGCTGCTGGGGCGCGCAGCCCTGCCGCTGGGCCTAGTGGCCGTGGGCGTGGCGCTCAGGCCCATGGCGCTGCTGCGTCTTGACCGTGGCGTGATCGCCACGAACGCGATCAAGCTGCTGCTGATGCCCGCCTTGGTACTGCTGTTGGCGTGGCTACTGAGGCTCGACCCCGTGAGCCGAGACGTCGCGCTGCTGTTTGCCGCGCTGCCCACGGCGACCTCGGCCTACATTCTTGCCCGTCAGTTGGGAGGCGATGCGGAATTAATGGCAGCCATCATTACCGGACAAACGCTGCTCGCCATGCTGACGCTGCCGTTGTGGCTCCAGCTCATCAGTTGATCTAAAAAAATAAATAAAAAGTATTCGCATTTGTGTTGACGGGGTAAATGAGAATGATTATATTGTGATGGTCAGCGTTTGATGAGACGCTGGCAACCACGACAGAAACCGCCAGTTTCCTGTCATGGTTTCTCCCTCTCATTGCTAGTCACGGTCTTTTGCCGCTCCCCCATGGAGCGGCTTTCTTTTTTTGGGGCTCCTGTAGTGTCTTCCCGTGATTTACGATACGGATTCATGACCTCGATGGGAGACCACCATGCAGCTCTACCTCAATACTTCTTCCCCCTACGCTCGTGTGGTACGGATCTGCCTGTATGAAAAAGGGCTGATGGCACACACTGAGCTTTGCTGGTGCGACCCCTGGGCGGCGGATAGCGAGCTTTTAAAGATTACCCCGCTGAGTCGTATTCCGACGCTGGTGACGGAAGGCGGCGAGGTGCTGACCGAATCGCTGCTGATTGCCCACTATCTGGATGCCGTGGGCGAAGGCGCGAAGCTGCTACCAACGGATGGTTTAGCGGAAAACCTGGCGCTGGCGGGGTTAGGGCAGGGCTTGATGGAGGCGGCGTTCAACGTGGTGATTGGCCGCAAGCATGGCGGGCCAGACGTGGATGAGACGCTGTTAGGAAGCCGGCGGTTAAAAGCGATTGAGCGCACGCTGGTGACGCTGGAAGCGCACCCTAGCGTGCTGGCCGGTCATACCCAGCGCACGCTTGGGGCGATTGTGTTCGCTGTCGCCCTGGCTTACCTCAGCTTTCGCTTACCGGCCTTTGAGTGGCCGAACCGCTTTCCACGGCTGCAGGCGTGGTTTGCCAAGGTGACCGAGTGCGACAGCTTTGCGCTAACGGCGTTTGAGTGAGCGTTACGCTTCCCGCCGGTAAATCAGATCCCAGACGCCGTGGCCGAGCTTTTCGCCGCGGGCCTCAAACTTGGTGAGCGGGCGGAAGGCCGGGCGGGGCACGTAAGGCGCGGTCTCGGCGGTGGCGGTGTTGGCGTAGCCGGGGGCGGCTTCCATCACTTCCGCCATCCACTCGGCGTAGGCTTCCCAGTCGGTGGCCATGTGGAACGTGCCGCCGGGCTTGAGGCGTGTGCGAATCAGCTCCACGAACGCAGGCTGGACGATGCGCCGCTTGTGGTGCTTCTTCTTCGGCCACGGGTCGGGGAAGAATAGCTGCAGCGTGGTCAGCGAGCCTTCGGGCAGGCATTGCTCCAGTACCGCCAGGGCGTCTTCACGGTAAACACGCAGGTTGGTCAGGCCGCGTTTATCCACTTCATCGAGCAGTTTACCAACGCCGGGGGCGTGCACCTCAATACCGATAAAATCGGTATCGGGATGAGTTTCAGCCTGCTCAATCAGCGAGTTACCCATACCAAAGCCAATTTCCACCACGCGGGGGGCTTGGCGGCCAAACAGGGCGTCTAAATCCTGGCGACCATCGGCAATGGTCAGCCCCAGGCGCGGCCATACGTCTTCCAGGCCGCGTTGTTGGGCTTGGGTCATGCGCCCGGCGCGAATCACATAGCTTTTAATGCCGCGGCGGTGCAGCGGCGCATCGGCACTTTCGGGGCCAGTGGTGTTGCTCTCGGGCGCGGTGTCGTTCGTATCGGTCATGGTGTCTCTGTATCAGCCGTTGATTCGGCCTGCAAAAGGCGAAGAGGGGTCGGCGCTTTGGCGGCGCGGCATGCGGCCTGCCAAGAACGCATCGCGGCCAGCCTCGACGGCGAGCTTCATGGCGTTGGCCATGCGCAGCGGGTCGCGGGCGTGGGCAATGGCGCTGTTGAGCAGCACGCCGTCGCAGCCAAGCTCCATGGCCATGGCGGCATCGGAGGCCGTGCCAATGCCTGCATCCACCAGAACCGGCACGCTGCTCTGTTCTACGATGAGGCGAACGTTATGCGGGTTTTGAATGCCGTGGCCCGAGCCAATCAATGAGCCCAGCGGCATGATGGCGCAGCAGCCCATGGCTTCCAGCTCGCGTGCCACAATCGGGTCATCGCTGGTGTACACCATCACGTCGAAACCGTCGGCCAGCAGGGTCTCGGCCGCTTTTAGCGTCTCGACCACGTTGGGGTAGAGCGTATGGTCGTCGCCGAGCACTTCCAGCTTGACGAGGTTGTGGCCATCCAGCAGCTCGCGGGCCAAGCGGCAGGTGCGCACGGCATCTTTGGCGTTGTAGCAGCCAGCGGTATTGGGTAGCAGGGTGTACTGCTTGGGCGAGATAACGTCGAGCAGGTTCGGCGCATCGGCATCTTGGCCAAGGTTGGTACGGCGCACGGCAAAGGTGACGATTTCGGCACCGCTCTGGGCAATGGCAGCACCGGTTTCGGTAAAGTCTTTGTACTTGCCGGTACCCACTAACAGGCGGGAGCTAAAATCACGTCCGGCAATGGTGAACGGTGTATCAGTCAGTTGCGTCATAGCGATTCCTTGAAAAAGCACCGGCAGCTAGCCGCCGCCAATGGCGTGGACCACTTCGATCTGGTCGCCTGCGGCCAGCGGGGTCGCGGCCAGTTGGCTCTTGGGCACAATCTGTTCGTTGATTTCGACAGCGATACGACGCCCGCCCAGGCCAAGCTGCTCGACCAAGTCAGCAGCGGTGAGGCCAGCGGTCATGGCGTAGGGTTCGCCGTTGAGCGTAAGCTGTATCGACTCATTGGGGGTAGACATAAACAGTAAGCACCCTGGTGGATGAGGCAAAACGGCCTCTATTGTAGCGGTTTCGACCCGTGCAAGGTATGCAGCGGGGTGAATATCTCAATGATTAACGGGGTGGCGATGCGCCGCCAACATAGGTTAAAAGGAGTCAGGCGTGCAGCGAATCGACAAGCTGTGGTGGTGTGTGGTGGCGCTTTTAGGAGCAACCATGGTGATGCTGGGGGCTTACGCCGCCCACGGGTTAGCGGCACGCACCAGCGCTGCGATGGTGGATATCGTGGAAACCGGCGTGCGCTACCAAGCGTGGCACACGCTGGCTATGCTGGCGGTACTGGCTTGGCGTAGCCACCGTCCGCTCCCCGGTCAGCAGGTCGTACTGGCGCTATGGGCGTTAGGTGTGCTGGCCTTTGCCGGTTCGCTCTACCTGATGGCGCTGGCCGGGTTGAGCGTAGGTATCGTGACGCCGATTGGCGGGCTGCTGCTGATGGCCGGCTGGCTGGCCCTGGGCGTCACGGCGCTGCTAAGCCGCTCCTAATCGACGTTAGCCCAGTAGCATGCGCAGCGGCATCCACAGGCCCATGCCGATCATCACCAGGTTTTCGGTGAGCGACACAAAGCCGAGGGGTACGTTGCTGTTGCCTCCCACGCAGGCGCACTTGAGTTCGCGCTTATCGATGTAAACCGCTTTAAACACCGATACTGCACCCACGGTGCCGACGAACAGTGCCAGCGGCGCGGCTACCCAAATCAGCGTGCCCGCCAGCATTAAAAGCCCGGCGGCGGTTTCGGCGTAGGGGTAAACGTAGCTATAGGGCACGTAGCGCTGGGCGAGCAGGTCGTAGTTGAGAAACATGGTGCTGAAGCTTTCGATGTCCTGCAGCTTCTGCAGGCCCAGCAGCACCATCGCGGTTGCCACGGCAAACTCTGGCATGCGCGCCGTGAGCAGCGTGCCCTGAGTTGCCCAGCTTATCGCCAGGCCTATCAATAGCGCGACGGCAAAAATGGCCAGCACCGGGCGGTAGGTAGTCTCTTTGGCATTGGGAACGCTCATACCCAAGTGTTCGCGCACGTCTTCGTAGCCGCCAATCCGCTCGCCATCGATATATACCTGCGGCGTGGTATCGACATCTTCCTGTGCCTTGAATGCGTCGACGTCGTCACGGCTGGTGAGAGTATGGTCATCCACCGCGTAGCCTTTGCGTTTGAGCAAGTCGACGGTCTTCAAGCCGAACGGACACATGTGCTCGGCGGTTTTCATCCGATATACCTGGGCAGTGTGGTGGGTCGTTGCTGCCATTATCAGCCTCCTTGTCGTCTTGGGGTCAACGTCCACCCTTTAGCGTAGAACCCGGTGCCACCCATAGGTCAAATGAGAGGGAAAGACCGCTGTCTGGTCCTTGACCTGTGGGTAGCCCCAAGGTGGTAAGCTTTGCAAAAAACGGTGTCATAGGAGAGCGATATGAAACGACATGCCACGGCGCTGCTGGTATCCGGTGCTTTGATGTTCGGCGCTGCGACCGCCCACGCCGCGCTGCCCGATGAGGCGACGCTGTATAAAAACCCGCAATGCGGTTGCTGCGATGAGTATGCGCGTCATCTTGAAGCGCTGGGCGTAGACGTCACCATCATCGATGACGTCGAGCTGGGTGACATTAAACAGCAGGCGGGCGTGCCTTACGGCATGGGCTCGTGCCACACCATCGAGATAGGCAACTACTGGATCGAAGGGCACGTGCCGATGGAGGCGGTTGAGGCACTGTTTGACCAGCAGCCTGAGGTCGATGGCATCGGCTTAGCCGGTATGCCGATTGGCACACCGGGCATGCCTGGGCCCCAGAGCGAGCCTTATCACGTGTATATGTTCAGCAATCAAGACGCCCAGCCGTTCATGACGCTGTAGGAGAAGAGGCACCATTGCGTCGCGTAAACGCTGCTGCGGGTGCTGGCTTGCCAAAGTAGTAGCCCTGATACACATGGCACCCTAAGCGCGCCAGCACCGTACACTGATCGTTGGTTTCGACGCCCTCGGCAATCACGTCTAGCCCCAGGCTCTCTGCCAGGGCGATGATGGTGGCGGCGATCGGCGTTGCCTGCATGTCCAGAGTCAAATCCCTGACGAAAGCGATGTCGATTTTGAGCGTGTCCAGCGGCAGCGATTTGAGATATGCCAGCGACGAGTAGCCGGTGCCAAAATCATCCAGCGCAAAGCGAATGCCCAGTTGCCGCAGTCGGCGCATCTTGTCGATGGTGCCTTCCGGGTCGCTCATCAGCAGCGATTCGGTAAGCTCCAGCGTCAAACGCTCAGGCGGGGCGCCGGTCGCGCGCAGCGTGGTGGTGACCTGCTCGACAAAATCGGGCTGCTGGAACTGACGCACGCTCACGTTAAGCGAGAGCTTTAAATGGCGCAGGCGTGGGTCGTGCTGCCACTCGCCGAGCAGACGGCAGCCCTCTTTTAATACCCAGGCCCCTAAGGGCAGAATTAGCCCGGTGTGTTCGGCGATGGGAATAAAGCGCCCCGGTGAGATCATCCCCTGCTGTGGGTGGTGCCAGCGTACCAGGGCTTCGGCACCGATGACGTCGTGGTGCGTATCTACCTGGGCTTGAAGGTGCAGGCTAAGCGCACCGCTATCGATCGCCAGGCGCAGCTCACGCTCCAGCGTAATATCTTCTTCGAGTTTCTGCTCCAGCTCCGAACAGAAGCGCTTGGGCACGCCGTCTCGCTGGCGCTTGGCTTCCAACAGTGCCAGCCCGGCGCGTTTGAACAGCTGCCCGACGTTCTCAATCTCACGAGGGCAGAAAATCAGCATGCCCACGTTGATGTTGCAAGGGTAGGTGTGCCCGTGAAGCTGATAATCGGCCACCAGCGTCACCAGTACCTGCTCGATATGCTGGTACGCCCGTCGTTCGGCGGTGGCTTGATCCGTGGCGGTGAACGTGGACAACAGCGCAAACTCATTACCATCCAAACGGGCTGCCATCACCTCCTGTCCGGCCTGCTGCTGCAGGCGGCTGCCCAACTGGCGTAACAGCTCGTCGCCGATATCTTGGCCCATGCTGTCGTTCAGCACTTTGAAACGGTTGACGTCCAACAGTGCTAGCACTGAGTAGTGACCCTTTTTGCGGGTATCTTCAAGGTGTGTCGTCAAATACTCCTGAAGTGCCAAGCGGTTTGGCAAGCCGGTGAGCATGTCATGGTAAGCCAGATAGCGAATCCGCTGCTGCGCGTTTTGCTCGTCGGTGCGGTCGCTGATCAGGGCCACGTAATCCCGATCTTTACTGTGGGCATAGTTCACGCGGCTGATGCTGAGCCATGCCGGGTACTCATCGCCATTGGAGCGCAGAGCGGTGACCATACCGCTCCACTCCCCTTGCGATACCAGCGCACGGTGAATGGCAGGCGTGAGCGCCTGGCTATCTTTAGCGTAAGGCACTTGAGTGATATCCGTACCGATGAGCTGGGTGTGAGTCATCCCCGTTAATTGCTCAAAAGCGTTATTACACAGCCGAATGCGCGCGCCATCATCAAATAGCACCACGCCATCTTGCAGAGCGGCAATCACTTCTAGCAGCCGTCGCTGGGTCATATGGCCGTGGCGCTCGCTGTCCTGCAGGCGGCGCTGGATTTTAATCGCCAGCACGGTCAGCAGCGCGGCAAAAACGGCCGCCCCGCTGATCACAAAAATAAGCCACTGGGAGCCCTCTATGTGGGAGTGCTCGGCGGCATCGCTCATGGGCACGAACCAAGCGGCCTGCATGGCCACGTAGTGCATGCCACTGACGGCGAGCGAAATACACAGCGCAGATATGAACGCGTACCGCTGATAGCGCGCTTTGCCGTTTTCAAGACGGCATAAGCGGTAAGCATAGGCACTCAAAATGCCCAGCCCAACGGCAACGACCAACGAGGCTAAAAATAGATCCAGCGCATAGTAGAGCGTGGCGGGCATACGCATGGCGGCCATGCCGCTATAGTGCATGACGCCAATCCCCAGCCCCAGGCTCGTGCCCGCGAGAATCAGCGTGCGGTGCGAGAGCTTCTCGCGGCAGAGCAGCGTCATGGCCACCAAGCTACCGACGATGGCAGGCACAACGGAAAGTAGTGTTAATAGATGGTCGTGGCTAACGTGAAACGCCAGCCGGTAGGCGTGCATGCCGACGAAATGCATGCTCCAGACGCCCGCGCCCATCACGCTGGCCCCCGCGGCGAGCCAAGTGCTGCGCCAGAGCGACGACGAGGTGCTCCCGACGAGACGAATAATTTCCAAGCTGGCATAAGATGCCGCCAGAGCAACTAGCCAGGAGAGTATCACCAGGAGAACATCGTGCTTTCCTTGCAAAGCACTCAGCGCCTGCGGATCCAGTAATAGGTTGGGCAGTAACATTCATCGATCGCTGTGTGGCAGTGGCATGCACACACTACTTTATAATGTTTGTTAAATCCTTTCTTTGATAATCGAAGTTGCGCTTAAACGCTAGAGGCTGGCGAGGGCGTCTGGCGTATCGATATCGAACAGAGTGCCCGCGTCGTCGACGTCATACGTACGGTAGTTGGATGGGTGGCGTTGAATCAGCGACTTAGCGCCCGTTTCCCCTCGTAAGTGCTCCAGTTCCGGCCAAAAAGCCCGGCCAAACAGCACCGGGTGGCCGGGCTGCCCGCCGTAGCGCGGCCGCCAGATGGTATCGCGGGTGGCCTGCTGCTGTAGTGCCCGCAGCGTCGCGGGGTGAATAAGCGGCATATCGCCTAGCAGTACCGCCACCGCCTCGCTGTCGTTCAGGCGGCAATCACCGCCTAGCGCCGCCACCGCTTCGGCCAAACTGGCGCCCAGCCCCAGGTGCGCTTGGCGCAGCCGAATCAGCGGTGTGCTGGCAGCCAAGCCAAGCCGAAACGCGTCGTCCTCCTCACGAATTGCGACCCTTACCTGGCTAAACGCCTGCTCGGTGCGCGCAACGGTGGTGGCCAATAGCGTTCGGCCATCGGCAAGAAGCTCCTGGCGCTTATCAGCCTCGCCATAGCGTCGCGAGTAGCCCGCTGCCATCACTAGCGCGACGACGTGGTTAGCACGCATGGCGATTAAAGCTCATCGACGGCTTTACCGTGCTGCACCCGTACGATATCCGCCATGACCGCCAGGGCGATCTCTGCCGGGGTTTTACTGCCCAGCGCCAGGCCAATGGGCATATGCAGGCGCTTCACCTGCGCTTGGGTGAGCCCGCCGGAGCGTATCAGCCGCTCTGCTCGGGCGGTGGAGGTGCGTTGAGAGCCCATCACGCCAATGTAGAACGCGGGGGTACGTACGGCTTCCATCATGGCCAAGTCATCGATGCGCGGGTCATGAGTGAGCGCCACCACTGCCGTCGCCCCATGGCAAGCGCCGGAGGCGATGTATTGGGACGGCAACTGAGCCTTGACCACCGCTCCGGGCACGGAGAACTGCGCACAGGCGGTGGCGTCCGGGTCGCAGACGATCACCTCGAACCCGAGCGTGACGGCAAAGGCCGCGCAAGGGGCGGTAATGGCGGAGATACCCGCAATAATTAACCGCCTGGCGGGGGCAACGCGCAGGTAGATGCGCTCGGATTCCCCCTGCACCTGCTCACGGTAAACTCGCGGGCCAAGCGAGGCATCCTCGTGAAAGCCAACGCGCCCGCTGGGGAGGTCGACATGGCGCACCAGCGGCTGATGGCCGTCTAGCGTCGCCAGCAGCGTAGTGAGATGCGCTTCGGTGGCTTGGGTGGCGGGCAGGCGCTCAATCAGTACTTCTAGGATACCGCCGCAGGGCAGCGTCACGTTAGCGCCTTGAACGTCGTCCGGGTCGCCGTAGCGGATGACCGTCACCGGGCGCTCAAACGCCCCCTCTTTGACGCGCTGGAGAAAGTCCTCCTCTACACAGCCCCCGGACAGCGAACCAATGGCCTCTCCTGCTTCGGTCACCGCCATCCAGGAGCCCGGCTCGCGAGGAGAGGAGCCAAAGGTAGCCAGCACCGTGCAGAGCCAAAAAGGGCGGCCCTGCTGGCACCACGCCAGGGCGTTTTCAATCACCTGTCGATCCAAGTGTTGCATCAATGTCGCGTCCTTTCGTGAGTCACCCTGCCCGCTTAGCGCGGGTCGTTGCGCTAAGCGTAGCGCAGCCGCTTGGTACGCGTCAGGTCGCTGCCGCCGATTTATGTCTATGCTGAAGGGGCGAGACCGTCGATACGCAACAGCAATGAGCAGGGAAGGCACCGATTTATGAACGCTTCAAATAGCGCTGAACAGCGCCGCGATCA
Organism: Halomonas meridiana; assembly: GCF_009846525.1. Lineage (NCBI taxonomy): Bacteria > Pseudomonadati > Pseudomonadota > Gammaproteobacteria > Oceanospirillales > Halomonadaceae > Vreelandella > Vreelandella aquamarina. The sequence goes on along the minus strand of NZ_CP024621.1, from coordinate 3,669,601 downwards.
GGCACCGCAAGAAGTGCCGCGCTCGACCGTGACGCTGGTGGTGAATGGCACCCAGCACACCTTAACGCTCGATAACCGCACCACGCTGCTGGATACCCTGCGGGAACATCTAGCGCTCACCGGCTCCAAAAAAGGCTGCGACCACGGCCAGTGCGGCGCCTGCACCGTGTCGGTGAATGGCGAACGCATCAACGCGTGTCTCACCCTGGCAGTGATGCACGAAGGTGACGAGATTACCACCATCGAAGGCCTGGGCACGGTAGAGCAGCTAGACCCTATGCAGCAGGCGTTCGTGGATAACGACGCCTTCCAATGCGGCTACTGCACGCCGGGGCAGATCTGTTCGGCCAACGCCGTATTGCAGGAGATCGCCGCCAATATTCCCAGCCATGTCACGGCGGATCTCACCGCGCCTATCGAGATCACCGATGCCGAGATTCGCGAGCGGATGTCGGGCAACCTCTGCCGCTGCGGCGCTTACGCCAACATCCTCAAGGCCATTACCCAGGTTGCCAAGGAGCGCGCATGAGAGCCTTTTCCTACGAGCGGGCGGCTAGCCCCGCCGAAGCAGCGGCCCGCGCGGCCAAGGTGCCGGGCGCTAAATTCATTGCTGGCGGCACCAACCTGCTGGATTTAATGAAGCACGAGATCGAAACCCCGCTGCACCTGATCGATGTGCGCGGCACGGGGTTGAACGCCATTACGGCTACGGAAGAAGGCGGCCTGCGGGTGGGGGCGATGGTCAGCAATAGCACCCTAGCGGCCGACCCACGCGTGCGCGAAGCCTATGGCGTGTTGAGCCGGGCGCTGGTGGCGGGGGCATCTGGCCAGCTGCGCAACAAAGCCACCACCGGCGGTAACCTGCTGCAGCGTACGCGCTGCCCCTACTTTTACGATACCGCCATGCCGTGCAATAAGCGCTCACCGGGCGCTGGCTGCGCGGCGCTGGGAAAAGGCGCGACCACTCGGCAGCTCGGCGTAATTGGTACCTCTGATGCGTGCATTGCCACGCACCCCTCCGATATGGCGGTGGCGCTACAAGCGCTGGATGCCCGCGTGGAAACCGTTACCCCCGAGGGCGAGACCCGCAGCCTGACGCTGGATGCGTTCTACCAGCTGCCCGGCGATACCCCCGAGGTGGAAAACACCCTGACCAAGGGTGAGATGATTACCGGGGTGGTGCTGCCCGCGCCGATGGAAGGGCGCCATGCCTACTTCAAGTTGCGCGATCGCTCTTCGTACGCCTTTGCGCTGGTCTCAGTGGCGCTGATTCACGCCCCGGACGGCACGGGACGCGTGGCGCTGGGCGGTATGGCCCCCCGGCCCTGGCGGCGCGATGCGGCGGATGCCGCGCTGCCCCAAGGCGCAGCCGCAGTGATGGCTGAGCTGCTGGATGGTGCCCGCCCGACTGAAGAGAACGCCTACAAGCTGACCCTGGCAGAGCGAACGCTCGCCGCGCTGCTGGCCGAGGAGTAACCGATGGATTTCAATCAATCGACCGACGATAACCTGTTTGACCGCGCCCGTATTGTCGGCAAGCCCCATGCGCGCATCGATGGCGCGCTCAAAGTGACCGGCCAAGCCCCCTACGCCTACGAGCGCCATGACGTAGCGGCCCACCAGCTGGTGGGCTACCCGCTATGTGCCACCATCGCCAAAGGGCGCATTACCCACATGGATGCCACAGCCGCCCGCGCCGCGCCTGGGGTGGCCGCGGTGGTCACCACCCTAGATATAGAACCGCTGGCGCAAGCCAAAAGCAACGTGGCACGCCTGTTTGGTGGCGATACCGTCGCCCACTACCATCAAGCCATTGCCGTGGTGGTGGCCGACACTTTAGAGCAGGCGCGAAGTGCCGCAGCGCTGATTGAAGTGCGCTACCAAGAAGAGCAAGGCGTGTTTGATTTAGACGCCGCCTGGGAGCAGCAAACACCCGACGAGCCGCTCTCTGATGTGGGCGATGTGGACGGAGCCTTTAAAAGCGCAGCGGTAACGCTGGATGAGGTCTACCGCACGGCCTCCCAAAGCCACGCGATGATGGAGCCTCACGCTTCCATCGTGGATTGGTCGGATGGCGGGCAAATGACGGTCTGGACCTCCAACCAGATGATAGCCTGGACCCGCAAAGCGCTGGCCACCACCTTTGCGATTGACCTCGAGACCATTCGGCTAGAGAGCCCCTACGTGGGCGGCGGTTTTGGCGGCAAGCTCTGGCTGCGGGCAGATACCGTGCTGGCCGCGCTCGGCTCTAGGGCTGCTGGGCGGCCGGTTAAGCTCGCACTACCGCGCCCGCTGGTGTTCAACAACGCCACCCACCGCTCCGGCACTGTGCAGCGCCTGCGTATTGCCGCCGATGCCGAGGGCAGGATTACCGCCTTTGACCACTCAGCGTTCTCCCATACGCTGCCCGGCGGCAGCGGCGAGAACCCGGTCAACCAAACCCGCGCCTTTTACGCCGGGGCAAGCCGCCGCGTGGCTCATACGGCTATCGAGATGGACCTGCCCGAGTCGGCGGATATGCGCGCCCCCGGCGAAGCCTCTGGCCTTGCCGCGTTGGAAATTGCCATGGACGAAATGGCCGAGAAGCTGGGCATGGACCCGGTGGAATTCCGCATCCTCAATGACACCCAAGTCGACCCGGAAGACCCCAGCAAACCGTTTAGCGACCGCCACTACGTAGAGTGCCTGCAAAAAGGGGCCGAGGCGTTTGGCTGGGAGGCGCGTAACCGCACCCCAGGCGGCCAGCGGGAAGGGCAGTGGCTGATCGGTCATGGCATGGCCGGGGCTTATCGCGGCGCGCCCACCATGGATTCCGGCGCTCGGGTGCGCTTGCAGGCTGGGCGCTTGGTTGTGGAAACCGATATGACCGATATCGGCACCGGCTCGTACACGATTATTGCTCAAACCGCTGCGGAAGCCATGGGGTTGGCGCTAGAGGACGTGGAGGTGCGGCTGGGCAACAGCGACTACCCGGTCTCGTCGGGTTCCGGCGGGCAGTTTGGTGCTGCCAGCGCCACCGCCGGTGTTTACGCGGCCTGCCTGAAGATACAAGAGGAGATTGCCCAGCGCCTTGGTATGAACTCGCCGCGGTTTGAACAGGGCCGGGTGATCGCAGGCACCACGGAGGTAGCGCTTGCGGAGGTGGCCGACGGGGAAGAGCTGGTCGCAGAAGACACCATGCACTTTGGCGACTTCAAAGACACGCTACAGATTGGTACCTTCGCCGCGCACTTTGTTGAAGTAGCCGTGCACGCCCATACCGGCGAAACCCGTGTGCGCCGTATGCTGGCGGTGTGCGACGCAGGGCGCATTCTCAACCCGGTCACGGCGCGCAGCCAAGTGATTGGGGGGATGACCATGGGCGTGGGCAGTGCCTTGATGGAGGGGCTCAACCCCGATGTGGAGCGCGGCTTTTTCGTCAACCACGACCTCGCCAGTTACGAGGTGGCGGTGCATGCGGACATTCCGGAGCAGGAGGTGATTTTTTTGGACACCACCGACGCCGCCTCGACGCCGCTCAAAGCCAAGGGCGTGGGGGAGCTGGGCATCTGTGGCGTGGCGGCGGCCGTGGCGAATGCGATCTATAACGCCACCGGCATCCGCGTACGGGACTACCCGATGACGCTGGATCGACTGATCGACCAGCTCCCCAAAGTGAGTTGAGCGCGTTAAGGCGTGAACGACCGCGCTGTTTGGCAGCTTAGGTGTTATCCGGCAGCGCATAGCTAGCGGTGACATGCACCACGGGGCGCGTGTCATCGCTGGCGGAAAAGATTTGCACTTCGCCCACCGCCAAGCGTCGGCCCAGCTTGATTAGCTTGGCGTGGGCGATGATATCGTGGTCACCGGAGGCTGCGCGTAAAAAGTGACAGTTTAAATCGCTGGTTACGGCCATCGCTTCGGGGCCTATTTGGGCCAGTATCGCCACGTACAGCGCTACATCCGCAAAGCCCATCATGGTGGGGCCGGAAACGCGGGGGCCAGGGCGCAGGTGCTCATGGCCAATGCTTAGGCGCATGGTGGCGCGCATCTCTCCAACGCTCACTATCTTGCCCATCCGCTGGGGAAAGACTTCATCTAAAAAGTGCTCAATCTGCTCGGCGGTCATCACGGTCATTGTTGTTATTCACTCTGACAGGCTGGGAATCTGCTGCCAGTAGGCCGCCGAGAGGGCGCTGTGAACCCGTCCCTGGGCGCTACTTATGCCACTGAACGCCATGGATGGCGGGAATGCCGTGATTGCAAGGAAGCGTTTCACGGCCCTGGCATAAGACCCTCTCGGCAACCTACTACCAGCGCATCAAATTGTCGCGTAGCTTGCTGTGTGTTTCTTTTACGTTAACGTAAGTCAGCATAAATAAAAAAACCCCAAGGCGCGAGCCTTGGGGCTGGGGGCTATTAAGCGATAGGGCTTACTTAGCCTTATGTACCTGACGCCATGCGTGCAGGAGCGGCTCGGTGTAGCCAGACGGCTGTACGCGGCCCTTGAACACCAGGTCAGAGGCAGCTTTGAACGCGGTAGAGCCTTCAAAGTCGGCGCTCATGGCGGTGTATGTGGGGTCGCCAGCGTTCTGCTCATCAACCACTTTCGCCATGCGCTTGAGGGTTTCCTCAACGCGGGGCGCATCGACGATGCCATGGTGCAGCCAGTTGGCAATGTGCTGGCTGGAGATACGCAGCGTGGCGCGGTCTTCCATCAGGCCGACGTTGTGAATGTCCGGCACTTTCGAGCAGCCGACGCCGTGTTCCACCCAGCGCACCACGTAACCCAGAATGCCCTGGCAGTTGTTATCCAGCTCTTGCTGAATCTCTTCCTCTGACCAGTTGGCGTTTTCCGCTACCGGCACGCTCAGCAGGTCGTCTAGGAAGTCCGGCTCGCCTTGGGCTTCCAGCTCGCGCTGAACGTCGGCCACGTTTACCTGATGGTAGTGCAGGGCGTGCAGGGCAGCAGCGGTGGGGGAAGGTACCCACGCAGTGTTGGCACCGGCTTTCGGGTGGCCAATCTTCTGCTCCAGCATGTTGTGCATCAGGTCTGGCATGGCCCACATGCCTTTACCAATCTGGGCGCGGCCGCGCAGGCCACAGGCCAACCCAACCTGCACGTTGTTTTTCTCGTAGGCAGTGATCCACGCGGCGCTCTTCATATCGCCTTTGCGAACCATCGGGCCTGCTTCCATGGCGGTGTGCATCTCATCGCCGGTACGATCCAGGAAGCCGGTGTTGATGAAGACTACGCGCGAGGTCGCTTCGGCAATACACGCTTTGAGGTTGACCGTGGTGCGACGCTCTTCGTCCATGATGCCCATTTTCAGGGTGTCACGGCTCATGCCCAGGATGTCTTCGACGCGGCCAAACAGCTCGTTGGCGAAGGCGACTTCTTTCGGGCCGTGCATCTTCGGCTTCACGATATACACCGAGCCTGCGCGGGAGTTACGCGGCTGGTCGGCGTCTTTCTTCAGGTCGTGCAGGGCCAGCAGCGAGGTGACCACCGCGTCCAGAATGCCTTCCGGCAGCTCGTTGCCGTTCTCGTCCAGCACCGCAGGCGTGGTCATCAGGTGGCCCACGTTGCGCACGAACATCAGCGAGCGGCCCGGCAGTGTGACGGTGTTGCCGTCAGTGGTTTGCCAAGTGCGGTCGGCGTGCAGCTTACGGGTGAAGGTTTTGCCGCCTTTTTCGATGTTCTCTTCCAGGTCGCCCTTCATCAGGCCGAGCCAGTTGCTGTACACACCGACTTTATCTTCAGAATCCACCGCCGCGACGGAGTCTTCGCAGTCCATGATGGCGGTCAGCGCGGCTTCAACCACGACGTCTTTGACGTGCGCCGGATCGGTCTTGCCGATGGGGTGGTTGGCATCGACCTGGATCTCCAGGTGCAGACCGTTGTTGGCCAGCAGAATCGATTCGGGAGCGGAGGCGTCGCCGTTAAAGCCAATCAGTTTGCCAGCGTCTTTCAGACCGGTTTCACGACCGCCTTCCAGGCTGACGACCAAGTGGCCGTCGCGGATGGCGTACTTCACCGCATCCCGGTGAGAACCAGTGGCCAGCGGGGCGGCACGGTCCAGCACGCCACGGGCGTAAGCGATGACTTTTTCGCCGCGTTTCGGGTTGAAGCTGGTGCCTTTTTCCGCGCCGTCCTCTTCGGAGATGGCGTCGGTGCCATACAGCGCGTCGTACAGGCTGCCCCAGCGGGCATTGGCAGCGTTCAGGGCGTAGCGGGCGTTGCTCACCGGTACCACCAACTGCGGGCCTGCTTGCGTGGCGACTTCGCGGTCAACATTGGCCGTGGTGGCTTTCACGCTATTCGGCGCGTCTACCAAATAGCCCGCTTCTTTCAGGAAGCTGCGGTAGGCGGGCATGTCGCTGACCGGGCCGGGGTTTTCACGGTGCCAAGCGTCCAGCTTCTCTTGCAGCGTGTCGCGCTCTTCGAGCAGCTGGCGGTTTTTCGGGGTCAAATCGTGAAACAGAGCATCGACACCGGCCCAGAAGGCGCTTTCGTCGACGCCGGTGCCCGGCAGAGCCTGCTCGTTGATGAAACGATCTAGGTCGGCTGCCACCTGTAAACGGTGACGCGTGATACGCTCGTTCATGGGGTTCTCCTGTGAAGGTGCCCGTGGTTGATTAGAGTGCCACGGTCAGGGTAAATGGTGATTTATGGAAAATACTTCCACACCTGTGCGGGCATGTAAACAGCGTAGACCCTAAAGCGGTAAAATGCTCGACCAAATGATAAGAGCGGGCGCCACCGCCGCTGTTATTTTGTGCTGTTACTCAGCCCATGGAAGTGTGGTGTTCACGGAGAGACGTTGATGCATAATTTCCAACACTTGGAAGGTCTGTTTCGGCAGGCGCAAGGTGAGACATCGCTCTCCCGTTTGACCCCGGGCGATGCGCTCACGGAAGCTGTGCATGACTACTTTCGCCACTACGGCTTAGAGGCGCTGCTCAACGACACCCGCGACGTGCACGCCGGGTTTATTGATACCGGTCGGTTCGCGCTGTGGTGCCAAGTGTGGAGCCCGCCTGCGCCCACCGGCACTGCCTTTGTTATTCATGGCTACTTTGACCACTTGGGCCTGTACCGCCATTTACTTAACTGCCTGCTGGCCAAAGGCTGGCGCGTGGTACTGTGGGATTTGCCTGGTCACGGGCTTTCCAGCGGCCCCCGGGCGGAAATTGAAGACTTCGACGACTACCAGCACTGCTTGGCGCACCTGCAAGAGACGCTGCAGACCCTCGGCATGGCACCGAAGCCGTGGCTGGGCGTGGGCCAAAGCACCGGCGCGGCGATTCTCGCCACCGATGCGCTCACCCGCCGCGACACGGCCGGCTGGGCAGGCATTGTGCTGCTGGCCCCGCTGGTACGCCCCTGGCGCTGGAGCCAGGCCAGCTGGCTGCATTTAATTGCCAGCCCCTTTGTTAAAGAGCTGCCGCGCAAGTATCGCCCCAACTCCACCGATGAGCAGTTCACCGCCTTTCTACGCGACCAGGACCCGCTACAGCCAGAACGCTTAAGCGTGGCCTGGATCACCGCCATGCGCCGCTGGATGCCGCGCCTATTGGCGCTTGCGCCCAACCCGCTGCCCACGCTCATTCTGCAAGGCGAGCAAGACCTGACCGTGGACTGGGAGTGGAACCTTGCCATTCTGGCGGAAAAATTCCCCAATGCGGAGATTCACCGTCACCCGGAAGCGCGCCACCACTTGGTGAACGAAGCCGAGCCGATTCGCCAAGTGCTGTTCGAAGCGCTCGACCACTTTGTCGACAACGTGCATGAAACCCCATCAAAGGAGAAGCCATGACCACCCCCACATCCCCAAAAGTCCTGGTGTTTGCGGGTAGCGCCCGGGAAGGTTCGCTCAATAAACGCCTCGCAAAATACGCCGCCCAGCGCATCGAGGCGTTAGGCGGCAAGGCCACGTTTATCGATTTAAAAGAGTATCCCTGTCCGCTGTTCGATGAAGATATCGAAGCGCAGGGGATGCCGGAGAACGTGCTGAAACTGCGTGAGATCTTGGCGGACCACCAGGCGCTAATGATCGCTTCGCCGGAGTACAACGGCTTTATCACGCCGCTGCTGAAAAATACCCTGGACTGGCTTTCGCGCCCCTACGGGGACACGCCGGGCTTGGGGCTCTTTGCCGGTAAGTGGGCGGCGCTCGTCGCCGCTTCCCCCGGTGGCTTGGGCGGCATTCGCGCGCTACCGCTGGGCCAGCAGTTACTGGCTAACTTGAGCCTCACCGTGCTGCCCCAGCCGCTGTCGCTCCCCAAAGCAGGCAGCGCTTTCAACGACAGCGGCGCGCTGCACGACGAGGCCACAGGCCACAAGCTGGATGCGCTGTGCCAACGCTTAGTCGACTCTCTCGCGGCGACACACGCCAAATGACGAAGGAGGCTTATGCCCCCTTCAACAGCCGATCCAACTGCCGGTAGCCGATGGCTTCGATAAAGTGCGGCTGGGAGGGTTTGGGCTCGCCCTGCAGGTCGGCCAGGGTGAGGGCAACGCGCAGCACGCGGTGGTAGGCGCGGGCGGAGAGCTTGAGCTTTTCCAGCACGCCTGCCAGCCAGGCGCGCTCTTCATCATTGAGGGCGCAGGCGGCTTCCAGCGCTTTACCGCTGAGCTGGCTGTTGAGCGCGCCCCGGGTCATTTGCCGCTCCCGAGCCGCCATCACCCGCTCGCGCACCGCGCTGGAGGGTTCGCCCTGGGTTTGTGCGGTGAGCTGCTCTGGTGGCAGCGCGGGCACTTCCACTTGCAGGTCAATACGATCCAACAGCGGGCCAGAGAGCCGTGCCTGATAGCGCTGAATTTGGCTGGCGCTGCACTGGCAGCGTTGGCGTGGGTCGCCCAGGTGCCCGCAGGGGCAAGGGTTCATCGCGGCAACGAGCTGAAATTGAGCAGGGTATCGGCGTTCATGGCTGGCGCGGGAGAGATGAATTTCCCCTGTTTCTAAAGGTTGCCGAAGGACCTCCAGTACGTTGCGGGAGAACTCCGGCAGCTCATCCAAAAACAGCACGCCGTGGTGCGCCAGTGAGATTTCACCCGGTTTGGGTTTTGAGCCGCCGCCGACCAGCGCGGCGGCGCTAGCGCTGTGGTGGGGTTGGCGGAAGGGCCGCTGGCCCCAGTCGGCTTCCAGCGCCAAGCCACATACCGAGCGCACCGCCGCCACCTGTAGCGCATCATCCTCTGACAGCGGCGGCAAAATGCCGGGTAAGCGGCTGGCGAGCATGGTTTTGCCGGTGCCGGGTGGTCCTGCGAGCAATAGGTTATGGCCCCCTGCAGCAGCGACTTCCAGCGCTCGGCGGGCCTGATGCTGGCCGCGCACGTCGGCTAAGTCCGCCATGGGGGCGGTGGATTTGACGGAGGCTGAGAGCTGGTGGGGCGGAATTTTCTCCTGGCCCAGCAAGTGGGCGACCACTTGCCAGAGAGAGTCGGCGGGCAGCACCGGTAAATCGCCTGCCAGAGCCGCTTCATCGGCGCAGGCTCGGGGCACAATCAGCGCTTTGTTGGCGCGCCGGGTGGCCAGCGCAAACGGCAATACGCCGGGTACCGCGCGCAGTTTGCCATCCAGGGCCAGTTCGCCCGCGCACTCCATACCTTCCAGCGCATCCACCGGGATTTGACCCGAGGCCGCGAGAATGCCCAGCGCAATGGGTAAATCAAAGCGGCCACCCTCTTTAGGCAGATCCGCCGGGGCGAGGTTGAGGGTAATGCGTTTAGTGTTGGGGAAATCAAAACCCGCGTTGATCAAGGCGCTGCGCACCCGTTCGCGGCTCTCTTTCACAGCGGTTTCCGGCAAGCCCACCAGGGTTAACCCCGGTAAACCGTTGGCTAAGTGAACCTCTACATGTACCGCCGGTGCTTCCAACCCCACGCCTGCCCGCGTGGCCACAATCGCTAGTGTCATAGCGCTCCCTCGCAACGTCTATCAATCGACTCACTCAGTTTAATGAGCTATCTCGTTGGCTAAGCCTACTTTATGTCAGGCCTTGTGCGCTACTGAGGTGGGCAGGCTGATGGCGGGCTAGTCAGCGTGATGGGCATTCAACGCGCTGGTGAGTTCGCGGGCAAAGCGCTGAGCGGAGGGCAGTGCACCAAAGCTCCACACTGGTGGTAGGCGAAGCAGGCGGCCGTTTTGCACGTTGGGTAAGTGCTGCCAGAGGCCGCTCCCTTCCAACTGCTCTTCCACGCCTGCGGGGAGTGGGTCAACGATGACCAGCGTGGCGTCGGGGTAGCGTGCCAGCGCTTCAATACCGGCCAGTGAAAACCCCCAGGCGTTGGTGGGTTGGTCCCAGGCATTGGGCAGCTCAAGCTGCTCTAGCACGGCGTTGTAGAGGCTGTTCTCGCCAAACACCCGCACATGGCGGGCATCCATAAACTGCACCATCAGCAGTGGGGTTGAGTCGCTGTGCTGGCTGCGCAGCTCGGCCATCAGCTGTTCGGTGCTCTCAATCAGCGCCTCGGCTTCGGCGTTGCGGTCGGTCAGCTCGCCCAGTTGGCGGGTGAGGCTCTGCATCTCCTGCCATGTCTCCGCGCCCGGTGAGTAGAGGGCAAAGGTGCCCACCGGGGCGATTTTCTCCAACCGGGGAATTAGCCCGGTAAACATAGGCGAGAGCAGCGTTTGCTCGGGAGGCGATTGGGCCAGCAGCTCGAAGTTGGGCTGGGTGCGCAGGCCAATATCCATCACATGCTCGGGAATGCGCGGCTCGCCCACCCAGTCGTGGTAGGCGGGCTGCTGCGCAATGCCGCTCACGGGGGCCTTGATGGCCAGCAACGTCTCGGCAATGGTCCAGTCGATGGTGGCCCATTGGGCGTGGCTGGCGGTAGACAACAGCAGGCCAGCCGCAAGCAGGCTGCGGCGAGCCAGGATAAGCAGTCGGGGGAAACAGCGCATGAGGTTAGTACCTAGCAATAAGCGCCTTATTTAAACGAGTCTGTTTATCAATTGCAAATAGAAACACCCAGGCATGCACAGGGCGCGGGCGCCTGGGTGTGGTCGCTGCTTAGAATCGGTAATGAACGCTGGCGGTGACGCCGCGTTCGGCACCGAAATAGCAGTACTCCAGCGAGTTACACGACGCCACGTACTCTTTATCCAGCGCGTTGTGCACATTCAGGCGGGTTTCGACGCCATTGAGGCCTGCTTGGCTCCAGTCGTAGCCCAGCGTGGCGTCAACGAGGGTGTAGTCCGGCACGGTGGCGGTGTTGGCGCGGTCAGCGGCAATGTCAGCGTAGTGGCGCACGCCCACGCCGATATCCACACCGCTTAGCCAACCCTTCTGCACGGCATAGTGGCCCCACAGCTGTACTTGATAGCGGGGTGAGTAAATGGCGTTATTGCCCTGGTTGCCGTCGCCGCTCTTGGCGTAAGTAATGTCGGTAAAGCTGTAGCCTGCCTGGAGCGAGAGCGCCTCGGTGAGCTGCGTTTGGGCTTCCAGCTCAATGCCTTGCGACTCAATCTCGCCTACGGCACGGTAGGGGTCGGTAGGCTGCTCTTTGGTAGCCACGTTCTCCTGGCTGATGTGGAACAGCGCTGCGCTGTACTGCTGCTGTTCGTTGGGCTGGTATTTCAAGCCGGTTTCCCACTGTGCGCTCTCCATGGGAGCGAGCAGGTCGCCGTTGGCATCGACGAAGCTGGTGGGGGTAAAGGCCGTCGAGTAGCTGACGTAGGGGGCGGTGCCGTTATCGAACAGGTACACCACCCCGGCGCGGCCGCTAAATTGGGTGTCACTCAACGCGCTGGTATTGCCGCTGTCGCGGTTGGTGTTATCGATATTTACCCAGTCAAAGCGCCCGCCCAGCGTTACGCGCCAGTTATCCACGGCGATTTGATCTTGAAGGTAGACGCCGGTTTGCTCCAGCTCGTGGTTCTCCCGGATGGGCGCGTAGAACGCCAGCGGCTCGCTGCCGTAGACCGGGTTGAAGGCATCCAACGAGGGGAACGCGCCGGAAGGCCAGGCAACCTCGTTCTCGCGCTGCTGGTAATCCGCTCCCAACAGCAGGGTGTGCTCCATAAAGCCGCTAGCCAGGCGGGCTTCTAACTGATTATCCACCGTTAAGGCTTGAAGCGATTCCTCGCTGCCGGAGTAGTAGCGGGCCAGTGCGTTTGAGGTCGGCGATGCCCAGCCAAACCCATACACCTGATTTAGCGTCACGTCTGAATTGAGATAGCGCAGCAGTTGGCGGGCGGATACGCGGTCGTTAAAGCGGTGCTCAAGGGTATAGCCGAGCATGCGCTGGGTGCGCTTATAGGCGTCGTAATCGGCTTCGCCATCGAAGAAGTTATTGCTTATTTGGCGGCCATTGCGAGCGATCACCGCGCCTTCATAAGGCACGCCGGAGTGGTAGCCGCCTTCTGGCTCATCCTGAAGATACGCTTCGACGGTCAGGCTGGTGGCGTCGGTCATGTCCCAGGTCAGACGTGGCGCAATAGCGTAGCGCTCCTCTTCGGCTGGGCCAAACTGGGTATCGGCGGCGCTGGCGATGCCGGTGAGGCGAAACGCAACGCGCTGCTCTTCCCCCAGCGGGCCAGTGAGATCAAACGCAGCGCTGCGCTGATCATTATTACCGACCCTAACGCGCAGCTCGCCGCCCGGCTCGAATTCAGGACGTTTGCTGTTGAGGGCCACCACGCCGCCCGGTGAGGCGCGGCCATACAGCACGGATGCAGGGCCGCGCACCACTTCGATGCTGTCTAAAAACCAGGGGTCGATGCGCATGCTGCTATGGGAGTTGGCGTCGCCCATCACCTTCAAGCCATCTAAAAAAGTGTCGCTCAAGCTGCCATCGGAGAAGCCTCTTAAGACCAAGTAATCAAAACGGTTGGAAGCTCCTATTTGATTGCTGTACACGCCGGGGGTGTAGTCGGTGGCGCGCTGTACGGTACTGACGCCGCGTTGCGACATCTGCGTTTCGGTGATGGTCGAAATACTCTGTGGGGTTTCGATAAAGGGCGTGGCCACTTTGGTGGCTGCCTGCTGGGCAGTCACGGTGACGGTGGCTAAGTCAGTGTTTGGCTGTGCCGCCGCAGGCGTTGCCAACGCAACGAGCAGCGCGCTGCTCAAAGGCGCCCATGAGAAGGAGCGATGGGTAGAGGCCATAAGTGATCCTGGGAGGAAGTGGAATCAGTATTATTAAGCAATGATAATTATTGCTTTTTATGGCGTCGTAAAGGTATGCGCCGTGCCAAGCCTGCTATGCGCGCTGACATGTTTGTACACGCGAAAGGAACTCAAGTGCGGGCTATACGCTGGAGCGATTCCACTCGTGAGGGGAGAAACCGAAGTGGCGTTTGAAGGCGCTGGAGAAGTTGCTGGCATGCCGATACCCACAGTGATGGGCCGCTTGTTGCACGCTCTCACCTCGTTGCAGTGCCTCGTACCCCTGCTGTAATCGCACTTGGCGAATATAGTCGAACAGCGTGCAGCCGTAGCAAGCGCGAAACTTCTGGCGCAGGCTGCTGGGGCTCATAGCGGCTTCTTTGGCTAATGCGGTGAGGCTATAAGGCTCGGCGGGATGCTGAGCAATGCGCGAGTGCAGTGCCGTGAGGCAATGACGATCACGGGTAGAAAGGCGTTTATGCTCGGGCAGCGTTGTCGGGCGTTCGGGCAAACCTAATCCAATCAGTTGCAGTGCTAACCCCTGCCAAACGAGCGCCTGTCGCCAGAGCGAGGGCGGTTGCTCACTAATGGTGCAAAGCGTTTCGCAGAGGGCCTTGGGGAGCTTCCAGCAATTTAAACATGAAGCATCAGGCGGGGTGGGTAGGCCTAAGGGTGCAGTGGTCAGAACCGCAATATTCACAGTACGAAGGCGTTTTTGAATAGGCTGATGCACCGTGAGTGGGTGTCGGGCATCAAAGTGGCTGCATACGCCATCTCCTGCAGAGAGCTGCATCTGCTGCTTGCCCATTTGGAGATGAATGGTGCCTTCCAAGATAACGCTCAAGAACCATGGCACGCTTTGGTAAGACGTGGAGGTATAGCCACGCTCTACCTGCAAATCAGAGAGCGTTAAGTGCACCCCGTGGCGCAGGCTAACGTCATGTACATGACCAGTGGCGACCGGCTGGCGCGGAGAAGTAGGGCCTTCAATGCGGTAGTGAATGCCGAAGCGCTGGCCAAGCTGGGCCAACGAAAAGGGGGTGATTTCAGGCGTTGCTAAGCGTTCCTGCTGAGGCATTGGGGCAGTCGCTATCGTGGGTGGAGCGTAGTGCCTGCGCCGTATTGGTGCTTAACGGCACGCGTGAGGCTGCAGATAAGCGCACGATAGCACTATCACTAGGGTTGTCAATGATAGTGATTCTTGTTCACTGGTATAAGGTTTTGAATTAAGTGCAGGGGAGAGGACGGGAGAGAGTGTGGGAGAGAGGTAGGGGCAAGAAGTGGGGCAGCCGAACCTGCCCCATGCCGTGCAAAACGGCGTACTTACTCAGCGCCGTCAGCGGTTGGCTTAGTGGTGCTAGAAGGCTGCACAGGGGCGGGCGGTACTTCAGCTTCTACAGGCGTGGCGGCGGTGGTGCTAGAGGCCTCTACCGCCGCTTCCAGGCTGGCCACTTGACGCTCTAGGGCTTCTACCCGGGAGCGGGTGCGCTGCAGCACATCCATCAAAATATCGAAATCTTCCCGCGATACCAGCTCCAGGCGATCGAACGCGCCGCGTACCACCTGCTGGACACCTTTCTGAATATCTTCCGGGGCTTGCGAGGCATTCTGCAAACGGTCGCCGATCTGCTGGGCTAAGCGGCTAATGCGGTCTTGGGGCGCCATGGCTCTCTCCTTAAACGATCACGCATAAATGTGAACTGCTTGTGAGTAAGGATACGCAACCCGCCGTGGATTCGCATGTGCCGTTTGTTAATTAAGCGCAATGGATAGTGAGCAGATGGGGAGCGGACAAATGCATCGAAATGGAGCGGCTAGCTTTTTTGAATGCTCATTAATGGTGCAGGGCCCGAGGGGAGGAGAGTGAGCAAGGCCATAAAGCTACCGTCAGTTGCTTATATGAATAGATTAAGTATCTGAAATATAAAAATAAAAAAGTGGATGGCACGGTATGCGCATTAGCAGGGCAAGCACTAAATTCGGGCGGCCATGCCGCTTTCCACCGAGTGGGACTGATCCAGCAGGGGAGATCCGGGATGAAACTCATCACCGCTATCATCAAGCCATTCAAGCTTGACGACGTTCGTGAAGCACTCGCCGACAACGGCGTTCAGGGGATTACGGTCACTGAAGTAAAGGGCTTTGGCCGCCAGAAAGGGCATACCGAACTCTACCGCGGCGCGGAATACGTGGTCGATTTTCTGCCCAAGGTGAAAGTGGAAGTCGCCGTGGACGATGCGCGCCTGGAAAGCGTGCTGGACGCCATCTGCAACGCAGCGAATAGCGGCAAGATCGGCGATGGCAAAGTGTTCGTCACGCCGTTGGAAGATGTGATCCGTATTCGTACCGGTGAGCGCGGTGCCGACGCCGTTTAAGCGTCGCCCATCGATCTGCTGATGACGTATAACTTCGCTTAGTATAACGGGGAACACCTCATGAATGAGTTAGCTGATTTGAGCTATGCGCTCGATACGTTTTACTTCTTGATCTGCGGCGTGCTGGTCATGTGGATGGCCGCTGGCTTCGCCATGCTGGAAGCAGGCTTGGTTCGCTCCAAGAATACCGCCGAAATCCTGACGAAAAACATCGCGCTGTTCGCGATTGCCTGCACCATGTACCTGCTGGTGGGCTACTACATCATGTACTCCAGCAGCGCAGGCGGCTTCCTGCCGAACCTGGGCTTCTTGATCGGCACTGAAAACAGCGCCGATGCGGTGCTGGCCGGTGGCGACGATGCGCCTTACTACTCCATGCGCTCTGACTTCTTCTTCCAGGTGGTGTTTGTGGCCACCGCCATGTCGATTGTCTCGGGTGCGGTTGCTGAGCGTATGAAGCTGTGGGCATTTCTGGCCTTTGCCGTGGTGATGACGGCATTCATCTACCCGGTGTCTGGCTACTGGACCTGGGGCGGCGGCTGGCTGTCTGAAGTCGGCTACTCCGACTACGCCGGTTCCGGCATCGTGCACCTGGCCGGTGCGGCTGCAGCGCTCGCCGGTGTACTGGTACTGGGCCCGCGTAAAGGCAAGTACGGTAAAGATGGCTCTATCCATGCGATTCCCGGTGCCAACATGCCGCTGGCAACGCTGGGTACCTTCATCCTGTGGATGGGCTGGTTCGGTTTCAACGGCGGCTCCGAGCTGAAAATGTCCGATATCGGTTCAGCCAACAACGTTGCACAAGTGTTCGTGAACACCAACGCAGCGGCTGCCGGTGGCGTGATTGCTGCGCTGGTGCTAGCCAAACTGTGGTTCCGTAAAGCGGACCTCACCATGGCACTGAACGGTGCGCTGGCCGGCCTGGTCGCGATTACCGCTGACCCGCTCTCTCCGTCAGCACTGGGCGCTGCCATGATTGGTGCGGTAGGTGGTCTGATTGTGGTGGGTGCCATCGTGACCCTCGACAAGCTGAAGCTGGATGACCCGGTCGGTGCGATCTCCGTACACGGTGTGGTTGGTATCTGGGGTGTGCTGGCAGTGCCGCTCACCAACGGCGACGCCTCTTTCGGTGCACAGTTAATCGGTATCGTGGGCATCTTTGGCTGGGTCTTCATCGCAAGCTTAGTGGTATGGCTGGTGCTGAAAGCGGTCATGGGTATCCGCGTTAGCGAAGAAGAAGAGTATGAAGGCGTCGATATCGCTGAGTGCGGTCTGGAAGCCTACCCCGAGTTTAGCGTTAAGAAATAAGCTTGCGCTAATCATGTGAGCTGGCGTGCTCCTTGTGGCCTCCCCGAGTGGGAGGCCTTTTTGTCGTTTACGCATCGGCGGCACGTCGCTAGTTATGAGCTAGGTACGTACGGGTTTTTTATTCTCCGCCCTGGGCGGTGTATGCTTAACCGACTGGGTAACGGGCTTGGCTATGCGAGCGCCCCGCCAACCTTGATGGGTTATGACAACCGTTCAATAACGCTGTTTTGATACAGTGGGCCACCAAGCTAGAGGATGTCGCAATGAAATTGATCTCAGCCATTATCAAGCCGTTCAAGCTTGATGACGTACGCGAATCGCTCTCTGATATCGGCGTGCAGGGCATTACGGTAACGGAAGTGAAAGGCTTTGGCCGTCAGAAAGGCCACACGGAACTCTACCGTGGTGCGGAGTACGTGGTGGATTTCCTGCCCAAGGTGAAGCTGGAAGTCGCCGTTGACGACGATATGGCCGAGCAGGTGATCGACGCGATTACTCAGGTCGCCAACACCGGTAAGATCGGTGACGGTAAAATCTTTGTAATGCCCCTTGAGCAGGTCATCCGTATCCGTACTGGTGAAACCGGTAAAGACGCGGTTTAACGGTGAAGCGTCAGTAGTGAAGGGCAAGGCGTGAACAGTGAGTTGCGCTGAATAGACAAAGCCCCTGTGGATAGCATCCACAGGGGCTTTGTGCATAAGGCGACGATGACACGGGCTACGATTTTCTATTCACCATTCACCCTTCACCATTCAAACAGCACTTACTTCTCGACGAACGCACGCTCGATGACGTAGTCGCCCGGCTCGCCCATACGCGGGGAGATGTTCAGGCCCAGTTCGTCGAGCAGAGCGCTGGTGTCGTCCAGCATCGCCGGGCTGCCGCAGATCATGGCGCGGTCTTGGCGCGGGTCAATCGGCGGTAGGCCGGTGTCTTCGAACAGCTTGCCGCTGCGGATGTGGTCGGTCAGGCGGCCCATGGTGTGAAACTCTTCACGGGTGACCGTGGGGTAGTACACGAGCTTTTCGGCGATCTCTTCGCCCAGGTACTCGTGGGCGGGCAGCTCTTTGGTGATGAAGTCGGCGTAGGCCAGCTCGGAGACTTCACGCACGCCGTGTACCAGCACGACTTTTTCGAAGCGCTCGTAAACTTCCGGGTCTTGAATCAGGCTCATGAACGGCGCCAAGCCGGTACCGGTCGAGAGCATATACAGGTTGCGGCCCGGCAGCAGATCGTCGCACACCAGCGTGCCAGTCGGCTTGCGGCTGACCATGATTTGGTCGCCTACTTTCAGGTGCTGTAGGCGCGAGGTGAGCGGGCCATCGGGCACTTTGATGCTGAAGAATTCCAGGTGGTCTTCGTAGTTGGGGCTGGCGATGGAGTACGCGCGCATCAGCGGCTTGCCGTCCACTTCGAGACCGATCATGACGAATTGGCCGTTTTTGAAGCGCAGGCTGCGCTCGCGGGTGGTGCGGAAGCTGAACAGGGTATCGTTCCAGTGGTGAACGCTTAGCACTTCTTCCAGGGCAAACTTGCTCATGCTCACTCCTCCAGAGGCGGCGCGGTCTAAGCCTTGCTCGCCATATTCCAAAAAAGAATAAAAAATAGCTCTATAGGTTGCTCCCAATTCTAAATAAGGGTGGTATATCTGTTAAGCAAATTATCTTGATAACGCTTATCTTTAAAATCGATATAGCCCTTCGCCGATTACTCGACAGATAGGTTTTGGTCATGCACTACACCCTGCGTCAGCTAGAAGTCTTCGTAGCCGTTGCTCAGCACGAGAGCGTTTCCCACGCGGCGCGCGCGCTGGCCATGTCGCAATCGGCTACCAGCACGGCGCTGGCCGAGCTGGAGCGCCAGTTCGACTGCCAGCTGCTTGATCGCATCGGGAAACGCCTGAAACTCAACGCGCTCGGCTTCCAGCTACTGCCCAAGGCGGTGGCCCTGCTGGACCGCGCCGAAGAGGTCGAAGAGCTGCTGCGGGGTCAGCAGGGCGTGGGCGCATTGGACGTGGGGGCAACGCTTACCATCGGTAACTATCTGGCCACGCTGCTGATCAGCGATTTCATGCAGCGCTATCCCGGCAGCCGGGTGCGGCTGGCGGTGCGCAATACGCGGCATATCATCGAGGGCGTGCGCCAGCACTCGCTCGATTTAGGGCTGATTGAGGGGCAATGCGATGACGACATGATCATCAGCCAGCCCTGGGTCGAGGATGAGCTGTGCGTGTTCTGCTCGCCGCGCCACCCGCTGGCAGGGCGGGAGCACCTGGAGCTGGATCAGCTGCTGCGGGAGGATTGGATCATGCGTGAGGAGGGCTCAGGCACGCGCATGACGTTGGAGCATGCCGCCCGCCACCGTCGCAGCCGGTTCAATACGCTATTGGAGCTGGAGCATACCGAGGGCATTAAACGCGCGGTGGAGTCGGGCTTAGGGATTGGCTGCGTGTCGCGGCTGGCACTGCGCGATGCCTTCCGGCGCGGCAGCTTGGTGCCGCTGCCCACGCCGGAGTTGGATCTAAAGCGCCAGTTCACGTTCATCTGGCATCGCCACAAGTACCTCACCACCGGCGTGCGGGAGTTTTTACGTCTCTGCCGGGAAATGACCGCCGGGGCCAAGCGCAGTGACGATATCCCGCTGCCACCGATTCCCTAGCGGTTACACCTTGGTCTTTTCAGGGCTTGGCAGCGCTTGAGCCGGATGCTGCGACGCCTCTAGCGTAAAGCCACCCACCAGCGCGGCCAGCCTGTCCGCTTGGTCTTTAAGCTGCTCGGCCGCGGTGGTGGACTCTTGCACCAGGGCGGCGTTTTGCTGGGTCATCTGATCCAGGTCGGTCACCGCGACGCTGACTTGGTTAATGCCGTCGTTCTGCTCACCGGCTGCCGTACTGATATCGCCCAGCATTTGGGTGACGCGCGTCACGCTATCGGCCAGCTCGTGCATGGCGGCTTCAGCGTCGCGTACCATTTGCGTACCGCTTTCGACCTTATCGGCAGACGCATCGATGCGCTGGCGGATATCCTTAGCGGCGTCGCTGCTGCGCGAGGCCAGCTTGCGCACTTCATCGGCCACCACGGCAAAGCCGCGCCCGTGCTCGCCAGCTCGTGCAGCTTCCACTGAGGCGTTGAGCGCCAGCAGGTTGGTTTGGAAGGCAATGCCGTCGATCACGCTGACGATGCTCTGAATTTCTGCCGAGGTCGCGCGGATGTCATCCATGGTCGAGACCACCTGCACAAACGCCTTGTCGGTACGGGAAGCCAGCTGCGAGGCGGTGTTGGACAGCCCGCTGGCCTCTTGGGAGGCGTGGGTGGTGTGGCTGACGGTGCTGCTGATCTCTTCCATCGCTGCCGAGGTTTCTTGCAGGCTGGCAGCGGCTTGCTCGGTACGCCGTGACAGGTCATGGCCACCTTGGGTGATCTCGTTGGCTGCGTGGTTCACGGCCTCGCTGCTGCGCCGTACGTCCAGCAGAATGGCCTGAATTTTTCCGGCAAAGGCGTTGAACTGCTCGGCCACGGCGGCGCTCTCATCGCGGCCATGCACGGGCAGGCGCTGAGTGAGATCGCCGTTTCCAGAGGCGATCTCTTCCATTCTGTTCGCTAAGCGTTTGAGCGGACTCGCAATACGCCCACCAATCCACCACAGGGCAGCGATGCCGATGGCCGCCAGCAGCAGCCCCACCAGCGTCATCCCTAGGGTGTTTTGCTGGCGCTGATCGCTCAAAACGTTCTGCAGCGCGTTGAGTTCGGCGAGCACGACGGACTCGGGCAGCTGTAGCACTAGTACCCACGGCTGCTCCGTATCGCCAATGGTCAGTGGCTGATAGCGCTGAAACATGCCGTTGGCCATGCTGCTGTAGAGGCTGCCTTGTGATGTGGCTTCGGCAATGCCGTCAAGCGCCGTGTCGCTCAGCGCGTTGCTGGCAGGCAGGCCCAGGGCCTCTTCGCCGTTGGTGTCCGCCACCAAGCCGCCGCGCCCGGCGACCAGCGCCATACGGCCTGCGCCGTCATACAGCGCGGCGTTGGCGTCGCGCAGCAGCGTTTGAATGAAGTTCAGCGAGAGGTCGACCCCGGCCACACCGCGAAATTCGCCGTTCACCAAAATCGGTGCGTTGAACGAGGTGACCAGCTGCGTTTCGCCGTCGTAATCGTAGGCGGCGGGGTCGATCACACAGGGGGCGAGCGTTTCGCGTGGGCAGAGGTAGTACTCCCCCTCACGCACGCCGCTGGCGAGGCGGGTTTCGCTCTCCATAGTGTCGCCTAGTGGTAAGACCTCAAGCGAGCCATCCTCAGTGCGGTACCACCAGGGCATGAAGCGGCCGCTGCCATCGTGGCCGTAGCGCTCGTCGCCAGCAAAGCGGGCGTCGTCTCCAAAGGCGTTGGGCTCCCAGCCGATGAACGCATCCAGCAGCGCCGGGTTGTCGGCAACCGTCTGCCGTACCAAGTTGGAAAGCTGACGGCGGCTCAGGTAGAGCGCACGCTGACCTTCGGCATCTTCCACGCCCATGAGGGCGTTGGTGGTGGCGAGCTGGCTGGCCAGGGTCATGGCCTTGTCCAGCTCGCGCTGAATCCGTTCACCCTCTGCTTCGGCAATGGCATCGAGCCGCGCGTCCAGTGCGCTTTGCATGAGCGTCTGGGTATGCTCTTCAACGGTTTGTTGGGTGCGGGCGGCCGCGATCAGGTTATACACCACTAGCGCGGCAACGACGGCAAGCAGGCAAGGGCCTGCCAACGCCAAAACGAGAGAGCGAAGGGAACGAAAGTGCATAGGGGAGCGGTCCTGTTTCAGCAAGAGGCGAAAGAGCGTATCGAGTGCCATCCTTGAACCAGTAGAACAAAGATTCATGGCTAACGCGTGACATGGCCACCACCGCAGGCAAGAGGGCGGAGGCGGCCAGGGAGGCGCTGCCGGTTAGAAACTCTCCGACGTGCGCGGTAAACGGTCCTGTGGCGCCTGTAGCGCGGGCGATGCCGTGTGAGAGAGTTTGAAGCTGCTGATCGTCCCGGTCAGGTGATCCGCCTGCTCTTTCAACTGCTCGGCGGCGGTGGTGGACTCTTCGACCATCGCAGCGTTTTCTTGGGTCATCCGGTCCAGTTCTGCCACCGCAATATTGACCTGCTTGATACCGTCGCTCTGTTCGCTCGTCGCGGCGTTGATCTCTTCTAGAACATCGGTCACGCGGGTGATGTGCTCGACGATATCCTGCATGGTACTCCCCGCGTTACGCACCAACGAGGTGCCGTTATTCACCTTGGCTTGCGAGTCCTCGATCAGTTTCTGGATATCGTTGGCCGCGTCGCTGCTACGGCCAGCCAGTTTGCGTACTTCCTCTGCCACGACGGCAAAGCCACGGCCGTGTTCACCCGCGCGGGCAGCCTCGACCGAGGCGTTCAGTGCCAGCAGATTGGTTTGAAAAGCGATGCTGTTCATCAACGTGACGATATCGCCAATCTTGTTGGAAGCGTCGGAGATGTCTTCCATGGTGGTGACCACGTTCGATACCACCTGACCGCCCTCTTTCGCGACTTCGGTGGCCGCGTGGGAGAGCTTGTTGGCTTCCTGGGCTGAGGCCGCCGTGTGCTGTACGGTGCTGGTGATCTCTTCGACCGAGGCCGAGGTTTGCTGCAGGCTCGAGGCGGCGTTATCCGTACGGCGCGAGAGATCCTGGCCACCCATGGCAATCTCGTTAGCGGCGTGGTGCACCGATTCGCTGCTGGTGCGCACGTCGATCAAGACGTCTTCCATTTTGCCTACGAAGCGATTGAAGGCGCTGGCAATTTGAGCCACTTCGTCGGTGCCCTCCTCGGGAAGGCGCTGGGTCAAGTCGCCTTCGCCCGAGGCGATGTTATCCATCGCATTGCGGACGCCCAGCAGGCGACGCAGCAGCAGCGACAGCAATATGCCAAAGACCACGGCGGTAATGGCCGCGACGATCAGCAGGGTCACGATGGACGTGGTGGCAATGGCGCGCAGGCCTGCGGTGGCCTCTGCTTCGTCTAACGCGACGACCAACTGCCAACCGCTGTTGCCGCCTACAGCACTGCCCATTAGCAGTTTATCGCTGCCTTGCAGAGCTAGCGGCTGTGGGGAGTCTGCCTGCACGATGCGAGTGAGGTCCGAAGGCGTGAGCGCATCGCTTAATACACTTGAAGGCTCCAGCGTCAGCGACTCATCCGGATGGGCAACCAGCGTGCCATCGTTGGTGGTTAGAAAGCCAAAGCTAGACGGTGTGGGGGAAATGCTGGCAACAATATCGATAACGTCAGCAATCGTAATATCGGCCCCAACCACAGCGGCTAGTTCGCCGTTTTGATAGAAGGGGCGGGCGAAGGTAACGATCAGGCCGCCCGTTTGAGCATCGACATACGGGGCGGTGATGATAGTGTCTTGCGCGTTCACCGCGCCTTGATACCAGGGACGCTGGCGTGGGTCATAATCGCTAGGGGGTTGCCAGCCGTCTGAGAAAATTCCCTCTGATGTGGACGGGTAAGCAATGTAAGCGGTCATAAAGTCGCCAGAATCGGCTAATTGTCGCAAGGCTTGTAGCGGCTCTTCGCTACCTGCAGTGTGTTCCATGCTGGCTAACATCGTGTAGCGCGCATTGAACCACTCATCGATGGCCTGTGTGTTTCCATTCACAACAGCGCTTAGGTTGCGATTAACCTGCTCACTATTGTGATGCTTTACAGTCGTGTAACTAGCAATGCCATTCACCGTTAAAGCCAACACAATAGCGATAAGGGCCGCTAGCAAGATACGTAAACGTAGGGAAGAAAACATAGTCGCTCTCGGGATCATCAGGGTTCATGATGGGTATCGGCGAGAGCGACTACGCCTTTAGTAAAAAGCAGGAAAAAAGTTAGTAAGCGCTAACTGTAGTGTTAACGAAGATCGCTGACCGCGTTCTGAATATCAGCCATGGACGCTTTGCTGAGGTCTTTTGAGAGCGTGTGCGTGACCAGCTTCTGCGTGGGGTTGTCGAGCTTCTCTTTGAGCAGCCCCAAGAACTTGGGAGGCGCGACCATGATCAGCTTGTCCATGCTGTTGTCCACCCGCGCAGTGTAGAGTCGCTGGGCGACTTCTTTGGCAAACAGCTCGTTTTCATGTTGGGAGGCCGCGCCCTCCTCGCCGGATGAGCGCGATGACGTTGACGTAGACTCATGAACATCGGCACCGCGGCGGTCCGTGATCAAGTCGCCTTCATGCAGCCTGCCTGCGGCGTGTACCAAGCTCTCCTGCTCGGCGAGGTGAAGTGCATCACGGGTGAAGATACGTGCCCGAGCGGCGTCGGCTACCACGATATAGGTGGTCATTGTCATACGTCCTCCATGTCATTGATTACCCTTTAACCATGGCAACCGTTCCGTGTTTGGTCAAACACGGTTTTCATAGAGAAAAGAGCATGGATATAGACGACTCACGTCATCATTGGCGAAACCGCTATCTGCTGATGCGCCACGGCCATAGCCAGGCTAACGCACAAGGCACCATCATCAGCTCCCCCGAGCGAGGGCTGTTGGCGTATGGGCTGTCGCCGCAGGGCGAGCAGCAGCTGGCAGATACCGTCGCACGGTGGCACTGGCCGGTACCCACACAGGTCGTGCATTCGGACTTTTTACGCACTACGCACACCGCCGCCCGAGTGGCCGCCGCGTTTGGGTTGGAGATGCAAAAAGAGGAGCGCTTGAGGGAGCGCCACTTTGGTGAATTGGAGGGTCAGGCGGATAGCCACTACCCGGAGGTGTGGGCCTTCGATGCCCAGAACGCCGACCACACCCAGTGGCAGGTGGAGCCGGTCAAGTGTGTCGCGGCGCGCATGGTTGCTGCGCTGGAAGCGTTGGAGCAACGCTTTGAGGGTGAAACGGTGCTGGTGGTCAGCCACGGCGACCCCCTGCAAATTCTGCTCACGGCGCTGGCGGGCAGGCCACTGACTCAACACCGGGAGCAGCCTGCGCTACTGCCCGCCAGCATTACGCTTGTGGGCGGTTAAGCGCCCTCTTTGGGAGGAATCCAGGCAATCATATCGACTTCCACATCCGCGCCGCCCGCAAGCCCGGTCACGCCGATGCAGGTGCGGGTGGGCAGCGGTTGTTGGAAGTAGCTGGCGTAGACCTGATTCACTTCATCGAAGTGGCCCATATTGGTGATGAACACCCGCGACTGAACCACGTACTCAAAGCTACTGCCGACTTCTTCCAGCACGATGGCCAGGTTCTGCATTACTCGGTGGGTTTGCTCGGTGAAGGTGCCTAACAGCATCTCGTTGGTTTCCGGCACGGTGGGCATCTGGCCGGTGATAAAGACCAGATCGCCCACGCGGCAGGCGTGTGAAAACGGGGCAATGGGCTGCGGTGCACGGTCAATAAATAGCTTTTCCATGATGACTCACTGGTTGTGATGTTGTGGAGTGGTTGTGGAGTAGAGGCCACATAAAAATGGGCCTCATTGGAGGCCCACGTTCACCACTATGTGGCGTTGGAAGCTGAATTAATGCCCCAGAATCTGGCTCAAGAAGAGCTGGGTGCGCTCAGACTGCGGGTTATTGAAGAACGGCTCCGGCGCGTTCTCTTCAATGATTTGCCCCTGGTCCATAAAGATCACGCGGTCGGCCACGGTTTTGGCAAAGCCCATCTCGTGGGTGACGCAGAGCATGGTCATGCCCTCTTCGGCCAGTTCCACCATCACGTCCAGCACTTCCTTGATCATTTCCGGGTCAAGGGCAGAGGTGGGTTCGTCAAATAGCATCACGTCCGGGTGCATACACAGCGAGCGGGCAATGGCGACACGCTGTTGCTGGCCACCAGAGAGCTGGCCAGGATACTTTTTGGCCTGCTCGGCAATGCGTACCCGTTCCAGGTACTGCATGGCCATGGCTTCGGCCTCTTTGCGGGGCTTTTTTTGCACCCACATCGGTGCGATACAGCAGTTCTCTAGCACCGTGAGGTGAGGGAACAGGTTGAAGTGCTGGAACACCATGCCGACGCTACGGCGAATCTGCTCGATGCGTTTGACGTCCTGAGTGAGCGGTACGCCGCCTACCACGATCTCGCCTTTTTGGTGCTCTTCCAGATGGTTGATGCAGCGAATCATGGTGGATTTACCGGAGCCTGAAGGCCCGCAAATGACGATCCGCTCGCCGCGTTTCACTTCCAGATAAATGTCGCGCAGCACGTGGAAATCGCCGTACCACTTGTTCACGCCGCGCATTTCTACCATCAGATCGGAGGGGCTGGTGCCAGGGGTGTTGGTGGCTGCTTGAGTCATGTCACTATCCTGCTAAAAATCGTTGATGAAAGCGGCGTTAGCGCTTGTGGCCGGTATGCAGCTTGCGTTCTAGGTACTGGCTGTAGCGCGACATGCTGAAACAGAAAATCCAGAACATGAAGGCAGCGAACACGTAACCTTCCAACGAGAAGCCGAGCCAGCGTGAGTCGGCCAGGGCCGCTTGCACGATCCCTAAAAGGTCGAAAAGCCCGATGATCATGACCAGAGTGGTGTCTTTGAACAGCGAAATGAAGGTGTTCACGATACCTGGGATCATCATCTTCAGCGCCTGGGGAAGAATGATCAGCCCCATGCGCTTCCAGTAGGTCATGCCGAGGGCAGCCGCCGCCTCCTCTTGGCCCTTGGGAATGGCTTGCAACCCACCGCGGATGACCTCGGCCATGTAGGCGCTTTGGAACAGCGTCAAACCGATCAGCGCCCGCACCAGGCGGTCTACGTTCATCTCGGAAGGCAGGAACAGCGGCAGCATTACCGAGGCCATGAACAGCACGGTGATCAGCGGCACTCCTCGCCAGAACTCGATAAACACCACGCAGAAACTTTTGACGATCGGCATGTTGGAGCGTCGCCCCAAGGCCAGCACAATACCGATCGGCAGCGCGCCCACCATGCCCACCGTGGCCAGCAGCAGTGTCAGCATCAGGCCACCCCAGCGGTGCGTCGGCACCTGGGGAAGGTCGAAGTAGCCGCCGTAGAGCAGTATGAACGACAACACCGGGAAAACGACCAGCGCAAAAATGGCCACCCAGCGTTTGAAAGGCAGTTTGGGAATCGCCAGCCAGCCGATTAGGGTAAAGAACATGGCGAACACGATATTGGCGCGCCAGATCTCTTCGCTGGGGTAGAGGCCATAGATGAACTGGGTCAAACGGGCGTTGATAAAGACCCAGCAGGCCCCTTCCCGTGAGCAGTCGTCGCGGGTGGTGCCGACCCAGTCGGCGTTGATGAACGCCCACTGCACGGTGGGTACCACCAGCAGATAGAGAATGTAGAGGCCAATCAACGTGAAGATCGTATTGATCGGGCCGTTGAACAAGTTGGTGCGCAGCCAAGCAATGGCGCCCACGGAGCTGCTGGGCGCCGGTCGCTGCTCGATCATGGTTTGATTATGAATCATGTGTGGCTCCTCGCCTCAGCCTAGCGTTCAACCAGCGCCACACGGGCGTTGAACCAGTTCATGAACATGGACACCAGCAGGCTGATCGTCAGGTAGACCGCCATGGTCATGGCAATGACCTCGATGGCTTGGCCTGTCTGGTTCAGCGTGGTCCCTGCAAACACCGATACGAGGTCCGGATAGCCAATGGCCGTAGCCAGCGACGAGTTTTTGATCAGGTTCAAATATTGGCTGGTGAGCGGGGGAATGATGACTCGTAGCGCCTGAGGAATGACCACCAGGCGCAGCACTAGGTTACGCGGCAGGCTCAGGGCTTGAGCCGCTTCGGTTTGGCCATGAGAAATGGCCTGAATGCCGGAGCGCACGATCTCGGCAATGAACGACGCCGTATAGATCGATAGCGCAAACCATAGCGCCAGGAACTCGGGAATCACCGTGATGCCGCCGCGGAAGTTAAAGCCGCGCAGCTCGGGCATTTCCCAGGTGATAGGCACGCCAGTGACGAACATGACCAGCAGCGGCAGGCCAAAGATCAGCGCAAAGGAGATCCAGTACGCGGGAATGCGCTGCCCCGTGGCCTCCTGACGGCGCTTCGCCCAAATCACCAGCGCGATACTGGCTGAGATGGCGACCACGAAGGTGACAGGAATCAGCCCAAAGCCTGATTCGAACAGCGGCTCAGGCAGGTAAAGCCCGCGCACGTTAAGGAACACGGCTTCGCCAAATGCCAGGCTTTCCCTCGCGCTGGGGAGCGCCCGCAGCACGGCAAAGTACCAAAAGAAGATCTGCAGCAGCAGCGGGATATTACGAAACGTTTCGATATACGCCGCCGCCAGTTTGGCGATCAGCCAGTTGGGCGATAAACGGGCGATACCGACAATGAAGCCAATGAGGGTGGCGGCAATCACGCCTAGCCCGCCCACCAGCAGCGTATTCAATAGGCCAACGAAAAAGGTGCGGCCATAGGTGCTTTGGGAGGAGTAGTCGATCAGACTCTGTACGATCCCAAAGCCGGCGGTATTACTCAGGAAGCCAAAGCCTGTGGTGATACCCCGAGAGGAAAGGTTGTCTTGCACGTTGCCGACGATATAGAACAGAAAGGCGATGACAGCGGCAATCAGCAGACATTGGAAGATGAGCGCACGTTTGGCGCGGTCTCGCCAGAACGGTGGCTTTTGGCCAACGGGGCGAGCGTTAGGTCTTACGGACATGGGTGGCGTCTCCGCGATACGGAAGGTCAATCAAATGGCCCGCCAGGACCCAAAGGGGTGGCGGGCCGGGGTCAAGCGAGACGCTTAGCGAATCGGCGGTGCGTACTGGAAGCCGCCTTGGTTCCACAGGGCGTTGACACCACGTTCGATTTCCAGCGGTGAACCCATACCTACGTTGCGCTCGAAGCTTTCACCGTAGTTACCCACTTGGCTCAGGATGTTGTAAGCCCAGTCGGCTTCGAGACCCATGCCTTCACCGTAGTTACCGTCCTGGCCGAGCAGACGCGCCACGTCCGGGTTCTCGGAGCTGAGCATCTCTTCAGCGTTTTCGCTGGTGACGCCGTACTCTTCACCGTTGATCATAGCGAATAGCGACCACTTCACGATGTTGAACCACAGATCGTCACCCTGACGCACGACCGGACCCAGCGGCTCTTTCGAGATGACATCCGGCAGAATCATGGCGCCCGCCGGGTCGTCGAGCTGAATGCGCAGGGCCGCCAGCTGAGAGGTGTCAGACGTCAGAACGTCACAGCGGCCTGCCTGGAAGCCACCGACGGTTTGCTCAGAGGTATCGAAAACGATGGGGTCGAACTCCATTCCGTTGGCACGGAAGTAGTCCGCTAGGTTCAGCTCGGTGGTGGTACCGGATTGGATACAGATCGCTGCGCCATCCAGCTCGGCCGCGCTGGTAATACCGAGGTCGCGAGATACCATGAAGCCCTGGCCGTCGTAGAAGTTAACGCCGGTGAAATTTAGGCCCAGGGTAGTGTCACGGGTAGTGGTCCAGGTGGTGTTACGAGAAAGAATATCCACTTCGCCAGACTGCAGCGCGGTGAAACGCTCGACGGCGTTCAACGAGATGTAGTTGACGGCATCCGCGTCGCCCAGTACCGCAGCGGCGACGGCGCGACAGACGTCAACGTCCAGGCCCTGCCAGTTGCCGTTATCGTCCGGGGCGGAAAAACCTGGTAAGCCGTCGCTCACGCCACACTGAACGGCACCACGCTCGCGGGTATCTTCCAGCGTATCGGCTTGGGCGGTGGCAACGCCCGCAAGAGTGATCGCGCCTGCAGAGGCCAGAAGTACCAGGTGTTTCTTATTGATCATGTTGTGTTCCCCTTCCTCGATTTTAGTGTCGTTATGCATGGTGATGCATCACTAAAAGCTAGCAAGGAAGGTGCCAAAAAAGATATGTCGGCAAATTCAGCGCTTTTCAACGTAAAATCAGCGAATTTAACGAAGGTCTTGGTGCAAAAAAGTGCGCCAGCGGCTACGCATTGCGCCTTTTTGGTGCGCAGCCGCTGGCGAGTGACCGAGCGCGCTAGCGAATGGGCGGCGCGTACTGAATCCCACCATCCTTCCACAGGGCATTCAGACCACGGGCAATGTTGAAATCAGAGTCCGCGCCCACGTTGCGGTCATAGATGTCCGCGTAGTTACCGACCTGTTTGACGATTTGGTAAGCCCAATCTGATTGTAGGCCCATGGCTTCGCCAAAGTCGCCGTCTTGCCCCAGCAGGCGCATCACATCGGAATTTTCTGAGCTTAACTGTTCATCCACATTGGCTTGGCTGACGCCCAGCTCTTCAGCGTTCAGCATGGCAAACAGCGACCACTTCACGATGTTGAACCACTGGTCATCGCCTTGGCGCACGGCGGGGCCTAGCGGCTTTTTGGAGATAATTTCGGGCAATACTACGGCCATATTGGGGTCGGCCAGTTGAATGCGCTGGGCGTAGAGCTGCGAGGCATCCGAGCTCAATACGTCGCAGCGGCCGGCTTCAAACCCAGCAATCGACTGCTCAGGTGAATCAAACACCACCGCATCATAGGTCATGTTGTTAATGCGGAAGTAGTCGGAAAGATTGAGCTCGCTGGTGGTGCCTGACTGGGTGCAAACAGCGGCCCCATCCAGCTCTTTGGCGCTCTGTACGCCGAGGTCGCTGGCCACCATAAACGCCTGGCCGTCGTAATAGCTGACGCCAGTGAAGTTCATCCCCAGCGTGGTGTCGCGGCTGGAGGTCCAGGTGGTGGTGCGGGAGAGTACGTCCACCTCGCCAGACTGCAGCGCGGCAAAGCGTTCCACTGAATCTAACGGCACGAAATTGACCTTGCTAGCATCGCCCAGCGCAGCGGCGGCAATAGCGCGACACACGTCGGTGTCCAGGCCGCGGTATTGGTCATTATCGTCTAACGATGAAAAGCCGGGCTGGGCCGCATTAACACCGCAGCGCACGCTGTCGCGCTCTTGAATGGCCTCAAGGGTATCGGCCATGGCCGTGGCAGGTACCCAGAGGGCCGGGGCTAATAGAGTGATTCCCAATCCTAACCAACGCGTGGTGTTCATTTGTTATTCCTTAACGTCGAGCGCAGCAACACTTGCGCATAAAAAAGGCCGGGCAGAGCCCGGCCTGATGCATGACGTTACCGCGAAGTTATGCGAAGGCTTTACGCATAAAGGGCGGCAGCGCCAGGGCACCACGGTGGGCATCTACTGTGTAGTACTGTAGCGGCATTTCGTGGCTGGCGGCAGCCTCTTCACGGAAGCTTTCAACGTTGGTGCTTTTGCCTGCTAGCGTCACGCTCCACCAGCCGGAAGGGTAGACCGGCTGGGGGAAGGGCAGGGTGGCCACGCTATCAAAGCCAGCTTCGCGCATGTCGTTACGCAGTTCGCGGATAATCGAGCCGCTGTGGTACAGCGGTGACTCACTCTGCTGAACCATGACGCCGCCGCTTTTCAGAATGCGGTGGCAGCGCTTCAAAAAGTCGGTTTTGAACAGGCCTTCGGCAGGGCCTACCGGGTCGGTGGAGTCGATGATCAGCACATCGATGCTTTCGTCGGCGGCGTCATCTACCCATTTCACGCCGTCAGCAAACAGCAGCTCGGCGCGGGGGTCGCCGTTGGCTTCCACCAGCGACGGGAAAAAGCGCTCGGAGGCTTTGGTCACTTCTTCATCGATGTCGATCTGAGTGACTTTTTCAACGCCCGGATGGCGCAGCACTTCTTTCAGCGTGCCGCAGTCGCCGCCGCCAATGATCACCACCCGCTTGGGGTCTGGGTGGGTGAACAGCGCCGGGTGAGCAATCATCTCGTGGTAGAGGAAGTTGTCGCGATCGGTCAGCATCACGCAGCCATCCAGCACCATCAGGTTGCCGTAGGTTTCGGTGGCGTACACTTCCAGGTGCTGGTAAGGGCTCTGCACATCAAGCAGTTTTTCGGTGATTTTCAGCGAGAAAGCGCTGCCGTGGCTATCAAAGACTTCGGTAAACCACTGGTCGTCGCGTAAGTCGCTCATTGCTTGGCTCCTGGGCACTGGTCGTTCGTTTGGGTCGGAATGCCCTGATGGTACTGCGGGCTTAAGTCGTGCAGCGCCTCCATAAAGGCGGTGACGTGGTCGGGATTGGTGAACTGGCTGATGCCGTGGCCCAAGTTGAACACGTGGCCCGGGCCGTGGCCGTAACTCTCCAGCACGCGGGCCACTTCGGCGCGAATGGCGGAGGGGCGAGCAAATAGCACGTTGGGGTCCAGGTTGCCCTGCAGGGCAACT
The DNA here is from genome assembly GCF_009846525.1 of Halomonas meridiana. NCBI lineage: Bacteria > Pseudomonadati > Pseudomonadota > Gammaproteobacteria > Oceanospirillales > Halomonadaceae > Vreelandella > Vreelandella aquamarina. Next base: position 3,637,659 of record NZ_CP024621.1, on the reverse strand, counting down.
TTATGGCCTACGCGGGCGCGGGCGTCGGAAAGCTCGGTCGACCAATCGATGCCCAGCGCGTCGGCACCGGCGCAGGCGATATGCTCAAGCCATTGGCCGCCGTTTTTGGTGAACAGAATCACCGGCACGCGGCGGCCGTCGTGTTCGCGGATCAGCCCGGAAACGATCTGCTCCATATAGCGCAGCGAGAACTCTAGGTAAGCAGGCGTGGAGAGCGCGCCGCCCCAGGTATCGAAAATCTGTACCGCCTGAGCACCGGCCCGAATCTGCGCGTTCAGGTAGTCAGTGACCGACTGCGCCAGCGTGTCCAGCAGCTGGTGCATGGTGTCCGGCGTGTCGTACAGCATGGTTTTCAGGTGGCGGAAGTCTTTGCTGGAACCGCCTTCGACCATGTATGTCGCCAGCGTCCAGGGGCTGCCGGAGAAGCCGATCAGTGGCATGCGGCCGTTCAGCTCGCGGCGTATGGTCGAGACCGCCCGCATCACGTAGTCCAGGTCGCGTTCGGCGTTTGGCACCGTCAGCGCGGCGACTTCTTCCGGCGTGCGGACGGTTTTTCTGAATTTGGGGCCTTCGCCGGTTTCGAAGTAGAGGCCCAGCCCCATGGCATCGGGGATGGTCAAAATATCCGAAAACAGAATCGCGGCGTCGAGCGGGTAGCGCTCTAGCGGCTGCAGGGTCACTTCGCAAGCCAGGTCATGATTGCGGCACAGGTCCATAAAGCTGCCTGCGTCGGCGCGGCTGGCGCGGTACTCCGGCAGGTAGCGGCCGGCTTGGCGCATCATCCACACCGGAGTGCGGTCAACGGGCTGGCGAGCCAGCGCGCGAAGAAAACGGTCGTTTTGCAAAGGTGTGGTGGTCATAAACACTTGCTCTTGAGAAATTTGCCCGCATTGTAAGGGAGTCATCGTACCTGAAGATAGGAATTGTACGTGAAGATCGCCGGGGGTGGCGGCGCAAGCCGTGGCAAAAATCGTCGCACCCCGCTAAGACCGTGAGGCCAGCGTGGCTTCCTGGTAAACTGTCCGCCCACTTCGCCAACACTGGTGTGGTTAACTGGTTTGGTTAATCAGCGAGGAAACCTGTGACCATTCGCTTCATTGCTGCCTCTCGGCTGCCCACTCCCTGGGCCACATTCACCATGCATGGCTTCGAAGACGACGCCACGGGTAAGGACCATATCGCCTTAACGTTGGGCGATGTGAGCGGCGGCGAGCCGGTGTTAGGGCGCGTGCACTCTGAGTGTTTAACCGGCGATGCGCTATTTTCGATGCGCTGCGACTGCGGCTACCAGTTGCAAGAAGCGCTGAAGCGCATTGCGGAAGAGGGGCGCGGCGTGCTGCTCTATTTACGCCAGGAAGGGCGTGGCATTGGCCTGCTCAATAAAATCCGCGCCTATCATCTGCAAGACCAGGGGGCCGATACCGTAGAAGCCAACGAGCAGCTCGGCTTCGGCGCTGACATGCGCCGCTACGACCTCTGCGTGCCGATGCTCAACCACTTGGGTATTACCGCGCTCAAGCTGATGACCAACAACCCCCGCAAGGTCGATGCGCTGACCCGCGACGGCGTGAACGTCGTCGAGCGGCTGCCCATTACCACCGGTTTAAACCCCCACAACGAGCAGTACCTCTCCACCAAAGCCGGCAAGCTCGGCCACATGATGGCGCTGGATGATTTCACCCAGGCCAGCGATGTGGATATCGAGCGTAAGGGGTAGGTGGGTTACGTCGAAGAACCATTTTTAACTTAAATTTCTCGATAAAGGCGTTAACGTCGCCGAACGCCTGTAAAAAAGCTTTTTCTTAACTTTGGTTGCCGTATGTCTGAGCTATGGTGATACATGGCAGGACGCTATGCGCACCGATGTAAGGAGAAGCAGCCATGAAAGCACTTTGCTGGCACGGCAAGAACGATGTCCGTTACGACACCGTGCCCGACCCCACGATCGAACACCCCCGCGACGCCATTATCAATGTCAGTAGCTGCGCTATTTGCGGCTCTGATCTGCACCTTTACGACCACTATATGCCCGGTATGACCTGTGGCGATGTCCTTGGCCATGAGTTTATGGGCGAAGTGATGGAGGTGGGCAGCGAGACGCACAACCTCAAGGTAGGCGACCGGGTAGTGGTGCCCTTCACCATTTTTTGCGGCGAATGCGAGCAGTGTCAGCGTGGCAACTACTCGGTTTGCGAGCGCTCCAACCGTAATAAATCGCTGGCAGATAAAGTCTTTGGCCATGGCGGCGCCGGGCTGTTTGGCTACTCCCAACTGACGGGCGGCTATGCGGGGGGCCAGGCCGAGTTTGTGCGCGTGCCTTTTGCCGACACCACGCATATTAAAGTGCCCGATACGCTCACCGATGAGCAGGTGCTGTTTCTGGGGGATATTTTCCCCACTGGCTGGCAGGCCGCCGTGCAGTGTGACATTCAACCTACCGATACCGTCGTGATCTGGGGCGCAGGTCCGGTTGGCCAGTTCTGCGTGCGTAGCGCGGTGCTGCTGGGCGCCAAACAGGTCGTGGTGATCGATAACGTACCCGAACGGCTCTCGATGGCCGCAGCAGGTGGCGCGATCACCATTAATTTTGCCCACGAAAGCGTGTTGGGCAGGCTGCAGGAGCTAACCCACGGTAAAGGGCCGGAGAAGTGTATCGATGCAGTGGGGCTCGAAGCCCACGCCACGCGCTCGCTGGACTCGGTGTACGACCGGGTAAAACAGGCCATGTGGCTGGAAACCGATCGTGCCCACGTGCTGCGAGAAATGATCTATGTCTGCCGCCCGGCGGGTATTTTGTCGATTCCTGGGGTGTATGGCGGACTGGTCGATAAAATCCCGATGGGAGCGCTGATGAACAAAGGGCTCACCGTGCGCACCGGGCAAACCCACGTCAACCGCTGGACGGATGATCTGCTGCGGCGCATCGACGAAGGCCAGATCGACCCTTCGTTTGTGATTACGCACTCGGTGGATTTAGCCCAGGGGCCCGAGATGTATCAAACCTTTCGGGATAAACAGGATGGCTGCGTCAAAGTCATTCTGAAGCCGTGATACTGCACAGGGAGGAGAGCATGACAACATCGATGAAGCACCGTTCTCACGCGTCAACACGCTCGATGTCACCAGCGGATAAGTTAGCCAGAGGCTTGGGTTGGCTAAGCTTGGGGATGGGGTTGTATCAGCTAGTGGCCCCGCGTCGGCTGGGCCGAGCGCTGGGGATGCCTCACCGTGCCAACAGCATTCGCGCTTGCGGGGCACGGGAGATTGCCAGCGGTATCGGCGCGCTGTCGGATAACCCGACCAATGCAATCTGGAGTCGAGTTGGCGGAGATGTGCTGGATTTTGCCGCGCTTACCTTTGCGTTAAAGCGCTACCCATCGCACAAAGAGAACCTCTATTTAGCGCTCACCGCGGTGGGTGTGCTGGCGGTAGTGGATGTTAGCTGTGCCAAAGCGTTGAGTCAGCGCCATGCCTACCAGGGCGGCGCCACGCCCGATTACCGCCAGCGCAGCGGCTTCCCTAACGGGCTAGAAAGCGCCTGGGGAGCCGCTCGTACCGAAGGTAGCAACGCTTCAGGGCCGCCCCAACGCCCTTCGCCTAACGCGGTGTAATCAGGTGGCTTGCGCCGCCGCCTGCTCTTTTTCGGCGGCACGGGCAAGCGCTGGGCGGTTCGCGTGACGGGCGCGGTAAGCCACCAGGGGCTCCGGCAGGCGATGTTTCATGCTGGCCGCCCAGGTTAGCGTATGGGTGAGGAACAGATCCGCGAGGGTGAAGGTGTCGCCTACCAGGGTTTCCTGGCCGCGATAGCGGCGCTCCAGTGCGAGCAGCGCCCGCTGGAATTCCCAAGCGGCGGTGGGGAGTACCGACGGCACGCGTTTGTCTTGAGGCAGGGCGAATTTGTGCTTGGCCTGTAGCCACAGCGGCTGCTCGATCTCGGTGACGATGAAGCTGAGCCACTGGTCGACCTGGGCGCGCTCGGCCACGCTTTGTGGCAGCAGGCTGCCATCGCCATACTGCTCGGCGAGATAGCGGCAGATAGGCGCAGACTCGAACAGCATGAGTTCGCCATCTTCCAGCACCGGCACTTTGCCATCCGGGTGGCGAGCAAGATGCTCGGTACTTTGCCCCTCGCCTTTATCCAGCGCCACGTGGTGGCACTGGTACTCTAGGCCCAGCTCTTCAAGCGTCCAAGCAGCGCGTAGCGAGCGGGAATTGGGAAAGCTGTATAGCGTGATCATTCGGCGGCTCCAGGCAGTACCGTGAAGCTTTCACTGTAGCACTCCCTGGAAGCCTGTCACGGGCTACTGGCCGCGTGCTGCCCTGATACGCTCGTAGGCGTTGCCGATTTCGCTGGTACGGGCTTGGGCCACCTCTCGCATGCTCTCAGGTAGCCCTTTACCGGCCAGTTTGTCCGGGTGGTTTTGGCTCATCAGGCGGCGGTAGGCTTTTTTGATCTCAGCATCGCTGGCATCTTCCGATACCCCTAGCACGCGGTAAGCGTCTTTCAACGCCTCTTCGCTGGCCCCTTGGGAGTTCGCGGCAGCGCCGTGGAGCATTGCTTCGATTTGCTGAACTTCGGCATCGCTGCAGCCAACGCCGCGAGCAACGCGCAGAATCATCTCGTGCTCGGCAGGGTGCAGCACGCCATCGGCGGCAATCGCGCTCAACTGAACCTGTAAAAAGACTTGGCGCAGTACCGGCTGGCGCTGGGTGAGGCGGTTGACCTTGGCCAGTTCGGCTTCCAGGTCGAAGTCATCGGCGCGGCCACGCTCGAAGGCAGCGCGCGCCTTGGCGCGGTGCTCGCCCTGCAGGCGCATTTGATCGAAGAGCTTTTCGGCAACGCCAAGCTCGCCCTCGGTGACCTTGCCGTCGGCCTGGCAGAGGCAGCCCATGACCGAGAAGATCGACTCCAAAAAGCCTTCTTGAATTTGAACGCGGGCAGCGTTCAAGCGACGGCTGATGCGCCGACCCAGCCACCAGCCAAGGCCGCCACCTACGAGTAAGCCAATGGGGCCACCAACGGCAAGGCCAATCAAACCAAACACAATAATTAGAAATAACATAAACGTCTCAATAGGTTAAAAACGCGTGGGCCACACGCAAAGGTTATGGCAGCCGGGCACGAATGGCGCGCTCGATCCCTTCAGCGTCCAGGCCGCAGTCGCGCAATAGCTCGGCGGGGGTGCCGTGTTCCACAAAGGCGTCCGGCAGGCCTAAGTTCAGCACTTCCACCTGAACGCCTTCCGCGTTGAGCAGCTCGTTCACCGCGCTACCCGCGCCGCCCGCAATGACGTTCTCTTCCAGGGTGACCAGCAGTTCATGCTCGTCTGCCGCGTGGAGCACAGCATCGCGGTCCAGTGGTTTCACCGAACGCATGTTGATGTGGGTGGCGTTGAGCTTTTCCGCCACTTCGGCGGCGGCGCTATTGACGCTACCAAACGCCAGCAGGGCAATGCGCACACCGTCGCTGGTGCTCTCGCGGCGCACCTGGGCTTCGCCGATGGTCAGCGGCTCTAGGTGCTCAGGAATCACCGCGCCGGGGCCGGTGCCACGCGGGTAGCGCACTGCAGCCGGGCCAGGATGATGGTAGGCGGCGCTGAGCATGGCGCGGCATTCGGCTTCATCCGACGGGGCGAGAATCACCATGCCCGGCACACAGCGCAGGAACGAAAGATCCATGCTGCCGTGGTGGGTGGGACCGTCTTCGCCCACTAGGCCTGCCCGGTCGATGGCGAAGGTGACATCTAACTCCTGTACCGCCACGTCATGAATCAACTGGTCGTAGCCGCGCTGGAGGAAAGTGGAGTAGATCGCCACCACTGGCTTCATGCCTTCGCAGGCCATACCGGCGGCCAGGGTGACCGCGTGCTGCTCGGCGATGGCGACGTCGAAGTAGCGCTCGGGATAGGTTTGCGAGAAGCGAATCAGATCCGAGCCTTCCCCCATGGCGGGGGTAATGCCCATGAGGCGTGAGTCGGCGGCGGCCATGTCGCATAGCCAGTCGCCAAACACGTTGCAGTATTTTTTCTTCGCAGCGCTTTTGGGGGCCGCTGCTTGCTTCACCAGCGGAGCGCTGACGGTCGTGGTGGTTTTTTCCAGCTTAGTAATCGCGTGATAGCCAATCTGGTCGGCTTCGGCGGGTAGGAAGCCTTTCCCTTTGACCGTTTTGATATGCAGGAACTGCGGGCCTTTCTGGTCGCGCAGGTTACGCAGCGTTTGGGTCAGCGCCTCGAGGTCGTGGCCGTCGATGGGGCCAACGTAGTGAAAGCCCATCTCCTCGAACAGCGTGGCGGGGCTGACCATGCCCTTCATGTGCTCTTCGGTACGTTTGGCAAGCTCCAGGGCGCCGGGCAGGTGGGATAGCACCTTTTTACCCTCTTCGCGCATTTTGAGGTAGGGCTTGCTGGAGAGCACCCGGGCGAGGTACGTGGCAATTCCGCCGACGTTTTCTGAGATCGACATTTCGTTGTCGTTCAGTATCACCAGCATGTTGGCGTTGACGTGGCCGGCGTGGGCCAAGGCTTCGAACGCCATCCCTGCGGTGAGCGCGCCGTCGCCAATGATGGCGCAGACCTTGCGCGGGTCGTTCTGCGCCTGAGCGGCGAGGGCCATGCCCAGGGCGGCAGAAATCGAGGTGCTGGAGTGGCCCACGCCAAAGGTGTCGTATTCGGACTCAGCCCGGCGGGGAAATGCCGCCAAACCGCCGTGCTGGCGAATGCCGAGCATGGCATCGCGACGGCCGGTGAGGATTTTATGTGGGTAGGCTTGATGGCCCACGTCCCACACCAAGCGGTCTTTCGGCGTGTGGAAGGCGTGGTGTAGTGCGACGCTGAGCTCGACAACGCCCAAGCCTGCGCCAAAGTGGCCGCCAGTGACGCCCACGCTGTAGAGCAAGTAGGCGCGCAGTTCATCGGCCAACTGGGCCAACTGGCTGGTGTTCATCGCCCGCAGCGCGGCGGGGTGATCAAAAGAGTCTAGTAGCGGCGTCGCCGGGCGCTCGCGGGGTATCTCGTCGAACAGCTTCATAGGCATCGTTAGTGGTCGCGCTCGATCATATAGTGGGCAAGATCGGCCAGGGGTGCGGCCTGCTCGCCTAACGGGGCGAGGGCGGCAATGGCCTCGTCAATAAGCGTGTTCGCTTTACGCTGAGCGCCCGCCAGCCCCAATAAACTGGGGTAGGTGGGTTTGGCACGGGCGGCATCAGCGCCAGAAATTTTGCCCAGCGTGGCGGTGTCTCCCGTCACATCCAGGATGTCGTCATGAATCTGGAAGGCTAGACCAATGGCGCGGGCGTAGCGAATTAGCGCCGTAAGACGCGGGTCGTTTTCTTCCACCGCGACCAGCCCGCCCAGGCGCACGGCGGCGACAATCAGCGCGCCGGTTTTGTGGGCGTGCATATGCGCCATGGCGTCAGCATCCGGATGGCCGCCCACGGCGGCTAAATCCAGCGCCTGACCAGCCACCATGCCGTCGCGGCCAGAGGCGACCGCCAGCGTGGTGACTAGCTGGCCCAAGCGAGGATAAGGGCGACTGGCCAGCACTTCGAACGCCAGCGCCTGCAGGGCGTCGCCCGCCAAAATGGCGGTGGCCTCGTCGAAGGCTTTATGCACTGTAGGCTGGCCGCGCCGCAGGTCGTCGTCGTCCATGGCGGGTAGGTCGTCGTGAATCAGCGAGTAGGCGTGAATCAGCTCGATAGCCGCCGCGGGAGCATCTAGGTCTTCGTCACTCGCCCCGAGGGCTTGGCCCGCTAAATAGACCAGCAGTGGGCGCAGGCGTTTGCCGCCTACCAAAAGCCCGTGGCGCATGGCCGCTTCCAAACGCTCATCGACCGCTGGGCGAGCATCGAACAGCGCGGCCAGCGTGGCGTCCACACGCGTGCTGCTGGCTTGGCGCAGCGTGGTCAGTCGAGAGGCGTGAGCGGTTACCATGGCGGCGTCTCCTCGCTGTCGTCGCCAGCCTCCTGGGTGCCTGCGAACGGGGCAACGTTCGGTTTGCCGTCGGCATCTTCGCTCAGCGCGCGCACGGTCAGCTCGGCGCTGTCGAGGCGCTGCTGGGCGTCGCGGGTGAGCCGCACGCCCTGCTCGAAGGCGGTCAGCGCGTCTTCCAATGAGAGTTCGCCGGACTCCAGGCGTTCCACAATGGTTTCGAGCTGGGCAACCGTTGCGGCAAAATCTTGTGGGGGTGTGGTGTCGCTCATCGGGCAGTGCCTACCGTTTTCCGGGCGCCCTAGTGTCCGCCAGGGCGACGAGTGTGGCTGCGGATGCTGTCAAATAAACGCACAGTATACACCGAGGCGAGGGGGTGGCGTCTGCCCTCGCTATCGGTTGATTCGTCGACTTGCGCTTCGTTCATCTTGAAAGCGCACACTTTTCATCGTGGCAAGCCACCGGGAGCGCAAGCGGCTGTGCTACCATACGGGCCTCCCGTGAACCGATACACGGCGCATGCCGCCGACCATAGAGGTTGATTCAGCCATGGCCAAAACGTCCCTGGAAAAGAGCAAGATCAAGATCCTGCTACTCGAGGGCGTCCACCAAAGCGCGGTGGACAATTTTCACAACGCCGGTTACGAGAACATCGAGCATCTGCCGACCTCGCTGGATGAAGAGGCGCTGATCGAGAAGATTCGCGATGTTCACTTTATCGGTATTCGCTCCCGCACGCAGCTGACCGAGCGCGTGTTCGAGGCGGCCGAGAAGCTGGTGAGTGTTGGCTGTTTCTGTATCGGTACTAATCAGGTCGATCTGGATGCGGCGCTCAAGCGCGGTATCGCGGTCTTCAACGCGCCCTACTCCAACACCCGCTCGGTGGCCGAGCTGGTGCTGGCAGAGGCGATCATGCTGCTGCGTGGTATTCCCGAAAAGAACGCCCGCGCCCACCAGGGTGGCTGGCTGAAGTCGGCGAAGAACTCCCACGAAGCGCGCGGTAAAACCCTCGGTATCGTGGGTTACGGCAGTATCGGCGCACAGCTCTCCGTCTTGGCGGAATCGCTCGGCTTCAACGTGATTTACTACGATGTGATCACCAAACTGGGCATGGGCAACGCCAGCCAGGTCGGCAGTTTGGAAGAGCTGCTCGGTCGCTCTGACGTGGTCAGCCTGCACGTGCCGGATCTGGCTTCTACCCGCTGGATGATCGGCGCGAAAGAGATTGCGGCCATGAAAGATGGAGCGATTTTGATCAACGCTGCCCGGGGCAGCGTGGTAGAAATCGAGCCGCTGGCGGAAGCGATCAAAGCGGGAAAACTCAATGGGGCGGCCATCGACGTCTTCCCGGTCGAGCCGAAAGGCAACGACGAAGAGTTCCAAAGCCCGCTGCGCGGCCTGGATAACGTGATTCTGACGCCGCATATCGGGGGTTCTACCCTGGAAGCCCAGGAGAACATCGGTATCGAGGTCTCCGAAAAACTGATCACGTACTCGGACAACGGCACCACGGTCACCTCGGTCAACTTCCCCGAAGTGGCGCTGCCCGCGCATCCGGACAAGCACCGTTTGCTGCACATTCACGACAACGTGCCCGGCGTGCTTTCTCAGATCAACCGCGTGCTGTCAGAAAACGGCATCAACATTTCGGGCCAGTATCTGCAGACCAACGATAAGGTCGGCTACGTGGTGATCGATGTCGACAAGGCTTACGGCCCGCAGGCGCTGGAAGCGCTGAAGCAAGTAGAGCACACGCTGAAGATTCGCGTGCTCTACTCGGCGCAGAATAGCTAAGCAAATAGCTAGCCAGCGCTTGTTACCAAAACGGCCCCAACGGGGCCGTTTTGCGTTATATCACTTGCTAGTTAGGTGCTGTTAGGCCAAATCAAACAGCAGCACTTCGCTGGCGTCGTGGCTAGTCAGCTCAACGTGCTCGTCCGGCGTAAAAGCGGCGGCATCGCCGGTGGTGAGTCGCTCGCCGTTCACGTCGACGGCCCCTCTCACCACGTGCAGCCATGCGTAGCGTGAGGGCGGGGGCGTGACGTGGTCTCCGGCGCTCAGCAGGCTGGCATACAGATTGACATCCTGATTCACGCTCACCGAGCCATCGCGACCATCTGGGGAGAGCACCAAGCGCCACTGACCCTGCCGCTCGGCGGTGGGGAAGTGCTTCTGCTCGTAGCTGGGCTGAATGCCACGCTGGGCGGTTTCGATCCAGATTTGCAGAAAGTGCAGCCCGTTCTCTTGGGAGTGGTTGAACTCGCTGTGCAGCACGCCCGTGCCTGCCGACATGCGCTGCACGTCGCCGGGGCGCATCACTTCGCCATTGCCCATGTTGTCCTTGTGCTCCATCTCGCCATCGAGCACGTAGGAGATGATCTCCATATCCCGGTGGGGGTGGGCGCCAAAGCCGTGGCCGGGGGCCACACGGTCTTCGTTGATCACCCGCAGCGCGCGGAAGCCCATGTGGTTGGGGTCCATGTAATTGGCGAACGAAAACGTGTGGTAAGAGCGCAGCCAGCCGTGGTCTGCGTAGCCCCGCTCGTTGGAACGACGAATCTTCATGAAAAGCACCTCATCACTAAGTTAAGTTGCCGCCTACTATACGACCGAGTGCGCGTGACGTGGGGTGAAGCTTTCTCAATGATGTCGTCGAAATAATCGACGATTGGCGCCCCTTTGATCTGCGTCAAACACGCCGAGATGCACCCACGGCGCGCTTTTTGTTATCATGCGCGCCTTTATTGACCCGGTCCGCCCTTTGCGAGGGCGACTACCAGGAGCACTCCATGACCCCGACCCCAACACCGCCCATCGTGGTGGCGGCGCTGTACAAATTTGTCACCCTGAACGATTTCGAAGCGCTGCGCGAGCCGCTACGCCAAACCATGCTGGATAACGGCGTGAAAGGCACGCTGCTGCTGGCCAAAGAGGGCATCAACGGCACCGTGGCCGGTAGCCGCGAAGGTATCGACGCGCTGCTGGCTTGGCTCACCGCCGACCCGCGTTTGGCCGATATCGACCACAAAGAGTCATTTTGCGACGAGCCGCCGTTCTACCGCACCAAGGTCAAACTGAAAAAAGAGATCGTTACCCTCGGCGTGCCGGGCATCGACCCTAACGACACCGTGGGCACCTACGTAGAGCCAGAGGACTGGAACGACGTCATCTCCGATCCCGAAGTGCTGGTGATCGATACTCGCAACGACTACGAAGTGGCGATTGGCAGCTTCGAAGGCGCGGTGGACCCGAAAACCACCACCTTCCGCGAGTTTCCGGAGTACGTGCGCGAGCACTACAATCCGGAGCAGCACAAAAAGGTCGCCATGTTCTGCACAGGCGGTATCCGCTGCGAGAAAGCCTCCAGCTTCATGCTGAAAGAGGGCTTCGAAGAGGTGTACCACCTGAAAGGCGGCGTGCTGAACTACCTGGAAAAGGTACCGGAAGAGAAGTCGCTGTGGCGCGGCGAATGCTTCGTGTTCGATAACCGAGTCACCGTGCGCCACGACCTTACCGAAGGCGAGCACGAGCAGTGCCACGCCTGTCGGATGCCGATCTCCCAGGAAGATATGCAGTCGTCGGCCTATGAGCCGGGCATTAGCTGCCCCCACTGCATCGACTCGCTGCCCGAGAAAACCCGCGCCGCCGCCCGTGAGCGTCAGCGTCAGATCGAGCTGGCCAAGGCGCGCGGCGAACCCCACCCGCTGGGTTACAACCCTCGCCAGGACGCCCGCGAGAAGGCGTAATCCAAAGGTGGCCTTCCGCCGAGCGGGAGGCCACTTTGGTCGTAGCGCGCCCTCGGCGGCCCAAGCAAGCGCTAGACTGGGTAGCAACGTCTGCTCAGGAGCCTGCCATGTCGTCCCCTCATGCGTCCCCTTCCCACGACTGCCTGCTGCGCACCGCGCAGGGGGGCGTCGTGACGCTTACTCTCAATCAGCCCGAGCGCTTCAATGCGCTGTCGGAAACGATGTTGGAAGCGCTGCAAGCTGCGTTGGATGACATTATCCAAGATGAGCACGTGCGCTGCGTGGTTTTGGCAGCCAACGGTAAAGCCTTCTGCGCAGGCCACGACTTAAAGCAGATGCGCGCGAACCCGGATAAAGCCTACTACCAAGCGCTGTTCGCGCGCTGCGGCAAGGTGATGCAAAGCCTCGTCCATTTTCCCGTGCCGGTGATTGCCAAGGTGCAGGGCATTGCCACCGCTGCGGGCTGCCAGCTCGTCGCTAGCTGCGATTTGGCCGTGGCCGCCAGCAGCGCCCGCTTTGCGGTCTCTGGTATTAACGTGGGCCTGTTTTGCTCGACCCCGGCCGTGGCGCTTTCGCGCAACGTGCCCCGAAAGCGGGCCATGGAGATGCTGTTGACCGGCGAGTTTATCAGCGCAGACACCGCCGCCGAGTGGGGGCTGATCAATCGTGTCGCCGCAGAAGGCGAGCTTGATGCCGAGGTTGAAGCGCTCACCGCGAGCCTCTGCGCGAAAAGCGCGGTGGCCGTGCGTACCGGCAAAGCCATGTTTGCCCGTCAGTTGGCGATGCCACTGGATGAGGCCTATGTCTTTGCTGGCGACACCATGGCGTGCAACATGCTGGCCGACGACGTGGCCGAAGGGATCGATGCGTTTATCGAGAAACGCCCGCCCCAGTGGCAACACCGCTAGCCATCCAATGGTGGAATTTGTTTCCGTAAACGCGACAGCGCCCGCGCAGCGCGTTATCCTGCTGGCTTTTTACGTCATTCAGCGCCGTCAGGAGAGTCTCAGGTGAGTGAAGCCAAGCGCAGGTCAGTCGGACGTCCGGCAGGAGCCACCAAAGCCAGCGGTGGGCATAGCCAATCGTTAGTACGCGGCCTCACGCTACTCGAGTATTTGTCCGCCAGCCCCCTGGGCCTTGCGCTCTCGGAACTGGCGGAGATGGCCGACCTTGCCCCTTCCACCACCCACCGCCTGCTTCAGGCGCTGCAAAGCCAGGGGTTCGTCACCCAGGAGAGCGAGCAGGGCCTGTGGCGCATCGATGTCAAAACCTTCCGCATTGGTAACAGCTTCCTGGAAGCTCGCGACGTGGTGGCCAAAAGCCGCCCGTTTTTGCGCCGCTTAACCGCAGAAACCGGCGAAACGGCGAACTTGGGTATCCGCGATGGCGCTACGGCGGTCTTCCTGGCGCAAAACGAATCCCCGCAGATGATGCGTATGATTACGCGGCTGGGCTCCCGTGCGCCGCTGCACGCCTCCGGCGTGGGCAAGGCGCTGCTGGCGTGGATGAGCGAGGAGGAGCGCAGCGCGCTGTTAGAAGGCGGCTACGAGCTGGCCCGTGTGACTGAAAATACCCTCTATCAAACGGAGGCGCTCCAGGCGGAAATGGCCGCCATACGCGCCCAGGGCTTTGCCTGCGACCGGGAAGAGCATGCCATTGGCCTGCACTGCGTGGCGGCCTGTATTTTCGATGAGCATGCCACACCGTTGGCGGCCATCTCCGTCTCGGGCCCTATGGCGCGCATTCCCGAAGAGCGCCTGCTGGTGCTGGGGGCGCTGGTGCGTCAAATCGCGGCGGAGATCACCCAGCAGCTCGGTGGTCAACTGCCCCGTTAAACGTTAGAGGGCGCGTGACGTGTTTAGCCTGTTTTGGGTGGCGCTGGCCAGCGCCACGCTGCTGCCCGGCGGCTCGGAAGTATGGTTAGCGCGGCTTTGGTGCATGGGCGAACCTGCCGTTGGTGTGTGGCTTGTCGCCACTGCGGGCAATACGCTGGGCAGTTTGATCAACGTGGCGCTGGGTCGTTACGCTCGCCACTATCAACATCGGCGCTGGTTTCCAGTGTCGCCTCAAGGGCTTGCCCGCGCTGAGCGCTGGTATCACCGCTTTGGCGAAGCGAGCCTGCTGCTCTCCTGGGTGCCCGTGATTGGCGACCCGCTCACCGTGTTGGCGGGCGTCATGCGTCTTTCCTGGTGGCGGGCACTGCTCTGGATCGTGCTGGCCAAAGGGGCGCGCTACGGCCTGCTGATCGTCATGGCGCAGCAGTGGCTGGCACCCCATTGTCAATGACGGGGTCGGGTTTCATTGGCGCGCAAAAAACGGGCGCGTTAACGTCTCTGGCATAGAGGCATGTTACCCTAGCCACTTTCAATCAAAGCGTTATACAACGCTGGCATTCTTAGCGGATGCACTATCCTGTGTTTAACATTAATAGGCTGAAACTTAACGAATGCAGGATGGCAAATACTCACCCAAAGGGAGGTTATGGTGTGACGTCACTACGTTTACTACCCTGGCTAGGCGTCTGGATGCTGACGCTATTCGCCATGCTGGCCGGGCCAGCCATGGCGCAAACCACGCTAGGCGCCGAGAGCGACGCGCCTGCCGCTGAAGAGCAACCCTCTTATGCGGCGCTGGCCGACCTGCTGGAAGACGAGCAGGCCCGCCAGGAGCTGATCGAACTGCTACGCAATCAAGCCTCCGAGCTGCCCGCCGGTGTGGCGGCCGAGCTGTCGCCAGAAGCGGCCGCAGCAGGGGGCAACGTGGCGCCTGAAGACGTGTCGCTGCCCCGCCAGTTGGCGGAACTGACCAGCCGCGTGGTGGGCGATGTCGGTGGGCAGATCGAGCAAGCCGTGGCCATCGTCGGCAACATGTTCTCCGGCCAGGGTACGGGCAGCAGCTTCGATATGGCGGCGTTCATCAGTGCCGCGATCAATCTAGGCATCGTGATCGTGGCGACCTTCGCCATTTTCATGGTGTTTCGCCGCCTGGCAAAGTCGCTGTTTACCAAGATCAGCGCTTGGTCGCAGCAGGGCACTGGCCTGACCCCGGTACTGCGTTTGGTGCTCTGCGTGGCGATTGCCGCCGTGCTGGACGTGCTGCTGGTAGCGCTGGCGTACGTGGGCGGTAACCTGATTGCGACCTTTGCGGTGGGGGAAACCGGTGAGCTCTCTACCCGTGCCTCACTCTTCTTGAACGCTTTCCTGATCATCGAGCTGCTGAAGGCCGGTGTGCGGATGCTGTTCTCCTCGCGCTATGAAGGCCTCCGCCTGCTGCCGATTTCCGCCAAAGAGGCATCCTACTGGAATCGCTGGCTGGCGCGTCTGATCGGCATGGTGGGGTATGGCTTGATGGTCGTCGTGCCGCTGGTCAACTTCTATATCGCGGCCTCTCTGGGGCAGGCGGTCGGCACGCTGATCATGCTGCTGGCGTTCATCTATGCGGTGGGCGTGGTGCTCAAAAACCGCGTGCGTCTGCGCGATAACCTGAACCAAATGGGCGCTCGCTCGACGCTGACGGCCAGCCGCGTGTCGCTGCAGCTCTTTGCCCGGACATGGCATTTGTTCGCGCTGATCTATTTCCTGATGGTGTTCGTGCTGACCCTGACCCGTCCTGGCGATGCGCTGCCCTTCGTCCTCTTCGCGACGTTGAAGACGCTCGGCGCCGTGGTCGTGGGCCTGCTGCTGTCTGCGTTCCTGACACAGACCATTGGTCGTCGTATTCAACTCTCTGATGACCTGCGCCGTAAGCTGCCGCTGCTGGAAGTCCGGTTGAACAGCTACGTGCCCAACGCGCTGCGCGTGCTGCGCACGGTGATCGTCGTTGCGGTGATCATGGTGGTGCTAGATGCCTGGGGGGCCTTTGATCTCGCCGCCTGGTACGCCTCCGAGCGCGGTGCCAACCTGGTGGGTAACCTGATCAGCGTGGCGGTCATTCTGGTGGTGTCGCTGGGCGTATGGCTGGGACTGGCGAGCCTGATCGAGCACAAGCTCAACCCGGAAACCGGGCATGGCGAACCCTCTGCCCGTGCCAAAACGCTGCTGAGCCTGTTCCGTAATGCGCTGGCGATCGCCATGGTGACCATCACCGGCATGATCGTGCTCTCGGAAATCGGCATTAACATCGGGCCGCTGATTGCCGGTGCTGGTGTACTGGGTCTGGCGATTGGTTTTGGTGCGCAGAAGCTGGTGCAGGATGTGATCACCGGGGTGTTCATTCAGGTCGAGAACGCCATGAATACCGGCGACGTGGTGACCGTGGGTGGCATTACCGGCACGGCGGAGCGTCTGAGCATTCGTTCGGTGGGGATTCGCGACCTATCCGGTACGTACCATATCGTACCGTTCTCCAGCGTCGATACCGTCTCCAACTACATGCGTGAGTACGGCAACCATGTGGGCGAATACGGCATTGGCTATAACGAGAGCATCGACGAAGCCATCGAGCAGCTCCAGCTTGCCTTCGAAGATCTCAAGGCCAGCGACGAGCATGGCAACAAGCTGTTGGCCGACCTGACCGTGGCCGGTGTGACGGCCCTGGCGGATAGCTCGGTGAACATCCGCGTGGTGATCAAAACCACGCCGGGCGACCAGTGGGCCGTCGGCCGTGCTTACAACCGCTTGGTCAAGCTGCGCTTCGATGCGGCGGGCATCGAGATTCCGTTCCCGCATACCACGCTCTACTTTGGTGAAACCAAAGGTGGCAAGACACCGCCTGCCAACGTGCGCATTCTGGAAGCGAAAGCCGAACGGAAGCGTACCGACACGGCACCGTTGTCAGAGCGTAGCGAAGACGCGTTACAGCATGAGCCGGAGCACCATAAGCCGGACCATGACGATGTCGACGAAACCTAAGCGTTGAGATCGTGTCGTGCATGAGGCCGCCTTCGGGCGGCCTCATTGCGTTGGGTCAGCGCTGGCCAGGGTAGTTCTCGGAGTGACGACCTTCCAGGTTGATCGACTCGCCGCCATCCACGAAGAGGATCTGCCCTGCGACGAAAGCGTTATCCAGCAAGTAATGCAAAGCTTGTACAAGATGGGCCGGGTCACCCTGGTGATCCACAGGAATACCCTCGATACGCCACTGAATGTAGTCGCTCGTGCGTTGTGAGGCCGGCAACACCACACCCGGCGCAATACCGTTGATTCGCAGGCGTGGCGCAAACTCCAGCGCGGCCATTCGGGTCATGTCGGCCAGACTTTTCTTGGAAAGCAGGTACGCCGCATACGGGTACTGGTGGTAGGCCACTTTGTTGTCGATGATGTTGATCACCTGACCGTGCTCTACCGCATCGGCAAAATGGCGTGTGAGGAGCAGCGGGGTGAACATGTTGACCCGAAACTGGGTCTCCAGCATGGCCAGCTCGGTCTGTGCGATGGGGGCAGGTTCGTAGGCCGAGGCGCTATTTAGCAGCACGTTCAAGCAGGGGAAACGTGTTTTCGCCTGTTGAATCAGCGTCTCCAGCGAGTCGCTCAGAAAGTTGCAGGGAAGTATCTCGCACTCCCTTCCTTTGCCACGAATCACCGTGGCGACTTCTTCGGCCTCCCCTCGGGAGCTGTTGACATGCAGGGCGATATCGAAGCCCTTGTCGGCCAATGCTTCCGCAAAATGGCGGCCAAGGCGTGTGGCGCCGCCGGTAACAAGTGCCGCAGGTGTCGGCATGACGAGTCCCTCGCTGTGTTGTGAATGACGCGCGTTGATACCCCAGACTTTCTGCGTGAGCGCAGCGTTTGTCAATAACTTGTACAGAGCTTGAACAAAATGGCCAACGGTCTACTCTGTGGAAGCGCGGTTCGATACTGTGCATCAGCGCTTTACATCAGCCCGTCGAACCATGACGGCGCGGTGAACGTCGCGGCTGTTGGAAAGCATCTTGTCAGCGTCTTTGTCTCGTTACTCCATCATCGGCTTTTATCTGGGATGTCGCTATGCCAACAACGTCGTCACATGCAACACCTAGCACCCGGTACCACGAGTGCGTGATTTCAGTGGGGTCCAATATTGAACCAGAGCACCACTTCGCCCAGGCGCTAGAGATATTGAGCAGTGAATGCGAACTGGTGGCTCGCTCCGAAGCCGTCCGCACGGCACCGGTCGGCTTTCAGCAGCAGCCCGATTTTCTCAATGCCGCGCTGGTGGTGCGCACCACGCTAGAGCGTGATGCCTTCAAAGCCTATTTGAAAGAGGTCGAGCACCGCCTGGGGCGAGTGCGTGGGCCGATCAAATCCGGGCCGCGAACCATGGACTTGGATATCGTGGCCTGGGACGGCGACGTCGTGGACGACGGCTACTTCCAGCATGATTACGTGCGTGGTCCAGTCGATGACGTGCTGGCGGCCAGCGGGCGCTCGCTCAGCGCAGGCCCGGCTTCGTAACTCTGTACGCGCATGCGCGATATTATTGAGGTATAGGCCTCACGTTTCGTGGTTATCGGTCGATAATGATGCTAACCACGCATGTCGCGCTCATTTCGAGGTCACTCCCGTGATCAGCCTTGCGACTAATATCACGTCGCTACTGGTGATGAACCATCTACGCAGTAGCCAGCAGGCGATGCAGACCTCCATGGAGCGTCTGTCGTCGGGGCTGCGTATTAATAGCGCCAAGGATGACCCGGCAGGTCAGGCGATTGCCAATCGCATGGGCGCACAACTTCGCGGTATGAACCAGGCGATTCGCAATACCAACGACGGCATTTCGATGGTGCAAACCGCCGAAGGCGCGTTGGACCTGATCAACGATAGCCTGCAGCGCATCCGCGAACTCAGCGTGCAGGCGCTCAACGGCACCAATTCATCAGCGGATCGGGCGTCTATCCAGTTAGAAATCGACCAACGGTTGGAAGAGATCGATCGCATTGCCGAGCAGAGCAACTTTAACGGCATTCGGCTGATCGAGAGCGATAAAACGCTCAATATTCAGGTAGGGGCCAACGCCGGGGATGTGATTGGCGTGCGCTTTTCGGCGATGGGGCGTCAGGCACTGGGGTTGGATACCTTCAGCGTGCTGGACGACGACTCGGCCACGCCCAATCCGATGGATGTCGTGGATGAGGCCATGAAGCAGGTGGACCGCCAGCGCAGCTATTTAGGCGCGGTACAGAACCGCTTCGAGAGCGTCATCGACGGGCTCAACACCAATATCATCAATACCTCCGCAGCCCAGTCGCGTATTCAAGACGCCGACTACGCACAGGAAGTCTCGAACTTCATCCGCGCACAGCTGCTTCAGCAGGTGGGTATCGCGATGCTGACCCGGGTGAACCAGCAGCCGCAGACGATTCTGAGGCTGCTGGAAGGGCTGTAGTTAGACGTCGCCCATCACTGTTAGTCGATGATGCCCTGTTCCCGCGCCATGGCGTAGGCCGCCTGTGGGCCGTTCCATAGTGAAGGCAGCAGAATCAGCGACACCGGGATCGCGGTGATTACGATGAACTGCTGCAGCGCGCTAATTTGGCCTGCGCCCATGTACAACAGCACGGCTGCCATCAGTGCCATGGCGATTCCCCAGAAAGCGCGCATGTAAGGGCTGGGGTCATCATGGCCTGCGCCGACGACGGCGATCGCGTAGCTCATGGAGTCGCCGGTGGTGGCCACGAAAATCGTGGTGAGCAGCAGAATCGCCAGCGCCATCCAGGTGCCACCGGGCAGCGCTTGCGCCACCGTGAGGGTCGCGACGTCGAACTGGAAGTTATTGAGCGCTTCGGTCAGATCGATCACACCCGTCAACTGGTAGTAAATGCCGGAACCGCCCAGTAGCGTAAACCACACGGTGGTGGCAATCGGAGCGAGTACGGCCACCGCCAGAATCATTTCACGAATGCTGCGGCCCCGTGAAATGCGCGCCACGAAAATCGCCATCAGCGGTGCATAGCCGATAAACCAAGCGAAGAAGAACACCGTCCACCACTGCATCCACCACGCTGGGGCGGTTTCTGCGGTCATGGTGGCCATGGTGAAAAACTCGCTGACATACGCGCCCATGCTGGAAACGTAGGTGTTCACCAAAAACAGCGTGGGGCCAAACACCACAATGATGGCGCCAATGGCTAAGGCCAGCAGCACGTTGAAGCGGCTCAGCAGTTGGATGCCTTTATGCACCCCGCTCATGGAAGAGAGCACATAGATGGCCCCTAACACGGCCAGGATGATGAGCTGGCCCGTGTAGCCTTCCGGCAGGCCAAACAGCTCATGCAGGCCAAAACTCACCTGCGTGGCCAAAAAGCCGATAGGGCCTACCGTGCCCGCCACTAAGGCAATCACACAGCAGGCATCCACTAAGCTGCCCAGCGGGCCACGCATCAGGCGTTCCCCAAAAATCGGGTAGAGCAGCGTGCGCGGCTGCAGCGGTTGGCCTTTCACGTAGTGGGCGTGGGCCAGCACCACGGCGGTGAGCGATCCCAGCACTGCCCAAGCCATAAAGCCCCAGTGCATGAACGACTGCGCCAGCGCGCCGGAGACCGCTTCAGCGGTGCCCGCCTCGGTATCAAAGGCGGGTGGGGTGACCACGAAGTGGTACACCGGCTCGCCCGCGGCAAAAAACACCCCGCCACCGGCTAACAGCGTACACAGAATGATCGAGAGCCACTTAAAGGTGCTCATTTCTGGTGCATCGAGATTGCCGATTTTGGCTTTCGCTGCCGGCGTTAACGCCACGCCAATCGCAATGAAAAACGTCAGTAGAAGCAGCAGCTGAAAATAGCTGCCCAGCACCAGCGCCGTCCAGGCAAAGCCTGCGCTGATAGAGCTGGCGACCCGGTCGATGTCGTAAAACGAGAGCCCGAGGAACGCCACGATGAAGCCGATGCTGAGCACCAGCACAATAGGATCACCGAGGGAAAACCGCGAGGGTCCCTCGGCATGTTGGGGAGGTTGGTTCATGTCGAACACCTATGAATGGGAGTTGGCAGGAAAGAGCGGGGAATACGTTAGCTTAACAAACCAAAGCGTGAGCCGACTTAACGGCGCAAGAGCGCTAAGCGAGACGCTAGTCGTCCAGGCCCGTTTTCAGAACAAAAAAAAGCGCCATTCAATGAATGGCGCGAGGACAGGAAACTGAACACAGTATACCGTCGGATTAGACCAAAGTCTAACGATCTGGTGAGAAATGTTTGAAAATGGTGCACGCTGCGGATTGATCGCACCATGTTGGACGTTTGATGCGTGTTATCTGCTAATGGAAGGCGTATAACGTCATGAATAAATTGTAAAAAACAAAAAATGGCAACATTGCTGCAACGGCCAGGGCAATCATTGTATACAAGGTGCCTTACGCTATGACACAACGCCCCGGCTTTGCCACACCCACTTTTCTCTCTAGCGTGCTCGGCGGCGCGGCACTGTCGCTACTGCCGATGAGCGCACTGGCAGACATGACGCCCATCCGTTTCCAGCTCGACTGGCGTTTCGAAGGCCCCGCCGCCCCCTTCTTGATGGCGGCTGAGAAAGGCTACTTCGCTGAAGAGGGCTTGGATGTGCAGATTGATTCCGGCAGTGGCTCGGCGGGGGCGGTGAACCGGGTCGCCTCCGGGGCGTATGAGATGGGCTTTGGCGACATGAACGCGCTGGTCGAATTCCTGGCGGAAAACCCCGAAGGCCCCGGTATTCAGGGCGTTTATATCGTCTATGACGGTACGCCTGCGGCGGTATTTGCCCGTAAAGAGAGCGGGATCGAAAGCCCCGCTGACCTAGCAGGTAAAACCATTGCCGCCCCGGCCTTCGATACCGGCTATCGCGCTTGGGGCATCTTCGCCGCGGCCAACGGCCTGGAAGCCGATGCGGTGGAGTGGCAGAACGTCGACCCTACGCTGCGTGAGACGCTGCTGACCCGTGGCGACGTGGATGCCATCACCGGGTTCTACTTCACCAGCCTGCTAAACCTAGAAGAGCGCGGGATGAGTGAAGATGACCTGACCATCATGCCGTTCCCGGATTATGGCGTGCCGCTCTACGGCAACGCGATTTTGGCTAGCGAAGCCTTCGCGGAAGCCAATCCCGAAGCGGTTCAGGGATTCTTACGCGCCTTTAACCGCGCACTGGGTGAGACGCTGGACGACCCGGAAGCCGCCATCGAGTACGTAAAAAACCGCGATGGCTTGATTGATGTGGAGATGGAAACCCGCCGTTTGAAGCTGGCGCTGGAGAGCGTGGTGGATACCCCCGATGCCCGCGAGTTTGGCGTGGGCGGCGTGGATGACGAGCGGTTAATGCAGGCGATTCAACTGGTGGCGGATGCCTATGAACTGCCCACGCTGCCGTCGCCCGACCAAGTGTTTGATTCCCGCTACCTACCGCCGGTAGAAGAGCGCAGGCTGCTGCCGGAGGCCGAGTAATGTCGGCAGCGTTTGTCCGCTTTGATGACGTAAGCCTGGCCTACGACGGCACCGGCAATGCCATTGAGGATATTAATCTCGATATCCACGAAGGCGAGTTTGTCGCCTTCGTGGGGCCTTCCGGGTGCGGTAAATCCACCTTTATGAAGCTGTGCACTGGGCTGCACGCGCCGACCCAGGGCAGCGTGCGCGTGGATGATGCACCTGTGACCGGACCGCTAAAAATCTCCGGTATGGCGTTTCAGAACGCCAACCTGCTGCCCTGGCGCACCACCCTGGATAACGTGCTGCTGCCGCTGGAAATCGTCGAGCCCTACCGAAAGCAGTTCCGCCAGCGCCGGGAGGAGTTTGTGGGCTGGGCGCGGGATTTGCTTGCCACGGTGGGCTTGGCCGAGCACGAAGATAAATACCCCTGGCAGCTCTCGGGTGGTATGCAGCAGCGGGCCTCGATTTGCCGCGCACTGATTCATCGGCCGCGCCTGCTAATGTTGGATGAGCCCTTTGGCGCGCTGGATGCCTTCACCCGCGAAGAGCTTTGGTGCGTGCTGCGGGATTTATGGGAAGCCCAGCGGTTTACCGTGGTGCTGGTAACCCACGACCTGCGTGAAGCCGCGTTCCTGGCCGATACGGTCTACGTGATGAGCCGCCGCCCTGGTCGCGTGATCGAGCGCCGCACCATTGAGCTGCCCCGGCCTCGGGCGCTGGAAACCACCTACGAAAAGCCTTTTATCGATCTGGTGCAGGAACTACGCGCCCAGATTGGCGAAGTGCGCAGTACTTAACGGACATGAATATGACCCATAACAGCAAGCTGATTGAACGGCTAGCGCCCTGGATCGCCGTGGCTGTCCTGGTGGTCGTGTGGGAAGCCTCGGTGAGGCTCTTCAACGTACCCAGCTTTATCTTCCCAAGCGCGTTAGACACCCTACAGGCGCTGGTGACGTATTCAGGGCCGATTGCCATGCACTCCTGGCAAACGTTTTGGACCACGCTGATCGGTTTTGGCTTGGGCGTCGTGGTGGGGCTGGTACTGGGCTTTATCGTCGGCTCGTCGCGCTTTCTCTATAACGCCTGCTACCCGCTATTAGTGGGGTTTAACGCCATCCCGAAAGTCGCTTTTGTGCCCATTCTGGTGGTCTGGTTTGGGATCGGCTCAGTGCCCGCCATCCTCACCGCGTTTTTGATCTGCTTTTTTCCCATCGTGGTGAATGTGGCCACGGGGCTAGCGACGCTGGAGCCCGAGATGGAGGACGTGCTGCGCGTGTTGGGTGCGCGGCGTATCGATGTGCTGCTCAAGGTAGGCCTGCCTCGCTCGCTGCCGTACTTTTTTGCCTCGCTCAAAATTGCCATCACCCTAGCGTTCGTAGGCACCGTGGTATCGGAAACCGTGGCCTCCAATCAAGGCATTGGTTATCTGATGATGAGCGCAGGCTCGCAGATGCGCATGGGCTTGGTATTCGCCGGGTTACTGGTGATTAGCGCCATGGCCATGGTGATGTACGAGCTGTTCGCACTGCTAGAAAAACGCATGACCGGGTGGGCCCACCGGGGGCAACACCGCTAGCGTCCACCGCGCTTACCAGCTATACAGCAGCGAGGCGCTGGTGGTGGTGTCGGTGCGCTCGGTGGCGTCTTCCGGAGGTTGGGAGTTGTGCTTCACTTCATAAGAGAGGCGCAGCGACAGCTTGGCATTGAGCCGGGCAGTCAACGCCGTCAGCGAGCGGGCAGTGGTATTTTCATCCGTGTACTCCACCGACATCTCTTGGGAAATATCTGCGTACTCGGAAAACCGGTAGCGATAGTCCAGAGCGGTATAGGCCACGGGCAGCTGCTGATTGTCTTCGTCTCGCAGGCGATCATTGCGATAACCCGGCCCCGCTTCCAATGAGAGCGCATGTTGCTTATTTTCCAGCAGCTGCCGCCCATAGCCACCGATCACCGAGAGCTGCTGGTCGTAACCGGCAAAGCGGTCCTTCTCCCAGCGGGCAAAGCCGAAGAGATAGTGTGGCCCGCTAAAGTCATAGCGCTCCCGACCGGCCAATAAGTACTGCTCCGCGCTGGTCTCACCCTCCTTGCTGACGTTGCGCACTTCTCCCCGTAGCGAATGAGTCAATTGCCCCGTGAGCCAAGTCAGGCGCGTTTTGCCGATCAGGGTTTGGCTATCGGTGTTGCCTGACAGGTGGGTAAAGCCCAGCTCCGCGTCGCCGCTGAACACGGGCGTGTCCTCTTTAGGCGGTGGTGGGGCATAGAACGGATAGGCCACGGCCCCTGTGGCCCACAATGCCATACCGCTGAAAACTAGAGAACGTAATAGGTGTCGCACGACACTCCTCCTTGAGCGTAGGATCGGTAAGGGGCTGTTATCAAAGCACAGCGAGGTGGCAGCGCAACGACTAACGGCCATTAGGCGCTGCGTGCCATAATGACGCAGTCGCGCAGAGTGAGTTCCGTTATGACCGCCCCTCGCCCTAGAACACTGGCCGAATTACAGCGCTGGCGCCGTACCCGTGCCAAGCGCCGCTGGTACAAGCGCAGCTTCCGCCTGCAAGTCATGCTACTGGTGGGGCTACTGCTGGCGGGCATGCTGCTGGCTCAGGGCACCTATCTCAACCACCGCAAAGCCGAGATCATCACTCACCAAATGGGCGAGCGGGCGCTGGCCGTGGCCAAAACCGTGGCCGGGATGCCGCAGATTGTAAACGCTTTTGCCACTGCTGACCCCTCTGCCATCATTCAGCCGCTAGCCGAGCGAGTACGCCAGGAAACTGGCGCACGCTACGTGGTGGTGGGCAATGCCCAATCGATTCGCTACTCCCACCCCGTGCCCGAGCGCATTGGTCAGCCCATGGTGGGCGGCGATAATGACCAAGCGCTGATCTATGGACAGTCCTATGTCTCTGAAGCCACCGGCACGCTGGGCACCGCCATGCGCGGTAAAACGCCGATATGGGATGAGGAGGGCAACATTATCGGGGTGGTTTCGGTGGGCTTTATGCTCGACCGCGTCGATATGGATGTGGCCCGCTACACCAGTCTCGGCTGGGCGCTGGTGGCGCTCATGATTGTGCTGGGGTTTGCGGGCGCTTACTGGCTATCGCAGCACCTTAAAAAGATCATCCTAGGCTTAGAGCCTTACGAAATTGCCCGCTTGGCGATGGAGAAGGAGGCCATTCTGCAGTCGATTCACGAAGGCATTCTCGCCGTGAATCGGGATGGTCATGTCACCTTGGTGAACCAGCAGGCGCGGCGCTTTTTAGAGCTGCCGGATGAGCACGTGCTGCTGGGGCAGCCGATCCGCGAGGTGGTGCCCAACTCGCGGCTGCTGGAAGTCTTGAAGCACGGCGAGCAGGAGTTCGATCAAGAGATGTGGCTGGGGGATCACCCGGTGGTGGTCAACCGGGTGCCGATTCTCCATGAAGGCGAGATAGAGGGGGCCGTGGCCACCTTCCGCAGCCGCCGGGAGATCATCGACCTCTCCCAAGCGCTTACCCAGGCCAGCCGCGATGTGGATATGCTGCGCGCCCAGGCCCACGAGTTCTCTAACAAGCTCTACACCATTTCAGGGCTGTTGCAGCTCCAGCGCATCGACGAAGCATTGGCGCTGATTCATCAGGAAACCGAACGCGCCCAGGCGCAAATGAGCTTTTTGATGCGCCACGTGGCGGATGCAGTCCTGAGCGGCACGCT
Source organism: Halomonas meridiana (assembly GCF_009846525.1). NCBI lineage: Bacteria > Pseudomonadati > Pseudomonadota > Gammaproteobacteria > Oceanospirillales > Halomonadaceae > Vreelandella > Vreelandella aquamarina. The sequence continues at coordinate 3,611,974 of NZ_CP024621.1, read as the reverse complement.
GCTGGGCAAACTCACCCGCGCCCGCGAGCTGGGCGTTGCCCTGGAGATCGACGAGCAGAGCTCGCTCTCCTGCCCACTGACGCCTACCGGCCAAGAGGTGATGATGAGCGTGGTGGGCAACCTGCTGGATAACGCCTGCCACGCCGCGCTCAACGGCCCCCACGGTGACCAGCCCCAGGTGCGGCTGTTTTTCACCGACCTGGGCGAGCAGCTGCTCATCGAAGTAGAAGATAACGGCGCTGGGGTGCCCGCTGAGCATGCCGAATCGATTTTTGCCGACGGGTTTTCCACCAAGACTGGAAAACACCGGGGCATCGGGCTTGCCCTGGTGGATAGGCTTTGCCGCCAGCACGGGGGCGCGATAACGCTGGAAGAGAGCGAGCTGGGGGGCGCGTGTTTTACGGCCGTGCTGGACCGCTCACTATGCGCCGATCCCGCCACTCAGCCCCCGACCTCATAACGAGTGAAGAGCACACGACGATAATAAGAGGACACCGCATGTCTGCGACGCAATACGGCATTTTGGTCGTCGAAGACGATTTTCGCATCGCCGATATCCACCGCGCCTTTATCGAGCAGAGCGAGGGCTTTTACGTGGTGGGCATGGCACGCAACGGCAGCGAAGCCAAAGCGCTGATGGCTCTGCACGCTGCAGAGATTCAACTGATTTTGCTGGATGCCTACCTGCCGGATGTTGAAGGACTTGAGCTCCTGTGGGCCATTCGCCGCGACTATGTGCATGTGGATATCGTGATGGTCACCGCTGCCAAAGAGGTGGAGACCATTAGTGAGGCGCTGCGTGGCGGGGTGTTCGACTATCTGATCAAACCCATAGAAGCGGCCCGCATGAATCAGATGCTGACCCGCTTTCGCCGCGAGCGTGAAGCGCTGGCGAACCGCGCTGAAATGAGCCAAGACGAGTTGGATCACGTGCTGGCAAGAGTGACGCCTAGCGAGCCCGCACGCGCGGGTAGCCGCACGCTGCCCAAGGGCATCGACCGCTTGACGCTGCGCCGGGTCGTGGATGCGCTGGCCGCCGAATCCGAGTCGCTTACCGCGATGCAGGTGGCTCGCACCATGGGCGCCAGCCGCTCGACCGCACGACGCTACCTGGAGTTTTTGGTGGCGGAACAAGCGTTGAGCGCTGAACTCGGGTATGGCGATGTGGGCCGCCCCGAGCGGCGTTATCGGTTGTTGAGCGCCGCCAAAGGGTGGTTGGAAACGTTGTGAGCGCCGCTGTGTGAACAAAATGAACAAAACGCACAAAAAGAACAATTTGTCGTTAATGGTCACAAGCTTGTCGATGGGGGTGGCACTCTTCTAACGTTCACGGCGTAACCACACAAAGCTGATCACCGCGCGCGAAGCGTGATGCAGATTAGCCGTGCTTTTGGTTCATGACTCGGCGCACACAACAAGCCGCGCCCACCAAAACACCGTATGAATAATAACGCCTGAACAATAATGTGGAGAACGCCAATGACTACGCTTTCCTTGAAGCGCATCGCCGTGCTTGCCCTGCCGATGGCCGCCCTGGCCATGACGACCTCTGCTCAAGCGCAAGAGTGGACACCAAGCCGCTCCATCGAGTTCATCGCCCCGGCGAACCCCGGTGGCGGTTGGGATACGTTGGTGCGTACCATGTCCCGCGTGATTCAGCAGGAGTCCCTGGCAGACGAAAGCTTTGCCGCCATCAACGTACCCGGCGGCGGCGGTGCAGTGGCGTGGGCCCAGGTCGCCCGTGATAGCGGCAACCCCCATAAACTGTTTGCCACCAGCCCGCCGATGATTCTGGTGCCGCTGGCAGGCGCTTCGCGCTATGACCATACCGATTTCACGCCAATTGCGCGGATCAACACCGACTACTCCATCATCCTGGTCGCGGCGGATTCCGAGTACCAAGACCTGGAAGATCTGTTCGAAGCGCTCAAAGCCAACCCCGGCCTGAGTGTGGGCGGCGGCAGTGCGCCGGGCTCCATGGATCATATCTCGGTGGCAGGCTTGGCCTCGGCGGCGGGAATGGAAGCCTCTGCGGTGAACTACATTCCGTTCTCCGGCGGCGGCGATGCCATGACCAACCTGATGGGCGGCCACATTGAAGCGGTGATCGGCGGAGCCGGTGAAGCCGTGGGCCAACTGGGCGAAGGCAGCCAGCTGCGCGCATTGGGCGTCTCTTCTGAAGAGCGTCTGGGCGGCGGCTTGGCCGACGTGCCCACCTACCAAGAGCAGGGCTTCGATTACACCTTCGATATTTGGCGTGGCGTGATGGGTGCGCCGGATATGCCGGAAGAAGCGGTCGAGTACTACGAGACGCTGTTCGCTGAAATGCTCGAAACCGACGCATGGCGCGAAGCCAGCGACCAGCTGGGCTGGATTGATGCCTACCAGGATAGCGACGCGTTCGGCACCTTCCTGGATGAGCAGCAAGAGCAGTTCAGCAGCGTGCTGACCGACCTGGGCCTGCTGCGCCAGTAAGCGCCAGCGCCCGTTAGAGATACGCCGGCGGCTCTGCGCCGCCGGATGCTTCTATCTGTTACCGCGAGGGCTAACGCAACTGCGTTGGCATCTTCGGAGAAATTCCAATGACTCGATTAAATGTTAACCAGTGGCTAGCGCTCGTACTAGCACTGGTAGCGGCTGCTTATCTGGCCATGGCCTGGCAAATTCCAACGTTTCCTCTGCCGCGCCCGGTGGATTCAGACCTCTTCCCCAAAGTGCTGGGTGTGTCGCTGCTGCTACTGGCCGCGCTGCTGTTTTTTGAAAAGCCGAGCGCCATTGCTGGGGCTGATGAAATCGACCATGAGGCCACTAACGGACCGCTGCTGTTCACTCCCTGGGCGCGTGTCATCGTGACCGCGCTGGCCATTGCCGCCTATGCGTTCCTGCTGGTGCCGCTGGGTTTTGTACTGGCCTCCACGCTACTAAGCGTGGGTTTAACCGCCTATTACGGCTATCGCCGCCATGGCGTCAACCTAGCGGTATCGCTGGGTGTGGTACTGGCCCTTTACCTGACCATGACGCGGGTAATGGATGTTTACCTACCCACCGGCGTACTGCCGTTCTAAGCATGGCGTGCGGATGCACCTATAGCGGGTTTTAACGAGAGACACTCCCATGGATGCCTTAAACAATCTGATGTACGGCTTTGGCATCGCGCTTGAGCCAATCAATATCGCCTACGTATTCGCCGGTGTGTTTGCGGGTACTATTATCGGCATGCTGCCCGGCCTGGGGCCGATCAGCGCGCTGGCCCTGATGATTCCAATCACCTTTGCCATGGAGCCCTCCTCTGGGTTGATTCTGATGGCCGGGGTCTATTATGGCGCTATCTTCGGCGGCTCGACGTCGTCCATTCTGCTCAACGCCCCCGGCGTGGCGGGCACGGTAGCGACCTCCTTCGATGGTTACCCGATGGCCAAGCAGGGCATGGCGGGTAAGGCGCTGGCCATTGCCGCCTACGCCTCCTTCATTGGCGGTACGGTCTCGGTGGTCTTTTTGATGCTGGTGGCCCCGCTGCTCTCCAAGGTGGCGGTGAGCTTTGGCCCCGCAGAGTACTTTGCACTGATGGTACTGGGCCTGACGGCGGTGGTGTCGTTGTCAGATAAGTCGCTGGTGAAAGGCCTGATTGCGGCGGTTATTGGAGTGATGATCTCGATTGTGGGGATCGACACGCAAACCGGCACCGAACGCTTTACCTTCAACTCGATTCAACTGCTCGACGGCATCGACTTCCTGGTCGTGGCGCTGGGTATCTTCGCCTTGGCGGAAGTGTTCTACATGCTGCTGCGTGGTGGCGGTGGTAAAGAGGTGCCGCGCAACGTGATTGGCTCGCTGAAGCTGAGCCGCGGTGAAGTGAAGAAAATTGCGGGCCCCATTAGCCGCAGTTCCGTACTGGGCTTCTTTACCGGCGTACTGCCGGGGGCGGGCGCCACCATTGGCTCCTTTCTGGGCTACAGCATGGAGAAGCGCCTGGCGAAAGATGGCGACACCTTTGGTCAGGGCAACATCAAGGGCGTAGCCGCTCCGGAAGCGGCCAACAACGCCGCCTGTACCGGCTCTTTCGTGCCGTTGTTAACTCTGGGTGTGCCGGGCTCTGGTACCACGGCGGTCCTGTTGGGCGCGCTGCTGGTGATGGGTGTGACGCCTGGCCCGATGATGTTGGAGCAGCGTCCGGATGTGTCCTGGGGCGTGATTGCCAGTATGTACATCGGCAACATCTTCCTGCTGGTACTGAACCTGCCGCTGATCCCGCTGATCGCTAAAATCCTCGACCTGCCGCGCCCGCTGCTGCTGTCGATGATTCTGATCTTCTGCATGATCGGCGTTTACGGCATGAGCTTCAGCGTCTTTGACCTGCTGCTACTGCTGGGCTTTGGCCTGCTGGGCTTGGGCATGCGCCTGTTTGGCTTCCCCACTGCGCCGCTGATCCTTGCGCTGATTCTCGGTAACATCATGGAAGAGTCCATGCGCCGGGCGCTGCAGATCTCCGGTGGCGACTGGACTACCTTTATCGACAAGCCGATTTCGCTGTCGCTCCTGGTCATCGCCGTGCTGTCGCTTGGCCTGCCGCTGCTCAAAAAACGTCGCACGAAAGCCGCTGCTGCTGTGAACTAACACTATTGGCGGACCCCGAAAGCGCCCTCGCGTCTGCGAGGGCGCTTTTTTTATGGTGCACCTTCGCCCGTGGTGCAAAGCGTCGTGGTGGTGCATAACAATCGTGCATGGGCGCCGCCGCGTTGCGTCATCTTGGTGCTAAGTGGTCTGAGCGGTATTTTTTGTACACAGCTAAGTGTTTGATTGTATTTTTAATCGTGGCCTTTGTTCCACATTGGCGCACCCCTTGCAGTGTGTATGGCGACGTGTGAATACGAGTTGTAACTCGCGACCCACGAGTGGACGCACCAAGTGCCCCGTCGCCTCAATAACGACAACGCTTGGTCGCGGTACCCCAAACACGAGCCCCAACCATAAGGGGCGCAAGGAGGTTCAAGTGACCACACTGCAGCGCAAGACACACCCACGTACCCTTAGCCGTTTCGCCACTGCCCTGATCACCGCCGCTGTGATGGGCGCCAGCGCGCAAGCGGTGGCCCAAGACGACGACCCCATCAAAGTTGGTATTTTGCACTCGCTCTCCGGCACCATGGCTATCAGTGAATCGACCCTGAAAGACACCGTGGAAATGCTTATTGAGCAGCAGAACGAAGCCGGTGGCCTGCTGGGCCGTCAGCTAGAAGCCGTGGTGGTCGACCCCGCGTCTAACTGGCCGCTGTTTGCCGAGCGCGCCCGCGAGCTGCTGGCCCAGGAAGAAGTGGATGTGATCTTCGGCAACTGGACCTCCGTTTCCCGTAAAGCGGTGCTGCCGGTGGTAGAAGAGCTCAACGGCCTGCTGTTCTACCCGGTGCAGTACGAAGGCGAAGAGTCGTCTGAAAACGTCTTCTACACCGGTGCCGCGCCCAACCAGCAGGCCATTCCTGCCGTTGAGTATTTGATCAACGAAGTGGGTATCGAGCGCTTCGCGCTGATCGGCACCGACTACGTCTACCCGCGCACCACCAACCGCGTCTTGGAAGCGTTCCTGAAAGATGAGCACGGTGTGGCCGAAGAAGACATCATGGTCAACTACACGCCGTTTGGTCACTCGGACTGGCAGAACATCGTCTCCGAAATTCGCCGCTTTGGTGAAGAGGGCAAGCCCACCGCCGTGATCTCCACCATTAACGGCGACGCCAACGTGCCGTTCTACCGCGAGCTGGCTAACCAAGGCATTGATGCCGCCGACATTCCGGTCATCGCCTTCTCGGTGGGTGAGCAGGAGCTTTCTGGTATCGACACCGCGCCGCTGGTGGGCCACCTAGCCGCCTGGAACTATTTCATGAGCGTTGATACCGACGCCAACTACGACTTTATCGACGCCTGGATTGAGCACACCGGTGACGAGATGTCGGTGACCAACGACCCCATGGAAGCTCACTACATTGGCTTCAACATGTGGGCCGAAGCCGTGCGTAAAGCGGGCACCACCGATGTGGATACGGTGAAAGACGCGATTATCGGCGTGACCGTACCGAACCTCTCCGGCGGTTACGCGGCGATGATGCCTAACCACCACATCACCAAGCCGGTGCTGATTGGTGAAGTTCAGGATAACGGCCAGTTCGATATCGTCTGGCAAACGCCCTCTACCGTGGCCGGTGATGCGTGGTCGGATTACCTGCCGGGCTCCCGTGACCTGATCTCTGATTGGCGCAAGCCCATGGAGTGCGGCAACTTTAACGTTGTGAACGGTTCCTGTGGTGGCAGCACCGCAGCAGAAGAAGCCGAAGCAGCGCTCGCCGAGTAACTTCCGTCCCTTACTGCGCCAGCGCAATGGCGCAGTAGGGGAGCACGCTATCTCCCCCATTTGATCACCAAAGGAAGAACCCCATGAGGCGTTTCCTTTCCTTGGGGCTGCTGTGCTTGATGCTACTCGGCACCGCCGTGTCGGCGCAGGCACAAAGCAGCTCCTCGACCCCCGATGACCAAGCCGCACTCGCGCTGTTAACCGCGCTGGATGTGGACTCCTACCGCGATAAAGGCGAAGCCATTACCGCTATTTTGCAAAGCGATGATGAGCGTGCCCGCGACTGGCTGCAGGCGCTGCTGGATGGCCGCCTTCAGCGCATCGACGATGGCCGCTTCGTGCTGGTGCTCGAGAACCGTGGCCGTGACTGGCCGGTGGCCGATGCGCTGACCAACGAGTCGCTGGGCGAAATGTCCCGCCGCGACCTGGACCGCATCGGTATCAACAACGCGCTGCGCAACCAGCTGCGCAGCGCCATTGCCGTGGTGGACCTCTACTCGCCTAACGTCGAGCGCCGCCGCACTTCCGCCGACCGCTTGCTGGGCGAAGTGGACGGCGAGCTGGCCGATACGCTGGAACCGGTGATTGCTGACGCGGAAGATGAGTACGTTCGCACGCGCTTGGCCCAAGCGGTGGCGATTTATCGCGCCGAGCAGGGCGAGATGGCGGGTGTCGAGGCGCTCACCGGCAGCCTTCACCCGCGTGCTCGCGTGGCGTTAGGCCGTGCCGCGAATAGTGAAGACCCGATTGTTGCCGATGCAGCAGCCACCGCGCTGGCAGGCATTGAGCAGCAGCTCAAGATTAACCGGGGCCTGGAAACGCTCTACTTCGGCTTGAGCCTTGGCTCGGTGCTGGTGCTGGCAGCGATTGGCCTGGCGATTACCTTTGGCGTGATGGGCGTGATCAACATGGCCCACGGCGAGCTGATGATGCTGGGCGCCTACACCACCTGGATGATGCAGCAACTGCTGCCGGGCCAGCCCGGGTTGGCGCTGATTCTATCAATTCCGGCGGGCTTTATGGTGGCGGCGCTGGTGGGCATTGCCATTGAGCGGGGCGTGATCCAGTTCCTCAAAGGCCGCCCGCTGGAAACCCTGCTGGCAACCTTCGGTATCAGCCTGATTCTACAGCAGCTGGTGCGTACGGTGATTTCACCGCTCAACCGCACCGTGGTGACGCCGGAGTGGATGAGCGGCTCGCTGGTGATCAACGACGCGCTTTCGCTGACCCTCAACCGGATGTTCGTGCTGGGTTTTGCGCTGGTGGTGTTCGCTGCGCTGATGCTGATTATGCGTCGCACCCGCTTAGGGCTTGAAGTGCGTGCCGTGACCCAGAACCGCGCCATGGCGCGCTCTATGGGTATTCGCGCCACCCGCGTGGATATCATGACGTTTGCGCTGGGTTCCGGCGTGGCGGGCTTGGCGGGCGTGGCGCTCTCCCAGCTCACCAACGTGGGCCCCAACCTGGGCCAGAACTACATCATCGACTCGTTCATGGTGGTGGTGTTCGGCGGCGTGGGTAACCTGTGGGGCACGCTGGTGGCAGGGCTCTCGCTGGGGGTGATCAACCAGGTGCTGGAACCCTGGGCGGGCGCGGTGCTGGCCAAGATTATCGTGCTGGTCTTCATCATTCTGTTTATTCAAAAACGCCCGCGTGGACTCTTCCCGCAGAAGGGCCGGGCTGCGGAGGGCTAACCCATGATGACGCAAGCAACATCCAGCCAGTTTTGGCTCACCCGCCCGTTCGGTGAGCGGGCCACCCAGACCTTCCTCGGCGTGCTGTTTGCCGCGCTGCTGCTGGTCACCGTGCTGCATCTGGCGGTGCCCCAGGGGCACCCGCTGCATGTGAACGCTTACACCGTTAACCTGTTCGGCAAGTACCTAAGCTACGCGCTGCTCGCGGTCGCGGTCGATTTAGTATGGGGCTACCTGGGTATCTTGAGCCTGGGCCATGGGGCGTTTTTTGCCATTGGCGGCTACGCCATGGGCATGTACCTGATGCGCCAAATCGGTGATCGTGGCACCTACGGCCACCCGGTACTGCCAGACTTTATGGTGTTCCTGAACTGGGACAGCCTGCCCTGGTACTGGCACGGCTTCGATATGGCCTGGTTTGCCTTTGCCATGGTGCTACTGGCACCGGGGCTGCTGGCGCTGGTGTTCGGCTTTTTAGCCTTCCGCTCACGGGTAACGGGGGTGTATCTCTCGATTATTACCCAGGCGCTCACGTTTGCCTTGATGCTGGCCTTCTTCCGCAACGAAATGGGCTTTGGCGGCAATAACGGCCTGACCGACTTCCGCGAGCTGCTGGGCTTTAACCTGCGTAGCGATGCCACGCGCTTGGGGCTGTTTATTGCTACCGGCGTGGCGCTGGCGCTGGGCTATATCCTCTGCCGGGCAATCGTGACCAGCAAACTGGGCCGGGTATGTGTAGCGACCCGGGATGCCGAGGCGCGTACGCGCTTTATTGGCTACCGCGTCGAGCGCTTCCAGCTGTTTGTCTTCGTGGTCTCGGCTATGCTGGCGGGCCTTGCCGGGGCGCTCTATGTGCCGCAAGTGGGCATTATTAACCCCAGCGAATTCTCGCCGCTGTTCTCGATTGAAATTGTATTGTGGGTGGCGCTGGGTGGCCGGGCCACGCTGTACGGCGCGGTGATCGGCGCGATTTTGGTCAACTACGCCAAAACCATCTTCACCGGCATTATGCCCGACGCCTGGTTGTTCGCTCTGGGCGCGCTATTCGTGCTGGTCACGGTGCTGCTGCCCAAAGGTGTAGCGGGGCTGTTAGGCCACCTCAAGCGCCGCAAAGAGGATGATCACCCACCCAAGGAGGCCGCCGCATGAGCCTATTACAATCGCTAAAAGCGCGGGATCGGGTGTTTGATTTTATGGCCACCGAGGCCTCGCCGGTCGACGTGCGCCACGGCCCGATTCTGTATATGGAAGATGTCACCGTCAGCTTTGATGGCTTCAAGGCGATCAATAATTTGAACCTGACCATCGACGATGGCGAGCTGCGCTGCATTATCGGCCCCAACGGGGCCGGTAAAACCACCATGATGGATATCATTACTGGCAAAACCCGCCCCACCGAAGGCAGCGTGTGGTTCGGCAGCCGCCATAACCTGCTACAGATGAACGAGCCAGAAATCGCCAGCCTCGGCATTGGCCGCAAGTTCCAGAAGCCCACGGTGTTCGAAGCGCTCAGCGTATTCGAGAATCTGGAATTGGCGATGGCTGCCGACAAGCGCATCTTCCCTACGCTGACTGCCCGCATGACCGGGGAGATCAAAGACCGCATTGACGACGTGCTGGAAACCATCGGCCTGACTGCGCTGCGCTTTCAGCCCGCCGGTATTCTCTCCCACGGCCAAAAACAGTGGCTGGAGATTGGCATGCTGCTGATGCAGCGCCCGCGCCTGCTGCTGGTAGATGAGCCGGTGGCCGGGATGACCGAGCAGGAGATGGAGCGCACCGCCGAGCTGCTCACGGGGCTTGCTGGCAAGCAGTCGGTGGTGGTGGTAGAGCACGACATGGGCTTTGTACGCTCGATTGCGCGCAAAGTAACCGTGCTGCACCAGGGTAGCGTGCTGGCCGAAGGCAGTATGGATCAGGTCTCCAACGACCCCAAAGTGGTCGAGGTGTATCTAGGGTCGGATGAAGAGGAGAGCGCCTGATGCTGGCGATTGAAAAGCTCAACCAGTTCTATGGCGAGAGCCATACGCTGTGGGACTTAGACCTAGACGTGCCCGCCGGGCAGTGCACCTGCGTGATGGGCCGCAACGGGGTGGGTAAAACCACGCTGATGAAAGCCATCATGGGCGAAGTCGCGGTCAAAAGCGGCCAGCTGCGCTACCAGGGCGATGGCAGTGAGGTCGAGCTCACCAAAAAAGCCGTGGAAGCGCGCTCGCGACTGGGCATCGGTTTTGTGCCCCAGGGGCGGCAGATCTTCCCGCTGCTCACGGTGGAGGAGAACCTACGCACCGGGCTTGCCGCCCGGGGCGACGGGCTGAAAAAAATCCCGGAGCGTATCTACGAGCTGTTTCCGGTGCTCAAAGAGATGAAGCACCGCCGGGGCGGCGATTTATCCGGCGGCCAACAGCAGCAGCTCGCCATTGGCCGCGCGCTGGTGATCGAACCTAAGCTGCTGATTCTTGATGAACCCGGCGAGGGCATTCAGCCCAATATCGTCGCCCAAATCGGCCAGGTGATTCGCCAACTGATCAAAGAGGATGGCTTAACGGTGCTGCTGGTCGAGCAAAAGCTGCCCTTCGCCCGTAAATACGCCGACCGCTTCGTGATTATGGATCGCGGCCGCCCGGTCGCCAAAGGCGAGATCAGTGAACTCTCTAACGAGCTGATTAAGCAGCATTTGACGGTTTAAGTTATCCACACCCGGTTTACAGCCGTGGATCGGGTGGTGGTTGCCGCTATCACTGAGTAATATCGCGGTAAGCGCTAGGTTTTGGCGATGTTACCCACGGAGAACACTATGTTGATGCGCCGTTTTACGCTGTTAACCGCACTGCTGTTCATGAGTACTCCGCTGATGGCGGCTCATCATGGCAGCGACCACTCGGATGCCATGGAAGGCCACGCCTCTATTGAAGTGGCGCAACCCTGGACCCGTGCAACGCCGCCGGGGGCCGGAGCGGGCGGTGGCTTTGTCACCCTCACCAATCATGGCGATGGCGATGACATGCTGCTGGGGGCGACCAGCCCGCTCACCGAGCGTGTCGAGATTCATATTATGGAGATGGATGGCGATGTGATGCGCATGGCACCCCTGCCCGGTGGCATCGAGCTACCGGCGGGCGAGAGCGTGACGCTGGCGCCGGGCGGTTTGCACTTGATGTTGATGGAATTGGGCTCACCCATTGTTGAAGGTGAGCCCGTCCCTGTGACGCTTGAATTCCAGCACGCCGAGCCGATGGAAATTGAGCTTCAGGTGCTACCCGTCGGGGCGTCACCAGACGGTGACCACCACGAAGGCAGCCACGGTGACGCGGCGCACTAAGTCAGCCCATTGCGCAAGCCTGCCGCCCCGTTAGCCTTGGCGAGCGGGGCGGCGTTCCTGAAGTGGCCGCACGATCAGCCAGTCGATGATCAGCATCACGATCAAAGACGCCCCAACGAGCGGAAACAGCACGCCGCCAATCACGAGAAGGGCGATCAGCCCACGAAACACGCGTTTATCGGTGGGCAAGGGCGGCACGCCCATGGCACCTGATGGGCGACGCTTCCACCACATCACGCCTGCGGCTACGCACATCACGATGATGGCGATGCATACCGCCAGCAGGAAGAGCTGATTGATAAGCCCAAACTCCTGCCCCAAGTGAACGTTAATCCCAAACTCCAGCCAGCAGCCTAGCGGGCCATAGTCGGCGTAGCTCATATCAAGCAGCGGCTCACCGCTATATTGATCAAGGTGAATCACCCGCTGTTGACTGACATCATCAGGATAAATCGAACCGGTATACACCCCAGCGGCCGTGGTTGGCAGATTGACGCTGTAGCCCTGTGGTAGGCCCAAAGCTTCTAACTGAGCCACGGCGTTGTTCAACCCAATGCGCGGGGCAGGCACGGCAGGCTGTATGGATTCCGGCACGCGCGCCTGCTCCAGTGACCAACTGGTGCTGCCTTGGTCGCTTAAATAGGCGTTGGACATCGGTACGTCCACCCGAACGCCAGCCGGGTAGCCAAAGTTATTGCCGTTGGCCCACTCGTTTACCTGTGCGCCCCAAACGCCCGACCACGGCATGCCGGTAAGGGCCAAAAACACAACGAACCCACCAATAAAGATACCCAGCACCGCGTGCAGGTCGCGCCAGAACACTCGGCTTTTGGGTTTGCCACGCACGCTCACCACGCCGCCCCTACCGTTGCGCGGCCACCAGAGATAAATGCCGGTGGCGACCAACAAAATCGACCAGCCCGCAGCAATCTCAATCAGCTTGCGCGGGGTTTGCCCGAAGAACTTGAAGCTATGCAGGTAGCGAACGGTCCACATCACCGTTCCCCGGTCATCCAGAGCGCCCAGCACTTCCGCCGTATAGGGATTGACGTACACGGCCAGCCGTTCGCCAGTTAGTGAGTTAACGGTTACTTCCGCTGAGCTTCCCGGGGTGGCGGGCGAGGTGTATGTCACCGCCGTGCCGGGGTAATCCCGCAGCGCCGAACTCACGAGTGAGGCGGCAGGCTGTGTGGCTTGCTGAACTTCCACGCGCTTGAGATCTGAATGAATGAGCGCATCCAGCTCGTCATCGAATAAATACAGCGCCCCGGTCAGCGAGAGCGCGATTAAAAAAGGCAGGACTAATAGGCCTGCATAAAAATGCCAGCGCCAAACGGCGCGATACAGATCAAGCGGCGCTTTGCGCGTTGTCTGTGTGGAACTCATTGTCGTCATGCACACGCTCCAAGCGCTCAAAGCACCGTGTTGTCCGCACGTAGCGGCGCTAACACGGCGTTCAAGACGCGATATTTATTTGCCAGCCAAGCCCGTTTTTAGCTGGCCAGTTAGGTAAACCCTTTGAGTTAAATGACCTTTAACGTGGGCGGAGCGCGAGGATAGGCGTGGGGGTAGGCTTGTACCGCAGCAGCGCGCTGGGCAAAGGCCGCTGGCAGCGGCGTACGTGTGATAAAGGCCACACTGCCAATGGCGGGTAAATGGTGAGGGGCGGTAGGCGTTTTTTGCCATATACCGCAATAGTCACACGGGTGATACCAGTGGTGCAGAGGGTCATCGTGATGAGATGACGGACCCGCCGATGTGCCATGCGGCGCGGCATCATGTCCGTGTGCATGTTCTGAAGAGTGGTCTAACGCCTGCCATTGAGACTGCAATTGCGAGAACAGCGGCCCAGCAAAGAGCAGGTAGATCGCCACGAACGCTAAATAGAGCGCTGTGCGATACCAAAAAGAGTTGGCTGAGCGGAAAGATCGCATCTCAAACTACGCTTTGTGAGCTGTCTGAATGACGGCTAAGCAGTTTACAGCGTCATACCGATGCAAAGTACCCGATGCCTGCGATTAACGCTGTGGTGTATTGCCGCGAAAGAGGGGGCTGCATTCGCACTTATTTGGTGCGTTTGAAGGTGTTTTTGCTCGTTTATGGTGCTTTTTACCCTGGTTGAACTGCATAAAGGGAGCCGCTTCAGGCTATAAAAGCGTTTTGGCGCTGCCTGAATCGCACTTTCACCATTTTGGCGCACTCCTTGCATTTGTAAGGTAATGATTTATACACAAGGAAGCGACAGCGCCCCATGATGTTGAGCGAACTCGCCCCACCCGCTGCTGGTTCCGGCCACCGCTTTGACGCCGAGCGCCGCTGGGCCGCCTCGCTAGCCCTGCGTTTTGCCAACCGCGATGGCGTGACTCGGTTAGTGCAAGCGCGTCACCAAGGGCCGTTACGGGTACAGCGCCCCTTCTACCCAGAAGGCAGCCAGGAAGCGTGCCACGTTTACGTATTGCACCCGCCTGGCGGGCTCGTGAGCGGCGATGCGCTGACCATCCGTGCTCATATCGAGCGCGGAGCCCATGCGCTGCTCACCACACCCGCCGCCAATAAGCTCTACAAAGCCGACAGCCAAGGCGTGGCCTGGACACAGCACACCGAGCTGACGGTAGAGGAGGGTGGCACCTTAGAGTGGCTGCCCCAGGAAACCATCGCGTTTAATGGTTCAAAGGGCACTCAACGCACCCATATTGCGCTGCAGGGCAATGCTCGCTGCCTAGGCTGGGAAGTGATGGCGCTCGGCCGCCCAGCAAGCGACCTGCCCTATGTCTCTGGGCGTATTGAACAGCACTTTCGCTTAACCCTAGATGGCAAACCGCTGTGGCTTGAACGCCAGCCGCTAGACCCTGCGCACCCACGCTTTGCGGGCCGCTGGGGGCAGGGCGGCGCAACGGTGCAGGCCACGCTCTGGGCGGTAGGCATTGACGATGCCGCTGCGGCCATTGAAGCACTGCGCGAAGCGCTGCCGGATAACCCCCGCTGGGCGGTAACCGTGCGCCACGGCGTACTGCTGCTGCGCTATCTAGGCACATCCCGTAACGAAGCCTGGGCGCTGTGTGAACAGGCCTGGCACCTGCTTCGGCCGCGCTGGATCGAGCGCGAAGCGCACACGCCGCGCATTTGGCTAACCTAATGAGCAACACGCTGATAACGCTGGAGACACTCCATGGAACTGACCCCACGAGACAAAGACAAGCTGATGCTGTTTACCGCCGCCCAGCTTGCCGAGCGCCGCAAAGCGCGTGGTTTAAAACTGAACTACCCCGAAGCGGTAGCGCTGATCAGCTTTGAGATTATGGAAGGCGCGCGAGATGGCCGCAGCGTAGCGGATTTAATGAGCTACGGCCGCGAAATCCTCACCCGAGACGACGTGATGGAAGGCGTGGCGGAGATGGTCGATGAAGTACAGGTGGAAGCCACCTTCCCCGATGGCACCAAGCTGGTCACCGTTCACACGCCGATCAACTAATCATCCACCATTAGGAGAGCGCCATGATTCCAGGACAGTATCAGTTACAAGAGGGTGATATCGAGCTGTGCGCGGGTCGCGAGCGTATCACCGTGGAGGTGGCTAACACCGGCGACCGGCCCATTCAGCTTGGCTCCCACTACCACTTTGCTGAAGCCAACCCCGCGCTGGTGTTTGACCGCGATAAAACCCGTGGCTACCGCCTGGACGTCGCCGCCGGAACCGCCATCCGCTTCGAACCCGGCCAAACCCGCGAAGTCACGCTGATTCCGTTTGTCGGCAAGCGGGAAATCTACGGCTTCCGTGGCGATGTGATGGGGCCGCTCGATTAGCCAACGGATTAATAAAGAACAACCGACGGTAGGGCGGGCATCGGCTGGGTGACTGTCTGCGCCATGGATGGCGCAGTCAAGCGTACAAGGACGTATTCACAGCGTGTCACACAGACGATGGCCGCCCAGCACTGGACTCAACGCTTGAGGCAGAGGCAAATATGAAACCGGTAAACAAGATCAGTCGGCAAGCCTACGCCGATATGTACGGCCCCACCGTAGGCGACCGCGTGCGCCTGGGCGACACCGAGCTGTGGATTCAAGTCGAAAAAGACGCCACCCACTACGGTGAAGAAGTGAAGTTCGGCGGCGGTAAAGTCATCCGCGATGGCATGGGCCAAAGCCAGCGCCAAGATGCCACGGTGATGGACACTGTGATCACCAACGCGCTGATTTTAGACTGGTGGGGCATCGTCAAAGCCGATGTAGGTCTGCAAAACGGCCGCATCGCCGCCATTGGCAAAGCAGGCAACCCCGATACCCAGCCCGATGTGGAAATCGTGATTGGCCCCGGCACCGAAGTGATTGCTGGCGAAGGCAAAATCCTCACCGCAGGTGGCATCGACGCCCACATCCACTTTATCTGCCCTCAGCAGGTGGAAGAAGCGCTGATGAGCGGTGTGACTACCATGCTGGGCGGCGGCACTGGCCCCGCCACCGGCTCCAACGCCACCACCTGCACCCCCGGCGAGTGGCACATTGGCAAAATGCTTCAAGCGGTAGACGACCTGCCCATGAACATCGGCCTGCTCGGCAAAGGCAACGCCAGCCTGCCGGAAGGGCTCGAAGCGCAGCTGGAAGCGGGCGCGATGGGTCTCAAGCTGCATGAAGACTGGGGCACCACCCCCGCCTCGATTGATACCTGCTTAAGCGTGGCGGAAAAGTACGATGTGCAGATCGCCATTCACACCGATACGCTCAACGAATCCGGCTTTGTGGAAGACACCCTGGCGGCGTTTAAAGGGCGCGGCATTCACACCTACCACACCGAAGGCGCAGGCGGCGGCCATGCCCCGGATATCCTCACCGCCTGCTCCAAAGAGTACGTGCTGCCGTCTTCCACCAACCCCACGCGGCCCTACACGGTGAACACCATCGACGAGCATCTCGACATGCTCATGGTTTGCCACCACCTGGACCCCAATATCCCCGAAGATGTCGCCTTTGCGGATTCACGCATTCGCCGCGAAACCATCGCCGCTGAGGATATTTTGCACGACCTAGGTGTGATCTCGATGATCGCCTCCGACTCCCAGGCCATGGGCCGCGTGGGTGAAGTGGTCTGCCGCACCTGGCAAACCGCCCACAAAATGAAAGTGCAGCGTGGCCTGCTGCCGGAAGATGAAGCGCTGGGGGCCGACAACCTGCGCGCCAAGCGTTATATCGCCAAGTACACCATCAACCCCGCCATTACCCACGGCATTGCCCACGAAGTCGGATCGATTGAAGTCGGTAAGCTGGCGGATTTGGTGCTGTGGAAGCCCGCTTTCTTTGGCGTCAAACCCGCGCTGATCCTAAAAGGCGGCATGATTGCCGGTGCACCCATGGGCGACCCCAACGCCTCCATCCCCACGCCGCAGCCGGTGCACTACCGCCCCATGTTCGGCACCTTTGGCCGTGCCGCCAGCCAGACCCGGCTCAACTTTGTCAGCCAAGCGGCGATTGACGCAGGCATTAAAGAGCGCCTGGGACTACAAAGCACGCTTTCCGCTTGTAAGAACGTGCGCGGCGTGCGCAAAAAAGATATGAAGCTCAACGACGCCTGCCCAGAACTCACCGTCGACCCGCAAACCTACGAAGTGCGCTGCGACGGCGAACTCCTCACCTGCGAACCCGCGACCGAGCTACCGCTGGCGCAGCTGTATCACTTGTTTTGAATGTAGGGTATACCCCACGTGACACGAGAGCAGGGAGCAGCCCGTAGAGAGGGTCTTTTGCCATGGATGGCAAAAGTAGCGTACAGGGATGTATTCACAGCGCCCTCTCGTAGGGCTGCTCCCGGCGAGCCTCAAAGGCTATACCAGGACGATATCGATGTTGAAACTGATTGAACGCCTCGGCCCCATAGATGAGGGCACCGCCAGCGACACGCTGACACTGCCCTTCGAGCTACGCATTCGCGGCCGCTTAAAAGCCGAGAGCGACAGCGGCCAGCCGCTGGGGCTGTTTCTGGATCGCGGCCCCGTACTGCGCGATGGTGAAGGCCTAAAAGCCGAAAACGGCGAGATCGTGCGCATTTGCGCCGCGATCGAACCCGTGGTGACCGCGCGAGTGAGTACTGGCTTACCCCTGGCCCGGCTTGCTTACCACCTCGGCAACCGCCATGTGCAGCTCGCGCTGGGTGAAGATGCGAAAGGAGGCTGGGTACGCTTCCCGCCCGACCACGTCCTCGAAGAGCTGGCCGAGCTGCTGGGTGCCACGCTTGAACACCACAACGCCACCTTCGACCCCGAACCGGGCGCTTACAACCAAGTGGGCGATGGGCATTCGCACAGCCATTCGCACGGTCATTCACACAGCCACGGCCATGGGCACGCTCATTCCCACGACCACGACCACGACCACGACCACGCGCATGAGCACCACCATGCCCACTGAACAGTCCTCAGACCTCGCCCTGCTAGGGTTGATGCAGCTCGTCAGCCCCGCGCTGCCCATTGGTGCCTTCGCCTTTTCCCAAGGGCTAGAGAGCGCTTTTGAGTTGGGCTGGGTGAGTGATGAGCCAAGCCTGTCTCATTGGCTATCCGGCGTGCTGGAAGATGGCATAAGCTGCTGTGAGCTGCCGCTGATCGAGCGGCTATATCGCGCTTTCGAGGAGCAGGATGGCACTGCGGTGGCCGAGTGGGACGACTGGCTGGCCGCCACCCGTGAAACTGCGGAATTGGCCGCTGAAGACAGCCGCCTGGGCGCCTCGCTGAAGCGGCTACTGGGCAGTCTCGACCTATTACCAAAAAATGCAGGGCTGCCTAGTGAAGACTCACTCACGCCCTTGCTACCGGTGCAGGCTGGCTATGTGACCCTGTTTGCCTGGGCGGCTTACCAGCGCGGCATCCCCGTGCGCCAAGCGCAGCTCGGCTTTGGCTGGGCGTGGCTGGAAAACCAGCTCGCGGTAGCCTGTAAAGCGCTGCCGCTGGGCCACACCGCTGCCCAGCGCATTATCGAGCAGTTACGTGGCGAGCTGGTGAATGCCGTCGAGAAGGCCCAGCGGCTAGACGATGACGAGCTTGGCCCCGCGCTGCCCGGCGTCGCGCTGGCCAGCGCCCTACACGAAACCCAATATTCCCGCTTGTTTAGAAGCTAACGAGCGTTGTTATTTAGGAGAAAATCATGACTCACTGTTTACGCGTTGGCGTGGGTGGCCCGGTCGGTTCAGGTAAAACCGCCCTGCTCAAGCAGCTCTGTACCGCGCTGCGGGACCACTATGATATCGCCGTCGTCACCAACGATATCTATACCCGTGAAGATGCCGATTTCCTGCTCAAGCACGATGCGCTGCCCGCCGACCGTATTCTCGGCGTAGAAACCGGCGGCTGCCCGCACACGGCGATTCGTGAAGATGCCTCGATGAACCTAGCGGCGATTGATGAGCTACACGCCCGTCATCCCAAGCTGGAGCTGGTGCTGGTCGAGTCTGGCGGCGATAACCTTTCCGCCACGTTTAGCCCCGAGCTTTCTGATCTGACGCTTTATGTGATCGACGTGTCGGCAGGCGACAAAATACCCCGCAAAGGCGGCCCCGGCATCACCAAATCGGATCTGCTGATTATCAACAAAATCGACATTGCCGAGCAGGTGCACGCCTCACTGGAGGTGATGGAGCGCGACTCGAAAAAAATGCGCGGCGAGCGCCCGTTCGTGTTCACCAACCTCTACGATGGCGTGGGGCTTGAAGAGATCATCCGCTTCATTCTCGATAAAGGCATGCTGGACGAGCGTCGCCCGCAGGCGGCCACTGCATAGTCCCCCGGCGGTTTTTGCGCATAAAAAAGCTGCCCAGCCCCGGTAGATCCGGCGCTGGGCAGCGTTGTTTTGTGGTTGGCGTCGTGCCAAAACGGGCCGTCCCTGGCCACCACATCGCTACAGTGAACTGATAAGCGGCTGAAAACCTTAACGTATGTTATGAAAATCGCGTTCGTGCCTTAATTTGCTGCTTATAAAGAAGAAAATCGCGGAAGAGGGTTAAAGTTGAAGTACGTTAAGTCGATAATAAACACATAAAAATCCAATAATATAACCATGACTTAACCGGAAGATACACAATGGCAAGCCTCTCCGAGACGAAGCAACAACGTGGCCTCAGCCTTCAAACGAAGGTGCTGATGCTGATTCTGATTCCACTGTTATTGGTGACCCTGGTCTTAGTGGCCTACAAAGCCTACGACCGGATAGGAGATACCAACGATACGCTTGCCGAGCAGCGTGAGATGCTGATCGAAGAGCGCCGCAACTCCGTACGCGACATCGTTCAGATGGCGACGACCGCCATCGCGCCTATTTATGATCGGGCGGGTGCCAATGACGCCGATGCCAAGGCGCAAGCAGCGGAAATGTTGCGGGCCATGCGCTTTGAGGGCAATAACTACATTTTCGTGTACGAGTATGACGGTACCAATATCGTCTTGCCGCACTCGCCTGATCGTCAGGGCACCAACCTCATCGATCTGCAGACGCCCGACGGCGACTATCTGATCCGCGACATGATTCAAATTGCCCAGGATGGCGGCGGCTTTTACGAGTATCCCTGGGAGTATCCCGGTACCGACGAGCCACAGCCCAAGCACTCCTATGTGGACCGCTTAGAGAAATGGGGCTGGATGCTGGGCGCTGGCGTTTACGTCACGGATGTCGATGAGGCGCTGGCGGAGCTGGAAGCGGCGGCCAATGCCGACCTGCGGGACGCGATCGTGTTTGCGACCCTGCTGGCAGCGATCCTGTTCGTCGTGGTTGCGCTGGTGACGTTTGGCGTGGTGCGCCGTATCGTCGGCCCGATCAAGCGCACGGCCGATGCCATGGGCGACATTGCCCAAGGCCGTGGCGACCTGACCCGCCGTCTCTCGGTCGAGAGCAACGACGAAGTGGGCAACTTGGCTGTGCAGTTCAACGCCTTTGTCAGCCGCATGCAGGATACTTTGCGCGACGTACGCCGCAGCACGGTCAGCGTTTATCACTCCGCTGGTGAAATCTCGCGTAGCTCCGAGGAGCTGGCTACTCGCACCGAGCAGGCGGCGGCCAATCTGCAGGAGACATCGGCCTCCATGGAGGAGATTACCTCCACCGTGAACCACAGTGCCGACAATGCCCAGCAGGCCAACAAGCTGGTGCAGTCCACCGCCGAAGTGGCCCACCAGGGCGAAGAGGCCATGGGGCAGGTGGAAAGCACCATGCGCGATATCAATGATTCCGCCACCCGCATCAGTGAAATCATTACGATGATCGATGCGATTGCTTTCCAAACCAATATTCTGGCGCTGAACGCATCGGTCGAAGCCGCCCGCGCGGGCGAACATGGTCGTGGGTTTGCGGTCGTGGCGCAGGAAGTTCGCACGCTGGCGAGCCGTTCCAGCAACGCGTCGAAAGAGATCCGCGCGCTGATCGATGCGTCCGTGCAGCATACCCACACCGGCGCGGAGCTGGTACGCAATGCGGGCGCCACCATGCGTGAAATCGTGGAAAGCGTCTCGAAGGTCACCGATGTGATCGGTGAAATCAGCGCCGGCGCCAAGGAGCAGAGCAGTGGTATTGGTCAGATCAACACCGCCGTAGCAGAAATGGACACCATGACGCAGCAGAATGCGGCCATGGTGCAAGAGTCCACCACCGCCGCGGCGGATATGCGCCGTCATGCCGAGCATCTAAACGAGCTGATCAACTCGTTTGTGCTTGGCGAGGATGGCCCGCAAACGTCATCGCGCTCATCGGCCAGCGCCGCACGGCAAGCCTTGCCTGCCAGCAGCGCCAAGCCCCAGCCAAAGCTCAAACGCCCGACGCTCTCCTCCAAACCAGCGCCTGCCAAAGGCAGCGAAGAGGACTGGGAAGAGTTTTAAGCATGACGTTGGCGCAGGTGGTTGATGACACCACCTTGCGCTATCAGCTCTCGTTGGCGAGGGCTGAGACCATGATGCAGACGTAGCTCGCCTTTACCGGGGATATGCGCTTTTAGCGTATCCCCACTTTCCAGCTGTGAATATAACTCCTCAATGACCAAGTGATCCCCTTCCTTTAGCTGTGCACGATCCTCTGCGTGTGTAAACGTTAACGGTAGCGCACCAAAGCAGATTAAATTTTGCCAGTGGATACGCGCAAAACTGTCAGCCACGACGACCTGTAAACCTAGATAACGTGGTACTAGCGCGGCATTCTCACGGCTAGACCCCTGTCCATAGTTGGCGCCACCGACAATGGCGTGTCCGCCTTGGGTACGTGTTTGCTCGGCGCGTTCGGCGTAGTGGGGATCAACGGCCTCGAAGGTAAACGGTGCAGATGCATACACACTGCTCCAGTAGGGCAGCACCCGTTGCCCAGCGGGCATGATGTCGTCGGTGGAGATATTGTTGCCTGTGACCAACAGCACGGGGATGTCGAGACGGTTAGGCAGTGAGTTGAGCTCTGGCAGTGCGGGCGTGTTGTCGGTTTTTTGCAGTGCTTTCAAACGTGCTTCTTCGAGGGGCAGCGGAGCCTTGAACATGCCCCTATCTACTTTGATGTGGGCCGGTTCGTGAATACGCGGGTAAGGCATCTCTAGGGTTCGCGGGTCGGTGATCACACCTTTCATGGCTGAGGCTGCCGCCGTTTCCGGGCTACATAGGAACACGCTATCTTCCCGCGTGCCTGAGCGTCCTGGAAAGTTGCGTGGAACGGTACGGAGGCTATTCAATCCCACGGCGGGAGCTTGGCCCATACCAATACAGCCGTTACAGCCCGCTTGGTGCAAACGGGCACCGCTGGCCACCAAGTCAGCGAGATAACCCTGCTCGATCAGCGAGGCCAACACTTGGCGTGAAGAGGGGTTGATGTCCAGTGAGACCCCATCGGCCACCTGCTTGCCCCGTACTATCTCGGCCACCACGGCAAAGTCACGAAAGCCCGGGTTGCCTGACGAACCGATGTACGCCTGATGCAGCGGCTGGCCCGCTGCTTCCCGAACAGTGACGACGTTATCGGGGCTGGAAGGCAGCGCAATCATGGGTTCTAGCTTACTGAGATCAAGCGTCTCGTGCAGGTCGTAGTGGCAGCCGGGCTCGGCGGCCAGCGCGACCCAGTCGGCTTCCCGACCCCGGGAGGCCAGAAAGCGCCGGGTCTCGTCGTCACTGGGGAAGACCGTGGCCGTTGCCCCCATTTCAGTGCCCATGTTGGCGAGCACATGGCGGTCCATGGCAGAAAGGTGCTTTAGCCCCGGCCCGTAATACTCAATCATGGTGTTTTTGCCACCTGCCACGCCGTGGCGGCGCAAAAGTTCCAGCACAACATCTTTCGCTGAGACCCAGTCAGGCAGTTGCCCTTCGAGCTTAATGCCCCAGATTTTTGGCATGGTGATATACAGCGGCTCGCCCGCCATCGCCATCGCCACTTCAATACCGCCTGCGCCAATCGCCAGCATGCCGAGCGCGCCTGCTGCTGTGGTGTGACTATCGCAACCCACAATGGATTGACCGGGCACGCCAAAGTTTTCCATATGCACCGGGTGGCTAATACCGTTGCCGGGGCCGGAGTACCACACCCCAAAGCGCTCGCAGGCGCTTTTTAAAAACAGGTAGGTTTCGGCATTTAGGTTATCGGCCTGTACAAGGCCATGGTCGATGTACTGCACGCTGGGCTCGGTGTGTACCCGGTCAAGCCCCATGGCTTCTAGCTCTAACATCACCAGCGTCCCTAACACGTCTTGCAGCAGGGCTTGGTTAATGCGCAAGGCGATTTCACTGCCAGGGGTTAGCTCGCCGCTGACCAAATGGCGCTGAATTAACTGCTGGGCAAGGTTTAACGGTGGAACAGGGGAAGAGTTAGTCATTGTTAATCACCAGATTATCGTTGTTATGGATCACACGGTTATGCAGGGATGCGGGAAACACGTTTTCAGGGAAGGGCATAACAGCGGTCCGCGCTGCCCGCTTTCACTACTTGGCCGGGCGTCTCATGGCCGATGAGATCTGGCAGAGTGGCAGAAATGTCCAGCAGCGCGGGCAGGTTTACGCCGGTGGCAACGCCCATTTGTTCGAACATATGCACTAAGTCTTCAGTGCACACATTGCCCGTGGCACCGGGGGCAAACGGGCAGCCGCCTAAGCCACCTAGCGAAGCATCAAACCGCGTAATGCCCGCTTGCCACGCCGCTAGGGCATTTGCCAAGCCCATGCCTCGGGTATTGTGGAAATGCAGCGTAAACGGCACGCCGGGAAAGCGTTCCAGCACTTGGCGGCACAGTGCCGCTACCTGGGCGGGGTTCGCAACGCCGGTGGTATCGCACAGCGTGATGCCTTCTACCCCCAGCGCCAGCTGCTGCTCAATAAGAGTGAACACGCGTGCCTGCGGCACCTGTCCTTCAAACGGGCAGCCAAAGGCGGTGGAGAGCGAGGCATTGATGAAGACACCGCTACCTCGTACCGCCTGAATAATGGCGGCAAACTGTGTCAGCGACTCCTCCGGCGTCATGCGCAGGTTTGCGCGGCCGTGGGCGTTGCTGGCCGACATCACTAGATTGATCTCATTAACGCCGCAGGCCAGCGCCCGCTCGGCACCTTTTAGGTTGGGTACCAGCACTGTGACGCCCACACCTTCGCGGCGCTGAATGGTACTCACCACATCGGCGGCGTCGCGCAGGTTGGGAATGGCTTTGGGAGAGACAAACGAGGTCGCTTCGATACGGGCAATGCCGGTGGTCGTTAACGTATCGATCAGCGCGATTTTCTGCTCCGTAGGGATAAAGCGCTCCTCGCTCTGAAAGCCATCGCGCGGGGCCACTTCGTTGATTTGTAACGTCGTCATGGGGTTCTCCACTTAAATAATACCTGCCTGACGCAGCTTGTCCCGCGTGGCGGCATCGATGCCCAGCTCCTCGAGCACGTCATCGGTGTGCGCGCCCAGCTTTGGCCCGCCTTGCCCCAGCCTGCCGGGGGTGGCGCTCAGTTTGGGCAGCACGCCCGGCACCTTGAGCGGGCGACCATCGGCGCGGGTAACGGTTTGAATCATCTCGCGGGCGAGGTAGTGGGGGTCGTTGGCAATATCGGCGGCGGTGTAGGGGTAACCTGCTGGTACGCGGGCATCATCTAAAGCGCTAAGAATATCGTCCCGGTGGCGGGTTTGGGTCCAGGCCTCAATGGCAGCGTCGATCTCACTGGCGTGTTGGCTGCGGCCATCGTTGTGGGCCATGGCGGGGTGGTTGGCTAAATCCTCCCGGCCAATCACGCCCATGAGGCGCTTGAAGATGCTGTCGCCGTTACCGGCAATCAGCACGTACTCGCCTTCGCGGGTGCGGTAAGCGTTAGAGGGCGTGATGCCCGGCAGGGCGCTGCCGCTTGGCTCTCGCACGTGGCCAGTGGCATCAAACTCCGGCAGCAGGCTCTCCATCATGGCGAACACGGATTCATACAGGGCGACATCAATCTCTTGCCCTAAGCCGCTGCGCTGGCGCTCTTGCAGGGCCAGTAGCGTGCCAATCACCGCGTAGAGTGCCGAGAGCGAATCGCCAATGCTGACCCCTACGCGCACTGAAGGCTCGCCCGCGTGGCCAGTTAAATAGCGCAGCCCACCCATGGCTTCACCAATCACCCCAAACCCTGGTTTGTTGCGATAAGGGCCGGTTTGGCCAAAGCCTGACACGTGCACCATGATCAGCTTGGGGTTAATCGCCGCCAGCGCCTCATAGCCCAGCCCCCAGTTTTCCAGAGTGCCAGGGCGGAAATTTTCGACCACCACATCGGCTTCGGCGGCCAAGCGGCGCACCACGTCTTGGCCCTCCTGGCTGCGAAGATCAAGTGTCACCGAGCGTTTCGTGCGACTTTGCACATGCCACCACAGCGACGTGCCCTCTTCGAGAATACGCCACTTGCGAAGCGGGTCACCGGTGCCGGGTGGCTCCACTTTAATCACGTCGGCTCCAAATTCGCCCAGTAGTTTGGTGGCAAACGGACCTGCAATGAGCTGGCCAAGCTCTACGACTTTAAGTCCATCGAGGGGAAGCTGGCGGGTGGTCATAATAAACGCTCCTGGTAACGCTTAGCAGCCAAGCGCGTGCTGGCGTAGCGAGTCTTGATGTCTTGTTGTCGTTTAAGCATCTGTGAGCCTGCTGTGCATCACAATTAGGCAATCAGGAACTAGGCGTTCGCCAGCGACGAACCCTACAACCGGCGACCTAGGCGGCCCATCCAATAACAACGTGGTAAACGTGATGCTGCGATTTGATTTTGTAACGCTGAGACTGTTTGTGGCGATTGCCGATGAGGGGCGTTTAACCGCCGCTGCCGAGCGTGAGCATTTGGCGCTGGCAGCGGTGAGCAAGCGAGTGAGCGATTTAGAAACACTGGTGGGCACCGAGCTTTTGTATCGGCGGCCGCGCGGCGTAGAGCTAACCCCGGCGGGCCGCGCTTTTTTGCACCATGCCCGGCGCATTCTGGAAGACGTGGCGCGGCTACAGGCGGAGCTCAGTGAGTATGGCGAAGGGGTGCGCGGGCATGTGCGCATTCACTCCAATACCTCGGCCATTATTGCGTTTTTGCCCCAGGATTTAAGCGCTTTTGCCATCGAGTACCCGCAAATCAAAATCGATTTGCAGGAGCGCACCAGCAGCGAAGCGATCACCGCTGTGCGCGATGGCGTGGCAGATATCGGCATCTTTGCCAGCCACGTTGCCGCCGATGAGTTAGAAGTACGCCCCTACCGGCGCGACCAGTTGGTATTGGTCACGCCGCAAGATCACCCGCTGGCAGTGCATGACAAGCTCTATCTGCATCAGGCAGCCGAGTACGACTTTGTCGGTTTACAGCAGGATGCTTCGCTGCAGTCACTGCTTCACGAGCAGGCAAACCAGGCGGGCCGAACCCTGCGCATGCGCATCCAAGTCCGCAGTTTCGACGCCATTTGCCGCATGATTCATTACGGTATGGGCATCGGTGTGCTGCCCCAGCGCACGCTGTACCGCGACCTTAACGACCTAAAACTACGCATGATTCCGCTCGCTGATGAGTGGGCCACCCGTGAACTGGTGATTGGAATGCGCCACTACGCGGCACTGCCCGTGGTCGCCCGCCACTTGGTCGACCACTTGCTAACCCCCTCAGGCCCAACAGGAGAGACCCCATGACAACAGGCATCGCCCACGAAATAAAAGCGCTCACCTTTGATGTGTTTGGCACGGTAGTAGACTGGCGCAGCAGCGTGATTCGCGAAGGCGAACAGCTGAACCAGGCCAAAGGGCTGAGCGTCGACTGGGCACGGTTTGCCGACGAGTGGCGGGCAGGCTATGCCCCCGCCATGAACCGGGTGCGCCAGGGGGAGCTGCCCTGGACCAGGCTGGATGACTTGCACCGGATGACCCTTGATCGGCTGCTGATTGCCTTTGATATTGCCGACCAGCTAGATGAGGGTGAAACAGCGCACCTGAACCGCGTGTGGCACCGCTTAACGCCCTGGCCTGATAGTGTGGAAGGTCTATTGCAGTTAAAACAGCGCTTTATATTAGCCACGCTCTCTAACGGTAACGTCTCGCTGCTAGTGAACATGGCGCGCCATGCCGGGCTGCCCTGGGACTGCGTGCTCTCCTCTGAGCTTGCTGGGCACTACAAGCGCGACCCGGAGGTGTACCACATGGCGGCCAATCTCCTCGACCTAAACCCCTCGCAAATCCTGATGGTGGCGGCTCATCAAGATGATTTACAGGCTGCCCACCGGGAAGGCATGCGCACCGCCTTTGTGAAGCGCCCGCTGGAGTTTGGGCCAGATGCCACGCCGGATTTAAGTATCGACCCCTGCTTTGATTTCGTTGCAGACGACTTCCTCGACTTGGCGCGGCAGCTTTCATGAAACTCGACCCGACCTCTCTCAAGCTGTTCGTGAAAGTGGCTGAGCTGGGCACCATTACCGGGGCAGCCGACGCCTCTTTTATGGCCACCTCGGCCGTGAGTAAACGCCTCAGCGAGCTGGAGGCATATTTCAATACGCCGTTGCTGAAGCGCAATAATCGAGGCATCGAACTGACGCCTGCGGGGAGTGCGCTGCTGAATCTCTCTCGAGGTGTGCTGCACAATTTAGAAGATCTCGACCTGCAAATGCGCGACTACGCCAGCGGCCAGCGGGGCATTGTGCGGGTGTTTGCCAATATGTCGGCGATTACCCAATATCTACCCCAGGAGATGCGCGCTTTTTTTGAGCTGCACCCGGATATCGGTGTGCAGCTTGAAGAGAAGGTCAGCCCGATCATTACCCGCGAAGTGATGAACAATAACGCCGACATCGGCGTGTGCGCGCAGATGCTGCACGGCTATGACCTGATCGAGTTCCCGTACCATGTGGATGACCTCGTGTTGGTGGTGCCACAGCAGCACCCGCTGGCCCAACGGGAGAAGGTGCTTTTCCGCGAGTGTTTGGACTATCCCCATGTAGGATTGCACACCGCCAGCGCGATTAACTTAGAGATTATGCGGGCGGCCAGCATGGCCAACAAAACCCTGCGGATTCGTATTCAGGTGACCAGCTACGATGCGCTGTGCTTGATGGTCCAGGCAGGGCTGGGCGTGGGGGTGCTGCCCCGTGGGGCGATTCGTCAGTACGTGGATGGCCTCAACGTGAATGTGCTGTCGATCCAAGACGACTGGGCGCGGCGCAAACTGAGTATTTATGTCAGAGATTTAGACCGTCTTTCCATGGCGGCAAGAGTGCTGGTGGAGCATTTTATTCAGGCCGCCAGCGGCGCTTCTTCACCGCCTTAAAGGGAAATCGACGGCGCTGCTTTCGCGGTTGGAGAAGGCAGGTTCATCAATGACCAATATACAGCTCTCCGGTTTGGCGTTATCACTTTAGAGACCGCTAAGCGAACTTCCCTTGCTTACTCGGTTATCGGGAGAGGTGCAGGTAAGGCCTCCCACAGCACACAACATCACAACATGCTTCCCGACGCTTTGAGGACATAACAATGATGACGCTAAAACTACGCCACGTACTTCCTGCTTCTTTGTTGGCCGTCAGCGCATTGACTGCTGCCACGTCCGCCCACGCCCAAACCGCACTCAACCTGGGCTCCGTACCCACCGGCACCGGCTGGTTTTTCGGTATTTCTGAAGGGGCACGCGTGATTAGCGCCAATACGCCCTACGAGATTACCGTGCGCGAAACGGGCGGCACCCGCGAAAACGCCATCCGCCTCAATAATGGCGAACTCGATCTAGCCTTCACCGAAGCCTTGGTGGGCTACGAGCTGTATAACGGCGAGGGTCGTTTTGCCGACATGGCCAACCCAGACGTGCGCTTGGTGTATTGGATTGCCCCCTCCACCATGCACTGGGCGGTACGTCAAGATAGCGATATTGAGACCTTCGAAGACCTAAACGGTGAACGCTTCAACCCTAGCAGCATCGGCGGTGGCGGCGAGTACATTACAGAGCAAGTGTTTGGTATTTTGGGTATCGAGCCCGACTTCCAGCGCATGCGAGTCAACGATGCCGCTGAGGGTGTGACCGATGGCCGCTTGGTCGGCTTCAGCTATAACGGCGTACCGCCTATTCCTCTGTTTACCGAAGTGCACTCTTCACGGCCCTTGCAATTGCTATCGCTGACGGACGATCAGGTGGAGACCGTCACTGCCGAATTACCGTTCCTCTCTCCCACCATCATTCCTGCCGATACTTACACCGGTATGAGCGAAGCACAATCGCTAGGCATCTATATGGGGGTGGCAACCACCACGGATCTCGATGCCGATACCGTGTACGAGTTGACGAAAGCCTACTGGGAAAACCATGACCAAGTGGCCGCCTCCTTCAAACCTGCGGGCAGTGTCGACCCGCAAACCGTGGTCGATACCGCTACCTTCCCGCTGCATGCTGGCGCACTGCGCTACTACCAGGAATTAGGGCTGGAGATCCCCGCCGACATTATTCCGCCTGAAGCGCAGTAACCCGCCCGTGCGCTCCGCCGACGCGTTTGGCGGGGCAGTTTGCTATTAGCCTGACGCGCTGCCTAGCCTCCCCTTTGTTCGGCGGCGCGGGAGTTCCCTCATGGAAACCGCAAAAGAGTCAGTTGTTGAAAAATACCAGGAGGATGCAGGCAAGCGGCAGCTTACCGGCTTCTGGTTTATGGTGGCCCGCACAGCGGCGGTGGCGATGGCTATTTTCCATCTTTATACCGCTGTGACGGGACCGGTGAACACACAAAACGCGGTGCACCTGCTATTTGCGCTGCCGTTGATCTTCCTGGCGTATCATTGCCGTGTACGGGATACCCACCGTATTCCGTGGTTCGATATCGTTCCCATCCTGTTGAGCGTCGTCATAAGCGGATATTACGTTTATCACTTTGACCGCATCATTTACCAACTGGGGTATTTGATGCCCACCACACTGGATCTCGTGTTCGGTGTGAGCGCGATTTTATTATTGCTAGAGGCCTGCCGACGGGCCATTGGCTTGGCGTTTCCCATCCTAGTACTCATTGCCTTGGCTTATGCTGCATTTGGGCAGCATTTACCCGGTGTATGGGGGCACGGCGGTTTCCGTTGGGATGACCTGGTCGCCACGTTCTATTTAGGGCCGACTGGCATTTTCGGCAGCCTCATGCGAACCTCATCGACCGTCATTGTGGTGTTCATCATGTTTGGTGCGCTGCTGGTGACCACGGGTGGTGGCGACACGTTCATGCGTCTCTCTAACGCCGCTACGGGGGGGATGGCGGGGGGCCTGCAAAAGCCGCCACGCTGTGTAGCGCCATGTTTGGCAGTATCAGTGGCAGCACGGCTGCGAACGTTGCCACCACCGGCGTGTTTACCATTCCTTTAATGAAGAAAAATGGATATAGCCCGCGGTTTGCGGCGGCGACGGAGGCTTCTGCTTCGACCGGTGGGCAAATTCTGCCGCCGATCATGGGGGCTGCGGCGTTTGTGATGGCTGACGTCATCTCCACAAGTTATCTAGATATCATCAGTGCTGCGCTGATTCCTGCGCTGCTGTTTTACCTCGCCATTTGGATGAGCGTTCATTTCGAAGCGAAGCGCCTGGGGTTGAACCCGATCCCGAAAGACCAGCGCCCGACGCTGCGTGAAGGGCTCTTCAATGTCGAAACCCTGCTGCTACCGCTGGTGGTGCTGATCACCATGCTCGTGCTGCGCTACACGCCGACCACGGCAGCCGTAGCGGCGTATTTTACCGCGATGGTGCTGTATCTGGTGTCACCGCGTAGCCAAGGCACGCTCTGGGAGCGGGTGAAATCACTACCCGCCGCGCTGGAAGCAGGGGCAATGACCGCCGCGATGATTGCGGTCATCATTGGCAGCGTGGCGATCATTGCCGCGGTGATCAGCTTGACCGGCTTGGGGCTCAAAGTCTCCTCACTCATTGTCATGGTGAGCGGCGGCGATGTGCTGGTGACGCTACTGTTGGCGATGGTGGTGGCGATTATTCTGGGAATGGGCTTACCGACCGTGGCGGCGTATATGCTGGCGGCATCGGTGGTCGCAGCAGCCTTTATCGAGGCGGGTCTGCCGAGTCTTTCTGCTCACCTGTTTATTCTTTACTTTGCGATCCTTTCGGGGGTAACGCCTCCGGTGGCACTGGCGGCCTATATCGGCGGCGCGATTGCGGGCTCCCACTGGTTCCGTACCGCACTGACAGCGACGAAAATTTCCTTGGGCGGCTTCCTGATTCCGTTTATGTTTGTCTATCATCCGCCGCTGCTCGGGCAGGGCACCACGCTGGAAATCGCCATGGCGGTGGCTTCTGGCGTGCTGGGTATCATTGCTTTGGCGGCCTCTACGATAGGCTACTTTGCTCGCCCCTGCTCCTGGGTAGAGCGCGGACTGCTGCTGTTTGCCGCGTTGATGTTGATTAACGGCCAAGCCATTACAGACGTGGTGGGCATCGCCGTGATCGTCGGGATCTTCGCCTGGCAGCGGTATTTCAGCCACGCTGCTAAAGGGGATCGCCCTTTAGCGCGCTCACCGAGCAAGGAGCCGCTTTGATGCATATTGTCATCCCCGATGATTACCAGGACTGCGTGCGTGAACTCGATGCCTTCGCCAAGCTGGCGGGGCACCACGTCACGATTTACACCGACACCGTGAGCGATGAAGACGAGTTGGTTGAACGCTTCAAAGACGCCGATGCGCTGGTGCTGATTCGTGAGCGCACGCCGATTACCGCGTCGTTGCTGGTGCGGCTGCCCAAGCTCAAGCTGATCAGCCAAACCGGCGGCGGCGCGGCGCATGTGGACATGGCCGCCTGCCGCGAGCACGGCGTGGTGGTACTGGCAGGCACTGGCTCGCCCTATGCGGCGGCCGAGCTGACCTGGGGGCTGGTGCTCTCTGCCATGCGACGCATTCCTGAAGAGGTGGAAAACCTCAAGGCAGGCCGCTGGCAGCGCACCCTGGGCACCGGCCTGAAAGGGCGCACGCTGGGCGTATTTGGCTATGGAAAAATAGGCCAGTTAGTGGCCCGCTACGGCCAAGCGTTTGAAATGAACGTACTGGTATGGGGCCGCGAAGGCACCCGTCAGCGGGCCGCAGCGGCAGGGCTAGAGGTCGCGGTTTCGCAAGAGGAGTTTTTCGAGCGCAGTGACGTGCTGAGCCTGCACCTGCGCTCAAACCCGGAAACCCGCGGCATCGTCACAGCGGCGAATTTGGCCAGCATGAAGCCCACGGCCGTGCTGGTGAATACCAGCCGCGCGCCGTTAGTGGAGGCGGGCGCGTTAGAGGCTGCGCTAAAAGCCGGGCGGCCCGGCATGGCCGCTGTGGACGTATTCGATGAAGAGCCAGTGATCGAGCATACACTGCTGGCGCTGCCCAACTTCTTGGCCACGCCGCACCTGGGCTACGTGGAGAAAGACAGCTACGAGCTCTACTTTGGCGATGCGTTCGATAACGTGCTGGCGTTTGATGCCGGCACGCCAGGGCGTAACTTGGCCGAGGCCTAAGCATCTGTAGCGACGTTGCAAGCAGGGTTGCCCAAGGGTAACCCTGCGCGCTTGGCTTATCCCGCCTGACGTTCGTCGAGCCGCTCTGCCAGTAGGCTGACGGCGCGCTTTGCCAGTGGAGTGAGGCCGTTATCGCCGTGCGCTAAGGTGGCGACTAGGCGCTGTTTCATCGAGCGCGCCCAGAACGTTTCCAGATGACGGCAGGTGGCGGCGGCAGCCGCCTCCTCATCGCGACCGCCACCCAGATTGGCGGCGATCTGATTGGTCATGTTGACCAGCTGCATTTCGTGGTTCGACGACATGGTGCGGCTCCTTAGCCGTGGGCCACCGCCGCCGTGGCGGGGCGATGATAGATCAAGTGACGGCCGGGCCGGGCAAAGCCTGCTAGAAAGAGCCCCGCCGTTTGGGCCTGCTCCACAGCCAACGAGGTGGCCGCCGAGACGGCCACCAAGGCACCGATGCCTACGCTGGCACATTTATGGACCATCTCGTAGCTGGCGCGGCTGGTGACCAGCACGAAGCCACTTGCCAAAAGCGCGTTCTCGCGCGCTAAGGTACCGATTAATTTGTCCAGAGCGTTATGGCGACCCACATCCTCGCAGGTCCACTGAATGCGGCCCTGTAAATCGCACCAAGCAGCGCCGTGACTGGCACCCGTCACGGCCTGAAGCGGTTGGTGGGTGCATAGCTCCTGCAAGGCACGCTGGATGGCGGCGTCGCTAAGCGACGGTGTCTTGACTGTCGGGATTGGGCGGATGGCCTGTTCTAGCGCCTCGGTGCCGCATAGCCCGCAGCCGGTCCGCCCGGTCAGGCTACGGCGCCGCTGCTTGAGCTCGGCCATTCGCTGGTTGGCGATGGTGAGGTGAATGGACAGGCCACCCGGGGCTTCGTGAACTTCCAGGTCGTAGCACTCATCGACGCTGTGCAGAATGCCTTCGGTAAGGCTGAAGCCTAGCGCGAACGCCTCCAAATCCGTTGGGCTAGCCATCATCACCGCGTGAGAGATCCCGTTGTAGACCAGCGCGACCGGCTGCTCCAGTGCTAGGCCATCTTCGTGAGTGTCGGCATGCCAGCCGTTACTGCCACGGCGCTCCTCCACCGGAAGACGCATGAGCGCTGCCTCGGCCGAGGTGCGTTGGGTATGCTCTGCGCTCATGGCGCCTCCTGGTGCGCCTTGGACAAATGATCGCGCTGGGCCTGATCGAAGGCGTTGAAGCGCTGCTGCCAGGCGGAGGGCTGGCTGACTTTTTCGATTTGCACGGCGGTGACCTTGTATTCGGGGCAGTTGGTGGCCCAATCCGAGTTGTCCGTGGTGATCACGTTCGCCCCGCTACCGGGATGGTGGAAGGTCGTATAGACGACCCCGGGCTGCATGCGTTCGCTGAGTCGGGCGCGTAGCACCGTTTGCCCAGAGCGGCTAGTAATACCCAGCCAGTCGCCGTCACGCACGCCGCGTACCTCGGCATCAGACGGATGTAGCTCCAGCACGTCCTCGTTGTGCCAGTACTGATTGTCGGTGCGCCGTGTCTGGGCGCCCACGTTGTACTGGCTGAGAATGCGGCCGGTGGTCAACAGCAGCGGGAAGCGGCGGTTGGTGCGCTCTTCCGTCGCCACGTACTCGGTGATCGCAAAACGGCCCAGGCCAATGGGAAACTCGTGCTCGTGCAGGGTCGGCATACCCAGCGGATAGTCGGCGTTGCAAGGCCACTGCAGGCTGCCGTACTCCTCCAGCTTGGCATAGCTAACGCCCGCGAAACTCGGGGTGAGCTGCGCGATTTCGTCCATAATCTCGGACGGGTGCGTGTAGTGCATCGGGTAGCCCAGGGCATTGGCCAACGCCTGGGTGACTTGCCAGTCTTCCTTACCGGCCACGGCGGGCATCACTTTGCGCACTCTGTTGATGCGCCGTTCGGCGTTGGTGAAGGTGCCATTTTTCTCCAAAAAGCTTGATCCCGGCAGCAGTACGTGGGCGAACTTGGCCGTCTCGTTGAGGAAAATGTCCTGCACGATCAGACAGTCCAGCGACGAGAGCGCTGCCTCGACGTGCTGCGTATTGGGGTCGGACTGGGCGATGTCCTCTCCCTGCACGTAGAGCGCCTTGAAGCTCCCTTCGATGGCGGCATCGAACATGTTAGGAATCCTCAGCCCCGGTTCGTCGTCGAGTGTCACGCCCCACACGTCTTCGAAGCGGCCGCGTGCAATGGGGTCGGCGACATGCTGGTAGCCCGGCAGCTCATGCGGGAAGGAGCCCATGTCGCAGGAGCCCTGGACGTTATTCTGGCCGCGCAGCGGGTTCACGCCCACGCCTTCACGGCCGATGTTGCCGGTGGCCATGGCGAGGTTGGCGATGCCCATCACCATGGTCGAGCCCTGGCTGTGCTCAGTAACGCCGAGGCCGTAGTAGATGGCGCCGTTGTTGGCAGTGGCGTAGGTGCGTGCCGCTTGTCGCACGGCCTCGGCGGGCACGCCGGTGATGCTTTCGCTGGCTTCCGGCGAGTGGCGCGGGTCTTCGATGAAGGCGCGCCAGCTTTGGTACGCCTCGCTATCGCAGCGCCGAGCCACGAACGCGGTGTCTTCGAGTCCTTCGCTGATCACCACGTGGGCCAGGGCGTTGATCAGCGCGACGTTGGTGCCTGGGCGCAGCGGCAGGTGCTGCGCCTCGCCCATGTGCGGGGTTTTCAAGAGGTCGATATGGCGCGGGTCGGCGACGATCAGCTTGGCGCCCTGGCGCAAGCGTTTACGCATTTGTGAGGCAAACACCGGGTGGGCGTCGGTGGGGTTGGCGCCGATCACGATGATTGCGTCGGCCTGCATCACCGAGTCGAAGGTTTGCGTACCCGCAGACTCGCCTAGTGTGGTCTTCAGGCCGTAGCCGGTAGGCGAGTGGCACACCCGAGCACAGGTGTCGGTGTTGTTGTTGCCAAACGCCGCGCGGATCAGTTTCTGAACCAGATAGGTCTCTTCGTTGGTGCAGCGGGAAGAGGTGATGCCTCCGATGCTTTCGCGACCGTAGCGCGCCTGGGTCTCCTTCAGGCGGCGGGCGGCAAAGCCGATGGCCTCCTCCCAGGAGACGCTGCGCCAAGGCTGGTCGATGCTGTCACGGATCATAGGCTCGCGGATGCGATCCTTGTGGGTAGCGTAGCCGAAGGCGAAGCGCCCTTTGACACAGGAGTGGCCGTGATTGGCGTCGCCTCCTTTATAAGGGACCATGCGTATCAGCTTGTCGCCCTTCATCTGGGCCTCGAAGGAGCATCCCACGCCGCAGTAAGCGCAAGTGGTGACCACGCTTCTGTCCGGCACGCCCTGGTCGATCACGCTCTTCTCCATCAGTGTGGCGGTGGGACAGGCCTGCACGCAGGCGCCACAGGAGACGCAGTCCGAATCCATGAAGGCATCGTTTTGACCCGCCGAGACCTTCGAGTCGAAGCCCCGGCCGTCGATGGTCAGCGCGAAGGTGCCCTGCACTTCGTCACAAGCGCGCACACAGCGTGAGCAGACGATGCACTTGCTGGGATCGAAGGTGAAATAAGGGTTGGACTCGTCCTTGACGGCCTCCAGGTGGTTCTCGCCGCTGAAGCCGTAACGCACCTCGCGCAGACCGACGCTACCCGCCATGTCTTGCAGCTCGCAGTCACCGTTGGCCGGACAGGTCAGGCAGTCCAGGGGGTGGTCGGAGATGTAGAGCTCCATCACGTTGCGGCGCAGTTTGGCGAGTCGTGCGTTTTGGGTGGTCACCTTCATTCCCTCCACCACCGGCGTGGTGCAGGAGGCGGGCAGGCCGCGGCGCCCTTCGATTTCGACGGCGCACAGGCGGCAAGAGCCGAACGCCTCGAGGCTATCGGTGGCGCAGAGCTTGGGAATACTGATATCGGCCAGGGCGGCGGCGCGCAGTACGGAGGTGCCTTCCGGCACGCTGAGCGTGATACCGTCGATCTCGATGTTGACGCTGGCCTTGCCGGCGGCTGGCGCGGGCGTGCCGTAGTCTTTCTTGAAATAGTCGCGGCTGACATCGACGCTGTTGGCCTGATGGCGGGGATCGAAATGTTGGATCATGATGGCTCTCCATTCGCCGGGCGCTGAAAGTCGCCGGGGAAGTGTTTCAACGCGCTCTGTACCGGAAAGGGTGTCATGCCGCCCATGGCGCAGAGCGAGCCGTCCACCATCGTGTCGCACAGATCCCTGAGCAGAACGAGGTTGGCCTCCCGGTTGTCGTTGGCGCGAATGCGGTCGATTACCTCTACGCCGCGGGTCGAGCCAATGCGACAGGGGGTACATTTGCCACACGACTCCACCTTGCAGAACTCCATTGAGAAGCGCGCCTGCTCGGCCATATCGACGCTGTCATCGAACATCACTACGCCGCCGTGACCGATGCCTGCGCCTACCTCAGCGAAGGTCTCGTAATCCAGCGGCATGTCCCATTGGCTCTCGGGCAGGTAAGCGCACAGCGGCCCGCCTACCTGGACGGCGCGCAACGGCTTACCGGAGAGCGTGCCGCCACCAAATTCCTCCATCAGCGTGCGCAAGGTGGTGCCGAAGGCCAGCTCCACCAGTCCGCCGCGCTTGACGTTGCCCGCTAGCTGTAGCGCCAGGGTACCTTTCGAGCGGCCCATACCGTAATCCGCGTAGGCGCTGCCCCCTTCGGCAAGAATGAACGGCACGGCCGCCAGTGAGAGCACGTTATTGACTACGGTGGGGCGGCCAAAAAGCCCCTCGATGGCGGGCAGCGGCGGCTTGAAGCGCACTAGGCCACGCTTGCCCTCCAGGCTTTCGAGCAGCGAGGTTTCCTCGCCGCAGATATAGGCACCGGCCCCCAGGCGGACTTCCAGGTGGAAGGTGTGGCCGCTGTGGCGAATGTCGTCACCCAGGAAGCCCGCCCGTTCGGCGCGGGCGATGGCCTCGTCGAGCACTTGTTTCGCCAGCGGGTACTCCGAGCGCAGGTAGATATAGCCTTGGGTGGCACCCACGGCGAGCCCGGCGATGGTCATGCCTTCGATGAGCATGTAGGGGTCGCATTCCATGGCCAGTCGGTCGGCGAAGGTGCCGGAGTCGCCTTCGTCGGCGTTACAGACGATGTACTTCTGGTCGGCGGGGGCATCCAGTACCGTCTGCCACTTGATGCCGGTGGGGAACGCCGCGCCGCCGCGCCCGCGTAGCCCGGAGGCCTTCACTTCATCGACGATGGCCTGAGGGGTCAGCGTTAGCGCGGCCTCCAAACCGGTGAAACCGCGGTGGGCTTGATAGTCGTCGATGGAGAGCGGGTCGATGACGCCGATACGGGCAAAGGTGAGGCGCTGCTGGTGTGCCAAATACTCGATCTCGTCGGTGCGTCCTAGCGCCAGTGGGTGGTTGACGCAGCCTTCCAAAAGGCCGCTATCGAGCAGTTCTGGGACGTCACTGGGCGTGACCGGCCCGTAGGCAAAACGCCCTTTGGGGGTCTCGACCTCAATCATGGGCTCTAGCCAGAACAGTCCTCGTGAGCCGTTGCGTACCAGCGTAATGCCTTCATGCCGAGCGGCAGTGTCGCGCTCCAGGCGTCGCGCAATGGTGTCGGCACCTAGTGACAGCGCGGTGGTTTCACGGGGAACGAACACGCGCACGCTCATGACATCATCTCCAGGGGCTGGGTCTGCAGCTCGTCCAACAGCGTATCGAAAGCGTCAGGTGTGATGCGGCCACGTATCTCGTCGTTCACGCGTAGCGAAGGGCCACAGGCGCAGTTACCCAGGCAGTAAACGGCTTCCAGGGTGATGTCACGATCTGGGGTGGTTTGGTGGTAATCGATTCCCAAGCGGGACTTCACGTGAGCTTCAAGTGCTCGGCCACCCACCGCTTGGCACGCTTCGGCGCGGCAAACCTGTAACACGTGGCGGCCTGGCGGCGTGGTTCGAAAATGGTGGTAGAACGTGATGACCCCGTGTACCTCGGCGCGAGTTGTGTTTAGCGACTCGGCGATGAGGGGAATGGCATCTGAGGGTACGAAACCAAAGCGATCCTGCAGTGCATGGAGGATCGGCAGCAGCGCGCCAGGTTTGTGTTTGAGCGAGTCGATCTCGGCTTGTATCGACGACAGCGACCATTCTGGAGACCCGTTCATTATGTCTCTCCCCGGTGCAAATTGTTTATTATAAATATGCACGTATGTGCCTATTCTGGATGAGGCTGTCATCAGCGTGCATCACGGTTAATTTCACGCTAGCATCAAGTTCACAACTAAAAAATATGAAAATTTGTGCCTATGAAGAAAATCTCAGTTATTCCTAGCTGGTGCTTTCGAGACGAAGCAGGAAATCAGCTCGACTCACAGCTTCTTCGCCTGCTGGGTGCCGTATATCGATGGGGTAAGTTAACCCAGGCCGCCGAGGAGGTAGGTGTCTCATACCGGCATGCATGGAACTTATTGCGCCAGGGTGATGATTTTTTTGGTGTGCCGCTTGTGGAGCTTCAGCGAGGCCGCGGTGCCAAGTTATCGGTGCTAGGCGAACAGCTCCTGTGGGCCGAGCAGCGCGCGGTAGCCCGCTTAGGGCCGCAGCTAGAAAGCCTTGGTTCGGAGCTCAATCTCACCATTCAACGGCTTTGCCAGGGGACATCGTCGGTGCTGCGGCTGCACGCTAGCCATGGCTTTGCAGTAGAGCTGTTACCAACGCATCTGAAGGACCTTCCGCTGGATTTACAGTACTGCAGCCCGCATGAGTCGCTGGCCGCGCTCGAAAGAGGGGCGTGTGACGTTGCAGGGTTTCATCTGCCGCGTGGATCAGTCGGTGAGCGTGTGCGGGCTACGTATGACGGTTTACTCAAGCCCCAGCAGCATCGAGTGATCGGCTTTATCTCCCGCACTCAAGGGCTGATAGTGGGTCGCGGCAACCCGCTGGGAATCGACGCGATCACCTCATTGAATGCGAGGGGCATTCGGTTTGTGAACCGCCAGCTCTCGTCAGGCACGCGCTCGCTGCTAGACTGCCTATTGGAAGAGGCGCGAGTGCCCAGTCATCAGATTCGTGGCTTTGACATAGAGGAGTATACCCACTCCGCCGTTGCCGCTTACGTGGCGGCTGGCATGGCGGACGTCGGTTTTGGTGTGGAGGCTGCCGCCCAAAAATTTGGACTCGACTTCATCCCGCTGGCCACCGAGGATTACCTGCTCGCTTGCCATCATCGCTCCTTGAAAGAGCCCCGCGTCCAGCGCTTTTTGAAGACGCTGCGCGGCGCCTCTTTTCGAGAAGCGGTCAGCAAGCTGCCGGGGTATGCCCCTAACCGGTGTGGCGAGGTGAGGTCGGTAGACGAAGTGCTCGACGCCATCGGCCATCGTTAGTGGATGAAGTGAGCAGCGTTTGAAAAAACCATGACAGCCAATGAATACCGAGGGCGCATGCGAGACCGATTCTCTAGCACGTTGAAGAGTAAGAATTTGCCCTACATGACGCCAGACGATGGGCGCGAAACACTCCATGGCACACGCCGCGTCGCATTCGTTCTGCTAGAGCACTTCTCGATGATGGCGTTTACCGGCGCGGTAGATGCGCTGGTGACCACGAATCTGATGAAGGCCACCACGCTGTACGACGTGGTGGTGGTCGGCGGTGAAGCGGGCGCCACAGTATCCGATTTGGGTATCGAGGTGGCCACTGACATATCGCTCGATGCTTTCGATAGCGCCTCGCCGTCGGTCGATGTGTTGATCGTTTGCGGGGGGCTTCGCGTACAGCCGAAAATGACGCCGCTGTTGCGCAGCCGATTGAGAAGTGCTGATGCGCAGGGCGTCGTGCTGGGCGGGCTTTGGAACGGTGCCTACTTTCTTGCGGAGGCGGGGCTACTGAGCGGTTATCAGTGTGCTTATCACCCGGATGGCCGGGCGATGATGACCGAGCAGTTTTGGGATGTCTCCGTGACCAGCCGTAGCTTCATCGTGGATCGCAATCGGCTGAGCTGTGCAGGTGCCAGCAGCTCGCTGAGTATGATGCTCGAGGTGGTGCGCGCCGACTGTGGCAACGCCGTGGTTGCGGCAGTGGAAGAGATGCTGAGTTGCGACAAGGGTCTCGATTCGCCGGATGTCTCGACCCTCAACGTCGACCAGAATCCGACTTTACCTGAAAAGCTCAAGGTCTCCTTGCAGCTCATGAAAAACAATATCGAAGAACCGCTGACGATTGCCGAAATCGCCAACTGGGTCAACATTTCACGACGTCAGTTAGAGCGCATGTTTTGCACGTATGTCGATGCAAGCCCCTCGCGTTACTATATGGAGCTTCGCTTAACCCGCGCACGCCAGTTGCTGCAGCAAACCAACAAGCCCGTGGCCGAAGTAGCGGTTGCCACGGGCTTCGTGAGTATCTCCCATTTTCGCAGCTGCTTTTATCAACTGTTCGACGTCACGCCTGGCCAGTTTCGGAAGTCGTGCCAAGCCAGCGGCTACGCGCAGTAATCCGCTCGTCAGCGCGAAGATTGGCCTCAGCTCGACCAGCCCAGCAGTATGGGCATGTAAACCACCAGCAGCAGCACGCCAATCAGCCCTAGTAGGTAAGGGATAATGGCGCGGGTAATCCGCTCTAGCGGCAGTTGGGTAACGGACGACGCCACGTACAAGTTGATGGCGACGGGTGGGGTAATCATGCCAATCGATAGCCCCACCACAATGATCAGCCCGAAGTGGATCGGGTCGATGCCCAACTGTAGCACCAGCGGCAGCAGCACCGGGGTCAGAATGATCAAGGCGCTGGCCGTTTCGATAAACACCCCGGTCAGCAGGATCACCGCCACCACCAGCAGCATAATCACGTAAGGGTTGGTGGAGAGCGACAGCACCGCCTGGGCAATCGCGCCGGGCACCTGCCAGCTAGAGAGCGTCCAGCTCAGCACCGCTGACATAGCAATCACCAGCATAATCACCGCCGTGGTCATCGCCGAGCGAATCAGCAGCTTATACACTTGGGGCAGGGTTAGGTCCCGATACACAAACAGCGACACCAGCAGCGCGTAGTTCACCGCCACCACGGCGGCTTCCGACGGCGTGAAAATCCCCGAGAAGATCCCCCCCAGAATAATCACCGGCGTCATCAGCCCCCAGCTGGCCGCTTTTAACGTGCGCCAAATAGTGGCCAGTGAGAGCGGCGTACCTTTCGGGTACTTGCGTTTATACGCCTGGGTAATTGCAATGGCCATGAGTGCTATACCCATCGCCAGCCCCGGCAAAAAGCCGTTCAAGAACAGCGACGACACCGACTGCTGGGCAATGACCGCGTAGATAATCATCGGCACCGACGGGGGAATCACCACGCCAATGGTACCGCTAGCGGCAATTAAGCTAGCCGCTGAGGCGGGGTCGTAGCCTTTGCGCTTAAGCTCCGGCACTAGGCTTGAACCCACCGCCGCCGTGGTGGCCGCGCCGGAGCCGGAAATAGCCGCAAAGAACATGCCCGCCATCACCGACACCACCGACAGCCCGCCGCGCATAAAGCCCACCAGCGAATCGGCAAAGCTCACCAGC
Source organism: Halomonas meridiana (assembly GCF_009846525.1). NCBI lineage: Bacteria > Pseudomonadati > Pseudomonadota > Gammaproteobacteria > Oceanospirillales > Halomonadaceae > Vreelandella > Vreelandella aquamarina. The sequence continues at coordinate 3,570,221 of NZ_CP024621.1, read as the reverse complement.
CGCTCGCTGACTTTGCCCTGGGCCATTAAATCCCCGGCCAGGATAAACATCGGAATAGCCACCAAGGCAAAGGAGTTAATGCCCTGGAACATCTGCTGGGTGACCACCATCAGCGGCACGCCGGATTGATACAGCGCGTACAGCGAGCTGGCCCCAATCGCGAAGGCAATCGGCACGCCCAGCAGCATAAACAGGAAGAACAGCCCAAAGAGTACCAGCGTCATAGCGGCTCCTCCTGGTCGGCGGCGGTGGGTTCACCGTTCACCAGTACCTCGATCATATCCACCAGGGCGTACCACGCCATGATGCCCGCCGCGAGCGGAATCACTGCGTACACATAGGTCATCGAGAGTCGCAGCGAGGCGGATTTCTGGAAGCTCTGTACCTGCATATAGCGGTAGCCAATCACCACCAGCGTGATCATGAACGCCACCACAATCGCCAGCGCCGCAAGCCTGGCCAGCTTACGCAGCGGCAGCGGTAGGGCATCCACCGCAAAAGTAACCGCGATATGCCGCCCGCGCTGAAACGCCAGCGTGCCCGCTAAAAAGGTGATCCACACCAGCAGAAACCGCGCGACCTCTTCGGTCCAGCCTACGGCGCTGAACAGCACCCGCGAGACGATCTGTAGCGTGATTACGCCAATTAAAGCCGCCATGCCCGCAAACACCACGGGCTGGATGATGGCATCCAGCCCGCGTTCAATGCGTTGCAGCAGCGTCAAAAGAGGCTGTGCAAACGACATCACTGTTGCAGCGCCTCCTGGATACGCGGCAGGTAGTCACCAAACTGCTCGCCGTACTTCTCGTATACCGGCGCAACGGCGGCTTGGAAGGCTTCCATATCGGGGGTGTCGTTAATTTCCATGCCTGCTTCGCGCAGTGCTGCCAGCTGCTCGGCTTCCATATCTGCGTTCACCTGGCGCTCATGCTCGGCAGCTTCCTGGGCGGCTTCTTCCAATACCGCTTGGGCGGCTTCGGGCAGCTGGTTCCAGGCGGGCATGCCCATCACAAAAATGGCCGGGGCGTAGGTGTGGCGAGAGAGCGTCATGTAGGTCTGGGTTTCATCCAGTTTGAACGAGTGAATCACGTTCACCGGGTTTTCCTGGCCGTCGATGGTGCCCTGCTGCATAGCGGTGAGCGCTTCGGTCCAGGCCATGGGAATCGCGTTGGCACCCAGCTCGCGGAAGGTATCGGTGTACACCGGGTTTTCCATCACGCGGATGCGCAGGCCATCCAGGTCTTCTGGGGAGTTCACCGCCCGCTCGCTGTTTGTCAGGTTACGGAAACCGCGCTCGGCGTAAGCCAAGCCTTTCAGGTTCACGTCTGCCAGCTTATCTAACAGCTCCTGGCCGATGGGGCCATCCAACACGCTATAAGCGGCTTCCGGGGAGGGGAAAAGGAACGGCAGTTCAAACACCGCCATCTCTTCGACAAAGTTGGCTACCGGCCCGTTGGTAATCACGCCCATATCCACGGTGCCGATCTGCATGCCTTCCAGCAGCGTGCGCTCATCGCCCAGCGAGGCGTTAGGGAAGATCTCGATATTCACTTTGCCATCGGTGCGCTCTTCCACCAGCTCTTCAAACTTGGTGGCGGCAATATGGAAGCCATCCTGCTCGTTCACCACGTGGGCTAAACGCAGCGTGACGGGGTTCATATCCGCAAAATCGTTGGCGTTCGCGGCGCTAACCAACGCCAGTGAGATGCCCAGTGCCAGCGTACTACGTGCAAATGTTTTCATTTATTATGTTCCCAATATGACCAAGGGGGGTAAGAGGTGCAAAAGTGCCTCCAGAGCATGCACCACCGCAGGGAAAACGGTCAATCACAAGGCAGCCTAAAACCGCCCCGCCGCTAGACACAGCCCGCCCACCCGGGTACGATACGCACCCAAAGCGCCCGTAGCTCAGTTGGATAGAGTGTCGGCCTCCGAAGCCGAAGGTCGCAGGTTCAATTCCTGCCGGGCGCGCCAAACATATCAAGGGCTTACGTTAACGCGTAGGCCCTTATTTTTTGCCTGTGACCACCCTGTGACCAAATCGTGGCCACAATGCCTTAATGCCCCCCCTCTGATAATTTTTTACTGATGACTATTGGCTTTTACTTGCCACAAACATGGTCACATAACAGGCTAGTTTTGTGGTTGCTGCCCTTAAGCAAATATCACTTGCTCCAAGAATACGAGACATGGGTGGTGTAACATCTCGTTTTCAAAATTTTTGTATCAATTAGATGCTTGATGGATTGCTTATTTATGTCAATCGGCAGACGGTGCTGAAATGAAGCTCCAACGTTATCGCATTTCCTTCACCTCCGGCAGTCTGTATCACCGCGAATCGGTGAAGCTGGCCGAGCTGTACCTATCGCTTCATGATTGGGAAGAGGTGCGGACTCAAGCGCTGCATGACAACCTGCTACAGGCCAGAACGGAAAGCACTGCAAAGCGCACCTGTAGAGAGGCGATTGCACGCCTGAAGACGTTGACCGAAAGCGAACTGACTTTCCTGGCCGAGGCAAACCACCAGGACCAGGCTCACCTTCTGTGGGTTGCCGTGTGCCGCCTGTACCGCTTTATCGCGGACTTTGCGGTGGAGGTACTCCACGAACGGTTTGTCGCGATGAAGCTGGATCTCAGTTTTGAGGATTTCGATGCCTTCTATAACCGTAAATCGGAATGGCATGACGAACTGGATAATGCCAGCGCCTCAACGCGCGATAAATTGCGGCAGGTCCTGTTCAGAATGCTGCGGGAGGCAGGGTTGTTAGCTAAGGACAAAACCATAAACGCAGTACTGCTAAGCCCCAGGCTGATTGAGTTGCTGCGTCAGAACAATCCTGACGAGTTTTTCTACTTCCCAGTCTATGAATCCGATATCAGGGGGATGTCAGCTTGAAAAAGGACATTGCCAAAATGCCGATGCAGGAGCGACTACAGCACCTGTTCAGCGTGGTTTCCGGCCAGCGATTCCTTAACAAACAGGGGCTGGGTAATGAAGTGCCTTTCTTCATCTGTCCCTATCGGCCTGAAGAAGCGGTCGAAATGGAGCGTCTTCAGCGGCAGTTGGTTAACCGGCTGGAGCAGGCGGGCATCCGGATCCTGAGTATCAATCTGTACGACCTGGCCATCGATATTTTGAAAGAAAGAGACATCTGGGAGCAGGTGTTGGAGCTCGAGCCCACGGTCTCAAAGGATCAGCTGAAAGAACTGCTACAGGGAGTGCTGGACCCGGAAGCCCATTTGGTGCCCGCTATTGCGGCAAAACTCCAGTCCGTTGATTTTGACGTGCTGTTTCTCTCAGGGGTGGGCGAGGTCTTCCCCTACATACGCTCCCATAACGTGCTCAACAACTTGCAGAGCACCGCCAAAGACCAGCCAACGGTGATGTTCTTCCCGGGCTCCTATACCCACTCGCTGGAAACCGGTGCATCGCTGGATCTGTTCGGCAGGCTGCATGACGACAAGTACTACCGTGCGTTCAACATCTTTCATTACGAAGCCTGAGCGGACGATACGATTCGAGGCGTAATCATTAAGGGAAAGTACAATGACATTGAAGAATATTTTTCTAAAGCCCGTTGACCGCCCCATTGAAGGCGTTATCAAAGCCGACGATGAAGCCAGTCTTCGCCTCGAAATTGAAGAATACGTACTGACCAACGAAGTCGAGAAACGCCTCGAAGAGTTCCTGGACGCCTACAATAACTACGAAGGGGCGAACGGGGTCTGGGTATCCGGCTTCTTCGGCTCAGGTAAGTCGCACCTCCTCAAGATGCTGGCCCTTCTGCTTGAAAACCGGGAGATGGACGGTGCTACGACACTGGACCTGTTCCTTCCCAAGTGCAGCGAGAATGAAATTCTCCGGGGCGACCTGAAGCGAGCTGTCTCAATTCCGGCGAAGAGCATTCTGTTCAACATCGACCAGAAAGCCGATGTCATCAGCAAAACCCAGATCGATGCGCTTCTGGCCGTGTTCGTTAAAGTCTTTGACGAAATGTGCGGCTACTACGGCAAACAAGGGCACATCGCCCAGTTTGAGCGCGATCTGGACGGCCGTGGCCTGTACGAACAGTTCAAAGCCGAGTACGAGGCCATCGCCGGTCGTCCCTGGCAGAAAGGCCGGGAGCAGGCCCTCCTGGAAGGCCCGAATATCGCCAAAGCCTACGCCGCTGTGACCGGTGGCGACCCGCAGTCGGCAGCGGGCATTCTGGACAAGTACCGCAGCGAATACCGCGTTTCAATTGAAGACTTCGCGGACAATGTGAATACCTATATCGAGAAGCAGGCAAAAGAGGGTGGCCACAAAGAGTTCCGCCTGAACTTCTTTGTGGACGAGGTCGGCCAGTACATTGCCGACAACACCAAGCTGATGACCAACCTGCAAACCATTGCCGAGAGCCTCGCCACCAAGTGTCGGGGCCGGGCCTGGATTATCGTCACCGCCCAGGAAGAAATGAAGAACGTGGTTGGCGAAATGGGCAAGCAGCAAGGCAATGATTTCTCGAAAATTCAGGCTCGGTTTAATAACCGCATGAAGCTGTCCAGCGCGGACGTGGCGGAGGTCATCCAGAAGCGCCTGCTGACCAAGACCGAAGAAGGCGTCAATCAGCTGTCGGATGTCTATCACGCGCAGGCGAACAACTTCAAAACCCTCTTTGACTTCGCGGATGGATCGGCCACCTACCGGAACTTTCGGGACAGGGACCACTTCATCCACAGCTACCCCTTCGTCCCCTACCAGTTCGCGCTGTTTCAATCGGCGATCCAGAACCTGTCACAGCACAACGCCTTCGAGGGTAAGCACAGTTCCGTCGGTGAGCGCTCCATGCTGGGGGTTTTCCAGCAGGTGGCCATCCACATCGGCAACCATCAGGTGGGCCAGTTGGCCACCTTTGACCTGATGTTTGAAGGCATCCGCTCTGCACTGAAATCACAAATACAGCGGGCGATTATTCAGGCAGAGAACCACCTCGATAATGCCTTCGCCATCCGGCTGCTGAAGGCCCTGTTCCTGGTCAAATATGTCAAGGAATTCAAGCCCACGGTGCGCAACCTTTGCGTGCTGATGCTGGATGCCTTCGATCAGGACTTGCCGGCACTTCGCACCAAGGTCGAAGAAGCCCTGAGCCTTCTGGAGCAACAGACCTACATACAGCGCAACGGCGATCAGTACGAGTTTCTGACGGACGAAGAAAAAGACGTTGAACAGGAGATCAAGAACACAGAGGTCGAGTCATCGGACGTTGCGGACGAACTCGCAAAGATCGTATTCGACTTTGTCATCAAGCAGCGCAAGATTCGCTATGACGCCGGCTCCTCCCAGAACCAGGGGCAGGATTACTCCTATTCGCGCAAACTGGATGACCGTCTACATGGGCGTGAATACGAGCTCTCCATTAATGTCATCAGCCCGTTCCACGAGCATACCGACAATGAACAGATGCTACGTACAGCCTCGACGTACAAGGCAGACGAGCTGTTCGTGCTCATGCCGGCGGACGAGCGGCTGGTGCGGGAGCTGCTTATGCTCAAGCGCACCGAAAAATATATCTCACAGAATATGTCGGTCACCCAGCAGGAAGCCGTTAAGCGGATCCTGAATGACAAGGGCTTCCAGAACCGCGAGCGCGAGGCCAGGCTCCGGCAGCAGGTTCAGACCTTCATTGGCAAGTCCAAGTTGCTCATTGGCGGCGCTGATGTGGAAGTGGCGAATGAGGACCCCCAGACCCGCATTATTCGGGGCTTCCATGAGCTGATCTCACGGGCTTACCCCAACCTCCGCATGTTGCGCGGCGTTTCCTACACGGAAAACGACATCAGCAATTGCCTCAACCGCACAGACGATGGCCTTTTCGGTAATGACGCCACGGCCCTGGCGGAATCCGAGCAAGAGGTGCTGGCATTCATTCAGAGCAACAATCGGGGCGGTGTCCGCACCACCCTAAAGAGCCTGCTGGAAAAGTTCGAACGCAAACCCTACGGCTGGTATTACGCCGCGATTCTCTGCACCCTGGCCAACCTGTGTGCCCGTGGCAAGGTGGAGGTTCGTCTCGACGGGAATATTCTGGAGGACAGCGAGCTGGAGCGCGCCCTGCGTAACACTCACGGCCACGGCAACGTGGTGCTGGAACCACAGATCGAGTTCACTGCCTCTCAGGTTCGAGCCCTCAAGTCGTTCTACGAGGACTTCTTCGACAGCCCGCCCCGCAGCAGCGAAGCCAAGGCCCTGGGCAAAGAGGCCGGCGAAGCCTTCCAGGACATGTACCACGACCTGGACCGGCGGATAGCGCAGGTCGACCAGTACCCGTTTCTCAATGCCTTGAAACCTGCCCTGGTGACGCTGAAAGAAGTCGCCGGAAAGCCCTACACCTGGCACCTGACGGAATTGGGCAAGCAGGAAGACCAACTGCTGGACCTGAAAGAGGATGTCATCGACCCGATCCGCAAGTTCATGGGGGGCTCACAAAAAGACATCTACAACCAGGCTCGGTCCTTTCTGCAGAGCCAGGAGCCCAACTTCATCTATGTGGCCGGGGACGAGATCGAGCAGATCCGCACCATCCTGAACGACCCCAACTGCTACAAAGGGAATCGCATTCAGCAGCTCAAGGGCCAACTGGATAGCCTGCAGGAGCGCATCGACGAGAAAGTGCAGCAAACCCGAGCTCAGGCAGAAACCTCCCTGAAGACCATGCAGGAACGCATGCAAAGCATGGACGAATATCAGTCCCTGCCGGAGCCACGCCAGGATGAGCTCAACAGACCGTTCCGGGATCTGGTCGATTACATTGGGCAGGAGCGCCTGATTGCCGTGATCAAGGACCGTACCCGGTACTTTGAAGAAGAGGGCTACCAGAAGCTGCTGGGCAAAATGGTGGCGCTGGCCAATCAGAAATCAGCACCGGCAGACGACTCCCAGCAGCCTCCGGGTAGTCAGGATGAGGACGAGAATAGGGGGCAGTCTCACGAGGTCAAGGAATCAGCAGCCGACTACGTTCACACTCGCAACCTCCGTGTCGCGTTCGACAAGGCCTGGTTGGCCGACGAGGGGGATGTGGATCGCTATCTGAATGCCCTGCGCGAGGCCCTGCTGGTTGAAGTCCAGCAAGGCCGCAAGGTCCAGATCTAAGCGTGCCGAACCGTCTAACCGGTCGATGTTGGGGATAGCCATGCACGAAGCCGAACAGGAAATCCGGGCGCTCATTCGCGGTGGCGAAAGCCTTGCCGTCGAGTTCAAGAGCGACGTCAAAAGCCTGCCGGACCGGGACCTGGTAGCCGCGGTGGTGGCCTTGGCCAACACCGAGGGCGGCGACCTTTTCCTGGGTGTAGAAGACGATGGCACCCCGACTGGGCTGCATGCCAACCACCGCAACCTCGCTGGCCTGCCCGCACTGATTGCCAACAAGACCATCCCCTCGCTGGCCGTGCGCGTTGAGTCCTTGGAGCTGGAGGGGCAACCTATTGCCAGGATCCAGGTGCCCAAGTCCCGGCAGCTGGTGTCGACCTCGGATGGCCTGCTGCAACGTCGGCGCCTGAGAATGGACGGCACTCCGGAGGCCGTGCCCTTCTACCCCCATGAGTTTGTTCAGCGCCAGTCCAGCCTGGGAGTAACGGACCCCTCGGCCTTGCCGGTGGAAAACCTGGCGGTTGAGGACCTGGACCCGATTCAGCGCATCCGAATCCGCAACGCCATCAAGAAGTACGGCGGCGACCAGAGCCTGATGCCCCTGGCGGACGATGAGCTGGACGGCGCCCTGGGGCTGACTGTGAGCGTGGGAGGCATGCGCCGCCCCACGGTTGCAGGCCTGTTGCTGCTGGGGAACGAAATGCAGCTCCGGCAACACCTGCCCTCCCACGAGGTAGCCTTCCAGGTGCTGCGCGGTACCGATGTCCTGGTCAATGAGTTCTACCGCAAACCGCTGCTGGAGACCTTCGAAGAGGTCGAAGTGCTGTTCCGCGCCCGGGTGGAGGAGGAGGAGATTCAGGTTGGGCTGTTTCGCGTGCCCATCCCCAACTTTGACCGTCGGGCCTTCCGGGAAGCCTTCGTAAACGCTCTGGTTCACCGCGACTACAGTGCTTTGGGCGCCGTCCACGTCAAACTGGACGACGACGGCCTGAGCATCAGCAATCCCGGTGGTTTTGTCGAGGGCGTCAACCTAGACAACCTGCTGGTGGCCGACCCTCGCTCCCGTAACCCCTTGCTGGCTGACATTATCAAGCGCATCGGCCTTGCCGAACGCACTGGCCGGGGCATCGACCGGATCTTCGAGGGTATGCTCCGCTACGGGCGCACCGCCCCCGACTACTCCATGTCGTCCGCCCACACCGTCTCCGTGCGTATGAGCGCAGCGGACGCGGACGCCGACTTCCTGCGCATGATCGTCGAGCGTGAGGAACAGACCGGCGCCGCCATGCCCATTGACAGCCTGATTATCCTGTCCCGGCTGCGTAATGAGCGGCGCTTAAGAACAGCGGACCTGGCCAAATCCGTGCAAAAGCCCGAAACCGTGGTCCGGGGCACCCTGGAGAAACTGGTGGAAGCCGGCATGGTGGAAGCCCACGGCACCGGCAAGGGCCGTACCTACACCCTGAGCGCCAAGGTGTACCGGGGAGCGGGGCAAAAGGCCGCCTATGTGCGCCAGGCGGGCTTCGATGCCATCCAGCAGGAGCAGATGGTGCTGAATTTCATCGATACCCACGGCAGCATCAAACGAGCGGATGCCGCTGATCTGTGCCATATCAGCCCTTTCCAGGCCACTCGGCTGCTCAACCGCTTGAAAGACAAGGGCGTGATACGCCCGTTAGGCCAGGGCAAGGGGACCCGATATGAGCGAAGCTGATAAAATACGTGCGGCGCACGAAAAATGCGAGCAGATACGAGCGGTGCGCGTATTTTCGTGCTGTCAGCACCATAGTTTGGAGCCGAGCCCCATAGTGATATTTGAGCGAATTGGCTTCCCAACGCTACATAAGGATGACGTATGAACAGAACCGATGCTGAAGCATTGCTGCGTACTGCGGTGGGAAACGCAGCCGCAAGCTTCCGTAGTGGCCAATGGGAAGCCATTGATGCTTTGGTAAATCAGCGCCAAAAGCTACTGGTGGTTCAACGAACCGGGTGGGGCAAAAGCTCTGTCTATTTCATAGCGACCCGAATCATGCGTGATCAGGGCTATGGGCCCACCATCATTGTCTCGCCTTTGCTGGCCTTGATGCGTAATCAGATTGAATCAGCTCGAAGACTGGGTATTCACGCGATCACCATCAACTCTACCAACCGTGATCAAGCGGAAGCATTGATCCAGCAGGTACATACAAACCAGGTGGATTGTTTGTTGATCTCACCGGAAAAGCTGGCCAACGAGCAGTTTGTTGAGCAAGCGCTCCACCCTATTCTGGATAACGTAGGGTTATTGGTTGTGGATGAAGCGCACTGTATCTCGGACTGGGGGCACGACTTTAGACCGGATTATCGTCGCCTGCTCAATATTTTGCGCCAGATGCCCCCCAACATGCCGGTATTAGGTACAACGGCCACCGCCAATAATCGGGTCATTACAGATGTTGTAGATCAGCTGGGTGATATTGAGGTGCTCCGCGGCCCTTTGGTTCGCGATAGCTTGTCCCTTCAAAACATTGTCCTTGCAGATCAGGCAAGTCGTCTCGCCTGGCTGTCAGAAACAATACCGACTCTGCAGGGGGCTGGAATCGTCTATGTGCTTACAAAGCGAGATGCAGAACAGGTAAAAAGCTGGCTGTTGAGTCAGGGAATTGATGCCAAGGCCTACTACAGCGGCATTGAGCATTCTGATTTCGAGAACTCCGATCAGTACCGGGAGCATCTGGAAGATCTGCTGCTCAACAATCAGCTGAAGGTGCTTGTAGCCACGACGGCACTGGGCATGGGTTACGACAAACCCGATCTTCACTTCGTTATTCACTACCAAACACCGGGCTCAATCGTATCCTATTACCAGCAAGTAGGCCGGGCCGGTCGCGGTATTGACGAATCTCTCGGCATTCTACTTTCAGGGGCGGAGGATGAGCGTATTCACGACTTCTTCCGTCGCTCCGCATTTCCGAATCAATCCCAGATTAACCAGGTGCTTTCCGTTCTCGAGGACAGTGATGGCTTATCTGTACCGAAACTGGAAGAACGCTTGAATATGCGCAAAGGGCAAATCGAAAAAGTCCTTAAGTTTCTGAGCGTGGAGAACCCTGCGCCGGTTTACAAAGCGGGCAGCCAATGGACAAGAACACCGGTTGCTTACCAGCTAGATCATGACCAAGTCCAGCGGCTCACGAACATGCGAGAGCAGGAGTGGCAAGAAATCCAGGAGTACACGACAACTTCGGGCTGCTTGATGGAATATCTGCGAAGGTCTCTTGATGACCCGGAGGCGCAACCCTGTGGCAAGTGCGCTAACTGTCTTGGTGCGCCGCTGGGCAGTGCCTCGCCCGATCGCCAAAGAGTCATTGCTGCAGCGCAGTTCCTTCGCCACTCAGAATTCGTTTTCAAACCCAAGGTTCAAGTGGCCGCCAATGGGTTTCCGCAATACGGATTGCGAGGGAACCTGCCACAAAACCTCAGAGCGCAGGAAGGCAGAGTACTTAGTCGGTGGGCTGACGCAGCATGGGGCGGTTTCGTCGAACAGGACAAACATGGGGGCTATTTCCGGGATGAATTAGTGGACGCCATGGCGGAAATGATTCAGCAGCGTTGGCAGCCAACGCCACGGCCTGAGTGGGTCACCTGCGTACCCTCGCTCAAGCACCCCGAATTGGTGCCGGAGTTTGCGCGGCGGCTGGCGAATAAACTGGGTCTGCCATTCCATCCGGTAATCTCCAAAGTGCAGGATAACGAACCACAAAAACTACAGAACAACCGCTATCACCAGTGCAGCAACCTGGATGGAGTGTTCGCGGTTGATGCAGGCCTCCCTTCCGGCCCAGTCCTATTGGTGGACGATGTCGTCGATTCCGGTTGGACCATGACCGTTCTGGCAGCCTTACTTCGGCAACAAGGCAGTGGCGAAGTCTATCCGGTCGCTCTTGCCTCTTCTGCAACGGGAGATTGATGAATGCTCGCCGCTAAAACACAGGCAATCCTGTTACTGACCGCCTATTTTTCCAGGTCAACAAGCTCAGAAGCAAAGCCTCTCACGAATAAAGAGTGGGGGCGTTTTGCCTTCTGGTTGAAGAACCAGGAAATGTACCCCGAGGATCTCCTGACAGGGGACCTCAGTCAAAAACTGGTGGGATGGACAGACTCCAAGATTACATCCGACCGCATTCAAACCCTGCTCAATCGTGGGTCCGCCCTGGCAATGGCGATGGAAAAATGGACCCGCTCCGGCTTATGGGTGTTGACGCGCTCAGACAGTGACTACCCCAAACGTCTTAAAGCACGCCTCGGCAATGATGCACCCCCTGTCTTTTTCGGGTGTGGCAACCGCAATCTCTTGAACCAAGGTGGCATTGCTGTCATCGGCTCCCGTAAAACATCTGACGCGGATCTTCAGTTTAGCCGGGATCTTGGCGCTAAGTCCGCAAACGATGGTCGATCTGTCGTATCCGGCGGTGCAAAAGGCGTCGATGAAGCCGCCATGCTGGGTGCCCTTGAATCTGAAGGTACGGCAATTGGGGTTCTCGCCAATGACCTGCTGCGCGCCGCCACCTCCGCGAAGTACAGAAAGTACCTGATGGCGAACAATCTGGTTCTCCTCTCACCCTTTTATCCTGAGGCCGGTTTCAATGCGGGCAATGCTATGCAGCGCAACAAGTACATCTATTGCCTGTCGGATGCAGCCATTGCTGTGCATTCCGGAACCTCAGGTGGAACCTGGAACGGGGTGCTAGAAAACATAAAGCACAACTGGGTACCCATGTGGATCAAGCCTACCGACGACCCGGAGGCCGGCAATGCCACATTGGTGCAAAAAGGCGCTAAATGGCTACCTGAACATCTCGCTGAAACCAGCTTTGCCCACTTGCTGCAAACCGCAGATTCATCGGTAGACCAGGATGCTGATTTATTTGCTCAAAACCAGACAGAAACCGTGGCCGAGGTCACTGTAAACGAACCTCTGGCGCACACGACGGGCCAACAAGAGGAAAAAGAAATAGCGTCGAATGAGGTTGCCAAAGAGACTGCTGAAGACGCTTCCAAGCCTTCACCAAAGCAGGAACACGCAACCCCCTCGCCGGTTTCGAGTGACCAATGCGAAGAAAAAACAGCTCTTACGCAGCTTTCCTTGTACGACCACTTTCTCCTGCTGCTTAGAAATGAAACAGGCTCACCAAAAACCATCGATGAATTGCTGGAAGCTACCCAGCTTCACAAAACCCAGCTTAACGAATGGTTAAAACAGGCTGTCGCGGATGACAAGGTGACCAAGTTAAATCGCCCGGTTCGGTATCAGTGGGTGGAAGACAATCAGCGCAAGATGTTCGAGGATCAGTAGTCTCCATGGAAACTGCAAAACTTAAAAAATTCGCCCAATTCGCTCGCCGCAGCCTCCTCGAACAGGTTACAGCCAAGCTCAAACTAGTACTCGCCGATGAGAGTCCCGCCCGGAGAGAAAGGCCACAAGCGATTAAAAAGCTGGAAGAGGCGGTAACCGACCAAGGCAAAGAGCAGGTTATCGAGCGGGTGGCCTATATCTGGTTCAACCGCTTCTGCGCCCTGCGTTTTATGGACGTGAATCGTTACAACCGCATTGGCATTGTTTCCCCTGCAGAGGGGCAGTTCCAGCCCGAGATCCTGGCTGATGCCAAAATGGGCCATATCGATGAAGAAATGGTGTCGGAGTCAACCCGTCAAAAGATCTTCGCTCTGCTGGACGGCAAAACACCCAGTCAGGATCCGCAGGGGGAAGCCTATCGCCTACTGGTCGTAGCTGCCTGTAACTACTGGTACAGCGCAATGCCGTTCTTGTTCGAGCGTATTGACGACTACACCGAGCTTTTGATGCCGGATGATCTGCTCTCAGGCAACTCAATCCTGGCCTATACCCGCGAAGCCATGACGCCGGATGCCTGTGAAGATGTCGAGGTGATCGGCTGGCTGTATCAGTTCTATATCTCCGAGAAGAAAGACCAGGTATTTGCTGATCTCAAGAAGAACAAAAAGGTTACTCCCGAGAATATCCCGGCGGCGACCCAGCTGTTCACGCCCCATTGGATTGTCCGTTATCTGGTGGAAAACTCGCTGGGACGCCTCTGGATGCTCAACCGTCCCAACTCCGGCTTGATCGAGCAGATGGATTACTACATCAAGCCGGAAGAGCCAGAGACCGACTTCCTGCGGATCAATAGCCCGGAAGAGATCAAGATCTGTGACCCGGCCTGCGGCTCGGGACACATGCTGACGTATGCATTCGATCTGCTGTATGCCATTTATGAAGAGGAAGGCTACGAACCTGCCGATATTCCGGCCAAGATTCTGGCTCATAATCTTTACGGCATTGAGATTGACGAGCGTGCCGGCGAACTGGCCGCTTTCGCGCTGACCATGAAGGCCCGGGCTCGCCAGCGGCGTTTTTTCAACAAGAACATCAAGCCCAACATCTGCGTGCTTGAGAAAGTCAGCTTCAGCGCGGATGAGTTGAACGAGTACATGAGCGCCGTGGGCCGCGACCTGTTCACCCAGGGCTTGCGCGAAACCCTGCAGCAGTTTGAAGAAGCCGACAACTTCGGCTCCCTGATCGTGCCCAAACTCACCAATGTGACCGACGTGCTGGCCGAGCTGGAAACCAAGGATCTGGGTAGCAACCTGTTCCTAGCCGACACGCATAGCAAAGTGCTGAAAGTGCTGCGCATGGCCGATGTTCTCTCGCCTAAATACCATGTGGTTGTGGCCAACCCGCCGTATATGGGGGCAGGGGGTATGAATGCACGCCTCAAGAATTGGATTGAGAATAATTATTCTGCTGGTAAGTCCGACTTGATGACTGCATTTATTCTGGCATGCCAGCAATTGACCCGTTCCAAAGGCGTCGCATCAATCGTTACCTTGGACAGCTGGATGTTTTTATCGTCCTACAAGAATTTGAGATCAGAGCTCATCAACAGGTCTGCAATTCAAACTTTGCTCCACGTCGGATGGAACTGCTTTCCTGACGGACACGTTTACAATCGTGGCGTGGGCTTCACAATTCAGTCTTCATCGCCAAAAGGTATTGGTCAATATATCAATCTAAGCAACGTGCCTGCCGTCGTTGATAAAAGGAGCTTGTTCCGATCAAAATTGGAAAAAGGAGACATACTAGCTGTTGATAGCGCAGATTTCTTAAAGATCCCATCTTACCCGATTGCTTATTGGCTACCAAATTTCTCAATTTTTGAAGGAGCATTGTTACGAGATTTCTGGACATCAGGAGGTCGTTTAAAAACTCATGGGAGCGATAGATATATCAGGTATGTCTGGGAGGTTTCCAAAAATAAAAAGCACTGGCGGCGGTTGACGAAGGGAGGGGAAGTTCGAAAGCATTATGGGAATGAAGAGCATTTGGTTGACTGGTCTGATGAAGCTGTAAAGCACTACGATTCAGTTGGTGGTTTGTATCCTTCCAGTTTTCAAGCCAAGGAAGGAATCACTTGGACAAAAGTAACTTCCGCAAACCCAACGTTCCGCATCAAGCGTGATGTCGCTGAATACGATTCAGGTGGCCCAGTAATATTTGATAAGGATTTTCGCTGTGATTTTGTGGTGCTTGCAGCTCTAAATAGCCATTCAACGCGGTTTTTGTTGAACGCTATTAATCCCACGATAAACACACAAGTGAATGATGTTCTGTCATTGCCGTTAGCCGATTTGAAACCTGACCTTCAATCTATAGTCGGTCAAAATGAGCGAAACTTGGTAGAACTTTCAAAATCCGACTGGGATGACTACGAAACCTCTTGGGATTTCACTAGGCTACCGCTGCTCTCAACCAGCCACCGGGCCGAGACACTGGCGAGTACCTATACTGCCCTTCGCGCCCATTGGCAGTCCATGACAGACGAGATGCAGCGCTTGGAGGAAGAGAACAACCGCATCTTCATCGGTGCCTATGGACTGCAAGACGAGCTGTCCCCCGAGGTGCCGATAGAGGAGATCACGCTCACCTGCAACCCGGCTTACCGCTATGGCGTGAAAGGTTCTGAAGAAGACCGCGAAAACCGCCTGCGTGCTGACACCATGGCGGAATTCATCTCCTACGCCGTAGGCTGTATGTTTGGTCGGTATGCTCTAGACAAGCCGGGGCTGATCCTGGCCAACCAGGGAGAGACCATCGAGGACTACCTTAAGCAGATCCCAAAGCCGAGCTTCCCGGCGGATGATGACAATGTCATCCCCATGCTCGACGGTGACTGGTTCACCGACGACATCACCGAACGTTTCCGCGAATTCCTGCGCATCGCCTTTGGCGAAGAACACTATGAGGAAAACCTCCGCTTTGTCGAGCAGGCGCTGGGCAAGGACATCCGCAAGTACTTCCTGAAGGACTTCTACAACGACCACGTGCGCCGTTACAAGAAACGCCCCATTTACTGGCTGTTCTCTTCACCCAAGGGCTCGTTCAATGCGCTGATTTATATGCACCGCTACCAGCCTCACACTGTGGGCACGGTGCTGGAGTATTTGCGGGATTTCAAAGACGAGAAGCTGAAGGCCCGGAAGAATCATTTGGAGGCCGTCAGTATCAGCGCCGGGGCCTCCCAGGGTGATAAAACCAAGGCCCTGAAAGAGATCGAGAAGATCAACAAGATCCTCGCCGAGCTGGATGACTACGAGCGGGATGTGCTCTACCCCCTGGCCACAGAGCAGGTGGAAATCGATCTCGATGACGGGGTGAAGGCCAATTATCCGAAATTTGGCGACGCCTTGAAGAAAATTCCAGGCTTGTCCTGAAGCAGTAAGGAGCTGTCGGCATGGCAGGTGAGTACGAAAAGGCCATTACTATCAAAGACGCGATTGATGCCATCAATCAGCGAGACTATCTGTTGCCGGCAATACAGCGGAAGTTCGTCTGGAGCAGCCATCAGATCTGCGTGCTGTTCGACTCCATCATGCGGGGTTACCCCATCAACACATTCATGATGTGGGAAATCAAGGATGATGGCATCAAGAACGACTACAAATTCTACGAGTTCCTGAAATCCTACTGCCAACGTTTCAGTGAGGAAAACCCTCACGTCTCAACCAATGCGAGTTATAAGGATTTCAGGGCAGTCATCGATGGCCAGCAGCGTCTTACATCCCTCTACATTGGGCTTTGCGGTACATATGCGTACAAGAAGCCAAGAGTTTGGTGGCCTAGCACCCGCGACGACAAGGTGTTACCGCCTCGCAAACTGTATCTGGACCTGAAAGCACCACTGGAATCGGAAGACGATGAATCACTGATGTATTACAACTTCCGATTCCTCACAGACCGGCAATATAAAGACTCATTGGCTGCAGAGACCCCGGCCCACCACTGGCTTTGCATGCATGAAATACTCAGGTATCCACACCACGAAAGTAGCGATGATGTGCTTTTGGAGGTGGTAATGCCAGAGCTCGAGCGAAGAGGACTCAGTACAAATACATTTGCCCGAAAGACACTGCTGAAAGTTTATGACGTGATCCATTCTCAGCGGATCATCCACTACTTCAAAGAGAACAGTCAGGAAATTGACCATGTTTTAGATGTATTTATCCGCACCAACAGCGGAGGCACCAAGCTGGACTTTTCTGACCTGCTGATGTCGATTGCCGTTGCCCACTGGGATGGAGATTTTCGGAAAGAGCTTGACGACTTGACCCAGCACATCCATCAGAACACGGAGATGGGTTTCTACATAGAGCGTGACTGGTTGTTGAAAACCTGCTTGATGCTCACGGAAGCCGATGTCCGTTTCAAAGTGAGAAATTTCAAGGGCGAGCAGGTTGCTCGAATCCAGCAAGAGTGGCCCGAGATCAAAGAATGTATTACCGAAACATTCCGCCTCGTGCGGCGGTTCGGTATTACGCCGCAGTCCCTGACCTCCAGAAACGCTGTTATTCCGATCTGTTACTACTTGTATAAAAAATGCTCTTCAGGAGAGCCACTCTTCAGGAAAATTAATAATCTTGCGAAATGCCATGAGCAACGTGCGGTAATCAGCCAGTGGTTTTACATGGCGCTGTTGAAAGGGGTCTTCGGTGGTCAAGCCGACTCCATTTTAAGCAGCATGAGGGATGTTCTGGAAAAACACCTCACCAACGATATCTTCCCGTTGCCCGCCATCATCGAGCGTTACAAAGCGACGAACAAGGATCTGCGTTTCGATGAAGAAACCCTCGATAAACTGTTGGAAACGCAGCATGGAGAGGGGCGTTGCCGCGCGTTACTGCATTTGCTGTTCCCGGAAATGAACGTTTCAGAGGTTTTTCACATTGATCACCTTCACCCGAGGGCAGCCTTTGACAAGAAATTGCTAACTAAAGCTAGCTTTCTGCAGGATGACGAGAAGTTGATGGCGTTTTATCGTAATCCAGTCCACTGGAATGCGATCCCCAATCTCCACCTATTGAATCATTCGCAAAACCTTGCGAAGAAAGACCGCCCTTTGAAGGAATGGCTTTCTGACCAGAATGTGCACCTGACCCCTGGTGATCTGCTCATCAAGAATGTGGATCTGGAATTTACTTCATTCAAGGCGTTCTATCTGGCAAGGCGAGAAGCCCTAAAACAGCGCTTGATATCCCGAGTTTACATGTCCGCGCCGTTGGCGGCGGAGAGTGTGGCTGACAGTGAAGACGAAGAGCTGGAAGAGGTAGTCTCATGAGTAGCCAGATTCAAACGGCTCTGACGCGACTGTTTGATAAGCACCGGATCATTTTCTGGTACGACACCAAGCAAGAGCTGCGCGGTGATTTCGAGACGGTTTCCATTCCGCACGTGGAGAAGCTGGAAATTGCCAACAACGAGTACGGCCTGAAATATCGCATCCTTCGGGAGTCACCGGAACAGAAATTCTTGTTGTACAAGGAGGGGCCGCAACCGGAGGATCTGGATAACTGGTTGCTGGACGTACAGCTGGCCCACGGCGAGTTCCGGACCGACCAGGTGGCCATCTGGCTATCCGAACTGGAATTGGGCCTGGAGTTTGCCGAGGTGGCCCAGGCTCACGCGGAGTTTTTCCAGGCGATCAAGCGCAAGGAGGCGCTGAAGAAGCTGCTGAAATCGGATGACACTGCCGGTCAGCTTCGCCTGAAGATGCTGGCTGTCTGTGCCGGTAGCGAGCCGCGTATAGACTCGGTGGTGGAAACCCTGCTGCAGCAACTGGCGGAAGACCGTGATGATGGCATCCGGCTGATCGAACGATGCGGCTTGGATAGCTTCCTTTGGGAACAGCTCACCCGCTTCTACGGCTACGAGGCCAGTGAACCCAGCCTGCGCGATTTCGTGATCGAGCTGTTCAAGTCCTGCTACGCCATGGGTACCGATGGCGATGTCAAACTGACCGGCGACGCCCTGGTGTTCCTCAAACGCTGGAAAGACAGCCGGCAGTTCGAGCAGGGGTTTGAAACCCTGTCTGCCGAGTGTGCCGAGGTCCTGGGCATTGAGCAGGATCTCGGTAAGCGGGACTTCCGAGACCTGGTTGAGCTGGACTACTTCCGGCTAATCGACCAGAAGATTATCAGTGACCTAGTGCGGGCGGTGGTTGGCCGCACGGTCACCAGCGGCGATGTGGCATTGTGGGTACGGCAGCGGCGCCAGGGCCACTGGTACGGGGAGTTTCGCCACCTGTATGAGGCCATTGAGTTTGCGGCCCGTTTTGTCCAGATGCTCGGTGAGGCTCGTCTCACCATGGACAGCCTCTCCGACGGTGTTCAGCGATACAGCCGCTCCTGGTTCCAATTGGATCAGCTCTATCGCAAGTTTACCTACCATGTGCGCATGTCTGGCCAGGCATCGTTGATGGGCGAGCTCAGTGAGCAGGTGGAGAATCTATATACCAACAACTACCTGCTCAAGCTGGGCGATGACTTCCAGGTTCACGTGGACGCCGCGCCGCGCTGGGAGGCCTATCCGGTCGTTCAGCAAAAGGCCTTTTTCGAGCACTGGGTTCGCCCTTACCTGCGCAAGGACAAGCGGATCTGCGTGATCATTTCCGACGCCATGCGCTACGAGATTGGTGACGAGCTGCTGGGCCTTATCCGGCAGGAAGATCGCTACAGCGCGGAGCTCGAGCCGGCTCTCTCGACCCTGCCCAGCTATACCCAGCTCGGTATGGCGGCGCTGCTGCCCAACAAGTCCTTGGCGATCGCCGACAACGATACCGGCACGGTATTGGTGGATGGCCAAAGCTCACAGGGCACGGTCAACCGTACCAAAATCCTGCAGGCCGCCCTGGATGGTCGGGGCCAGGCCGTCAAGGCGGAGGATTTTATGCAGCTCAACCGGGAAGACAGCCGGGAACTACTCAAAGGTAATGATGTGCTGTGCATCTACCACAACCGCATCGATCACACCGGCGACAAGATGCATTCAGAGGGGCAGGCCTTTGAAGCCGCAGAACAAACCCTGGATGACCTGATTCGTCTGATCAAGAAGCTCACGGCGGCCAACGCCAATAACCTGCTGATCACCGCTGACCATGGCTTTATTTACCAGAACCGTGAGCTGGATGAGAGTGACTTCCTGGGCGACGCCGTTTCTGGCGATGATATTCGCTACCGGGACCGTCGGTTCGTGCTGGGTAAGGGGTTGTCCGCCTCTCCGGCGTTCCATCACTTCTCGTCCGAGCAGCTTGGGCTGGATGGCGATATGGAAGTGCAGATTCCCAAGTCCATCAACCGACTGCGCCTTAAAGGCTCTGGCAGCCGCTTTGTGCATGGCGGCGCATCCCTTCAGGAAGTTGTGATTCCAGTCCTGAAGGTCAACAAGAAGCGCCAGAGTGATGTCAGTGCCGTTGAAGTGGACATCCTGCGTGGGGCCAGCTCGGTGATCACTTCCGGCCAACTGGCCGTCACCTTGTATCAGTCCGGGCCGGTTACCGAGAAAGTACAGCCTCGTAACCTGCGGGCCGGGATTTATACCCAGTCAGGGGAGTTGATTTCGGACAGTCACGAACTGTCGTTTGACCTGACCTCGGAGAACCCCCGCGAGCGGGAGCTTCAGGTGCGCTTTGTGCTCAGCCGCAAGGCGGACGAGGCCAACGGCCAGGAGGTCTTCCTAAAGCTGGAAGAACAGCACGCCGGCACCTCCCACTACAAGGAATACAAGTCGCTCAGGTATTTGATGCGGCGGTCCTTTACCAGCGATTTTGATTTCTGAGGGTTATAGCCAATGAGCACGCTTGACCAAAAGATCAACGAGCACTTCCAAGGGTTAGTGGTGCGCAAAGACCTGGTGAAAACGGTCAAGGGCAACGCCATCGTCCCCTCATATGTGCTGGAGTATCTGCTCGGCCAGTACTGCGCCACCAACGACGAGGCCACGATTCAGACCGGTATCGAGACGGTCAAGGAGATTCTGGCCAAGCACTATGTCCACCGCAACGAGGCCGGGCTGGTGCGCTCGAATATCAAGGAAAAGGGGCGCTACAAGGTCATCGATAAGATCAGCGTGGCCCTGAATGAGAAGACGGATGCCTACGAGGCGCAGTTTTCCAACCTGGGAATCAAGAAGGTATTGGTGGATTCTGGGACCGTGAAGGCCCACCCCAAACTGCTGGTAAGCGGCGTCTGGTGCATTGCGGACATCGAGTACGTATTTTCTGAAAACCAGAACATCAGCCCCTGGATTCTGTCCACCCTCAAGCCGATTCAGCTATCTCACTTCGACTACGACGCCTACGTTGCCGCGCGGCAGCAGTTCAGCACCGATGAGTGGATTGACCTGCTGATCCAGAGTATCGGCTTTAACCCGGAGATGTTCGGACGGCGCAGCAAGCTGACGCAACTGGTCCGATTGATTCCGTTCTGCGAGCGGAACTACAACCTTATTGAACTTGGCCCCAAGGGGACAGGTAAGTCCCATGTTTACTCCGAGTTCTCGCCTCATGGGATTCTGGTATCGGGTGGTGAAGTCACCGTTCCCAAGCTGTTTGTGAACAACTCCAGCGGCAAAATTGGCCTGGTGGGCTACTGGGATTGCGTGGCCTTCGACGAGTTCGCCGGCAAGCAGAAACGCGTCGATAAAGCACTGGTCGACATCATGAAGAACTACATGGCTAACAAGTCCTTCTCCCGGGGCGTGGAAACCCTGGGCGCCGAGGCGTCCATGGTGTTCGTGGGGAACACCCGGCATACCGTGCCTTACATGCTGAAGCATTCGGATCTGTTCGATGAGCTGCCGGACAAGTTCTACGACTCCGCCTTTCTGGACCGGATCCACTTCTACATCCCCGGGTGGGAGGTTGACATCATCCGGGGCGAGATGTTCTCCGATGGGTATGGCTTCGTGGTGGACTACCTTGCAGAAATCCTGCGCTCGATGCGGAACTACGATTACTCCGACCAGTATAAGGAGCACTTTACCCTTTCTTCGGATATCTCGACCCGTGACCGGGACGGTATCAACAAGACCTTTTCCGGCTTGATGAAGATCCTGTTCCCCCAGGGCGGAGCAACCAGGGATGAGGTTGAAGAAGTGCTGCGTTTTGCCATCGAGGGGCGCAAGCGGGTCAAGGACCAGTTACAGCGGATTGATACCACCTACGGCGAAGTCCGATTTTCCTATCAGGATCAACAAGGCCAGGAAATACTGGTCACGACACTTGAGGAAGAAGAGTACCCGGGTTACTACCACCAGACGGTGTCCACCCCTGATGACGGGGGGGAAGCGCCCGAGCCAGCAGCAGACGTTAAAGGTGTCGAGCCCAAAGGGTACCACGCCTCTGAGCCCGCACTGGAGGAAAAGCACCTGACCTTCCAGGAAAACCAGAAGGGTATCTCATTCGACGGCTTGTTTGGCCCATACCTGAAGGGAGCCAGCAAGATCACCGTCACAGACCCCTACATTCGGCTTTTCTACCAGATCCGAAATTTCATGGAGTTTCTCGAAGCCATCGTGAAGAACAAGGCCGAGGAAGATGAAATGGCGGTTCATCTCGTCACCGTCCGGGACGAGTTCAAGGGTGACCTGCAAGACGAAAGTTTCGAAAAGATCCAGGAGTCCGCCCGCACTGTGGGTATCGACTTCTCCTGGGAGTTTGACGAAAGCGGGACCATTCACGCCCGTCATATCGTTACAGACCACGGCTGGAAGATTTCGCTGGATCGAGGGTTGGACATCTTCCAGCACTACGAGATGAATGAAGCCTTCGCATTTGCCAACCGATTGCAGGAGTTTCGGTCTAGTAAAGCTTTCGAAGTTACTTATATGAAGTTTAGCTAATCAAGTATGTGATACATATTCAATGACATCTTCAACCTTACAACCAAAATACTCACAAAGCCGGTCTACATTTTCTGTTCCGGTGTTGTAGCCGCGCTGATTGGCGATTTTGGATAGTGTCGTGCGGTGAATGCCAGTGGCCTGTGACACTTCATCAAGTGTAACCCGTCGGTTTTCCTGAAAACCCTTCTCAGCAAGCAGCTCTCTTAAGCGAAATCGAATCATGGAAGTGGCCTTTTTCAATTGGCTACATCCTATCAAATATTTTGTCCTCCCGCATCTTATGTTGAGTGAAAGCTACAAAAGGCGCTTGACAGCATCTTTCTACTGTCTATTATGTAGCGTGTAAGCTACATAAGGCCACTAAGGAGTACATAAGATGTCTATTCACTACTTAACAACAGGTGAGCTTGCCGAGCGAATCAAGTACGACGCGCGCACCATCCGTGAACGCTTAAAAGATGACGTACTGCTGGAAGGCATTCATTACATTCGCCCGTTTGGCGGCCGCAAGATTTTGTACTTGTGGGAACCGATTGAGCGCGATATGCAGCTGCACTCAAAAGAGGAGAGCATGGGTGTGCCAATGGCGCGTGGAGGTGTATGCCATGGGTAAAGTTGCAGCGCGTAAAGAAACAGGCAAACTGTATTTTGACTTTCGCTATTTGGGAAAACGTTGCCGTGAGCAAACAACGCTGGATAACACAGCAGCTAACCGTAAGAAATTAGAGCGGATTCTGGAGAAGATCGAGGCGGAGATTACGCTGGGGTCGTTTGATTATGGTCGCTACTTTCCAGATAGCCCGCGTGCCAAGACGTTAAGCAAGCGTGCATTAACGGCGGTTGGGGGTTATCACGCCACGCCTTTGCTACTCCAGTTCGCCGAAACGTGGTTTGCAGAGAAAGAGATCGAATGGCGTGAATCACAAATTGTCACCGTGCAGGGTTGTTTAGATCGCCATATCTTGCCCGCGTTAGGGCATAAGGAAGTCGGCAGCATCACTCGTGCAGAAATTCTTGAGTTCCGGGCGTCACTCGCCAAAGTTAATACCCGGAGCGGCAAGAAACTCTCTGCCAGCCGTATCAACCACATCATGACGCCATTGCGCATGATGTTAAATGAAGCCGCCGACCGCTATGAGTTTAGCTCACCCTATCGCGGGATTAAATCGCTCAATGTGCCGCGCACGGATGTAGAGCCGTTTACGCTTGAGGAGGCGCAGCAGATCATTCAGCGCGTGCGTGAAGACTTTCGTCAGTATTACACCGTGCGTTTCTTCACTGGCATGCGGACTGGCGAGATTGACGGCTTAATCTGGGAAAACGTGGATTTTGGCCGTCGCCAGATTTTAGTTCACCAAGCGCTGGTGCGTGGCCAGATAGTACCCACGAAAACTGACGGTTCCTTCCGCTCTATCGACATGTCACAACCCGTCTTTGATGCGCTGAAGGCGCAGTCTGAGGTGACGGGTAAAACAGGACTGGTCTTTACCACGCGTAAGGGCACTGCCTTATCCCACGTCAATGTGACGAAACGGGTGTGGTATCCCTTGTTGGAGGAGCTAGGGCTGCGTAAGCGCCGCCCTTATCAAACTCGCCACACCGCCGCCACGCTCTGGCTGGCGGCAGGCGAGAGTCCTGAATGGATTGCCCGCCAGATGGGCCACACCACAACCGAAATGTTGTTCCGTGTTTACTCACGCTTCGTGCCCAACCTAACGCGCCAAGATGGCTCTGCGTTTGAGCGCATGCTGAACCAGAAACGTGCCTAGGAGAAATCGATGAAACCGTTCAATACGCCAGTAAAGCGCCGTGATGACATCGAAGAAACATTGCACGTAATGGCAGCACTGCAATCGCAACAGCGCCTTGAGCGCCGCTTGGCAGAGTCGCTCGCTGCCGCCACTAGCTTAGCACCGGGCTGTGCTTTGGTGGTGTGGCTGGGGGACGGGCAAGAGCGCACTAACCTAGATGCGTTAGCAACTTGGGTAGGCCGCACGCTTAAACAGCTAGGGCTTGATGCCAATCGCCAAGCCATTCCACGTTTGCTTGCAGAACTAGAGCGCACCTTATGGGCCTGGGAGGATCAAGCATGGCAGTAACATCGCAAACGGCCACTCAAAAGGCAGACCGTCAGTTTGAAGGGGAGTTGTATGTCGCCGGCGTCGAAGGGCCGGAACGGTTGATGCAGCATGAAGTCTGGTCGCTGTACTTAATCGGCACTAAAGGAAATTTACGCGCCTTTCTAACCGACCGTCATGTAACAAAAGAAGGGGCTCCTAAAATGGGCCAGCGGCTCAAGGTGACAGTGCGTTGGGCTAACTTCGCCAGTCAAAAACTGTGCTTCATCACTCGTTATGTGGTGTTGGTCGATTAAAAGTAGAGTAGTCCACATTTCCCACCCGTCAGTTTACCCCCACCCCTTTTAACAAGGGCGGTGGGGGTAATGGGTTATATGCTGCGGTGTTTATATCATGTTGGCTTTCTATAAATGATGAGCAGCAAACTGCTTCTCAAGGCAAATGTAAAGATTAGACGTATATTCGACAAAGGATACTATGCTGTTCAAAGTGCGTAGCATTAAAGGCCGGTGTTTTGCAATATAACTTAGGTACGCTTAACATTATGATAATTTTAAAGTATAGTTTGCTGGTTTTAGGGTTTTGACGTGCACATATCAATATTTCAACATAACTGATATTTGCTGTTGTGCTTTTTGCTAAACCGACTTTTCAGACAGAACTTAGCATGGGCCAGCAGCTTCAAGTAACAGTGCGTTGGGCTAACTTCGCCAGTCAAAAACTGTGTTTTATTACTGGTTGTGCTCCCCCTTAGTGGTTAGTTTTTGTGCTATATCATAAAACTTCTCCCACCCTATTTTACCTAGTTAGTGGAGGACGTTGCTGTCTTACAGGTCGTTAGAACCAACATTAAAGCCATATACTAACATCGTCATAAATACGGCAAACCGAAATGCCTCCCATAGAGGCTGTTGATTATCTGAGTAATGACCACGCGTGATTTTTAGATGGGCATTTCCGTACCAGTACCTTGTGCGGCCAGAGGGGGAGGAGGTGGGTACAAGGTCAATGCGTTTGTGAGGAATGCCAGTAGCGTCAGACCAATATTTTTTTATTGATTTTTTTTTGCTTCCTTCTTTGATTTCAACAAGGAGGTAAGTGTGCTTCATACAGCGCAATGGCCGAAGAAGTCCCAGTACTGCATTTATAGCTTCCGCATGCGGAAGAGTGATATGCCCCGTGCTTCGCTGCATAGAGTAAAAAAAATATTGTGTACCTGCTTCAGCAGCTACTACGTGCTGTGGACACCACTCCGTTAGTATGTGAAAAAACTTTCCTGCTTCTCGTAAGACGTTCGGCTTTAAGGGTGGAGCCATGCAGCTATTCAGCTCAGGCATATAGATACTCCGAGATGCGTTGTGATCTCTTTGTTCAATGTCTTTATAGCGGCTAAATACTGGATTGTTTCGAAAAGTTTTTGTTGACATTAGGTACTTGCCACATTTTTGCCAGCGGCTAAGATCTTCAGGATTGAGAAAGAAACGTTTTGCAGATTGTGCAATGGCTTCTTCCAAGGTCATACCGTGATGCTCTAGCTGTTCGATTAGCCGCAAGCATTGATATATCACCGTGACTGCAGGGAAATTGCTGCTTTTTTTAAGTATGGTGTCCAGTGGGTTCTGGATAGGAGCATGGTAAGGCTTATACGGTGCCTTGATAAGAGGGGAGATATTAAACTCACACCATTGATTTTGTAGGTGCTTCAATAAGTCACTGGCGCGGGTAGGGTTTTGAAGCCCGCGCCGATTTCGCCAACTGGTAAGCGCTGTTTTAGAGGGTATTTTAAGTAATACAAGTTGCTGATGTGTCGTTAGAGGCACATCAAATCGTTGGCTAAGTAGTTTTCCAAGGGCCCAGTCTAGCAAGTGGCTATATGAACTCAGTGTTTCATCCGGACTGGCATGTCCTGCCCACAGTGCAAGCAGCCATAAGCGCTTACGAGAGGGACGGTGTTGGGGAGGGAGTCCTGCTAACTTAGACAGATCGACATCCTCATTGGGCATAGCTATATGGCCGTTATCATCCGTTGACCACGTGCTTTCCAATAGTGCATTTGGCTTGCTCTCTAGTAGACGTAGCAACGTGAAACTGATGAAACTGTGGCGTAGATGGTGATAACGAAGGCTCTTATCACCGCTAACGGTTTTGAGGGCAATTTGAATCGGTCGAAAAAGCATGCTGTCTTCTAACAATGAGGAGCCTTCTCCATCCCGGCAAAACAATAGCTGCTTGTCGGCGGTACGCGTCATGGCTTGGTTGCGGCGCTCTTGTACCCAATCAATCAAGAATTCCCGTTCTTCTGGCATCAATAGCCATAGTGGTAGACGTCGTGTAGCTGAATAGCTTTTGCCACTGTGAAATGAGTTCGCACGTACGATGACTTCCCCTGATATGCCAGTTTGATCAGTTAGATAAGCAATGTCGTGTATTAGCAGTGAAGCGCATTCACTTCGGCGAAGCCCTAACCGATAACCGAGTATTAGTGCCAGTATCTGCATAATTTTGAATGGTCGATCCTGCTCTGATGAAATAATCATCTCGATCGCTCGGCAATATTCTGCAGGCGTAATAATGTTCACGTCAACGCGATGCTGTTGTTGCTGATCTGCTTCAAGTTCAATGGGCGGTATAGCATAGGCGCTGGTGAGGTAATGATGAAAATCACGCAAACGATTTTGCGTTCTAATGCGGCTGGCTGACGATTTAGAAGCATTTAGCACAGTTTCATAAAGCTTTTCCCATTCACCGACACTGGTAACTTCTAATTCACCCATCAGGTGTTCGTGAATGATGAGTGGTTTTGCGATATTCGAAAGATAAGTGGAGATTGTACTGATGGTTAGTCTGGATTTGACACGCCCACCTTTGCGGATCAACGCCATACACCAGTTTGCTAACAGTGTAATCATGACGCCGTTTTGCTCGGTTTTGGCCAGTAATGAGCCAATGTTAGCGATTACTTTCGCTTTTCCTGTTTTTTTTGCTAGTGAAACGGATAAACATGCCTGTAGCTTTCTCAGTTGCTTCAACTGGTCTGGATATGCCCCGTCACGGTCAGGAAATACGTTAAAGGTATGCAGGGTTTCATCCTCTTCAGCAGTTTTAATAGGTTTGAAAGACACTACTTGTCGATTGGTAAAACGGTGCCATACGCTTGGTGGAAGCGACAATGATGAGTCTTCTTGGCTTGAGTAGTAGTTAAATAAGGGTAGTAATTCTAGTGATGCTGACGTCTTGGCAATGGTAAGAAGCGCCGGTAGCTTCACTTTAGCTAGCTCTCTGGATAGGCTTTGGGTATAATAGAGTAAGCATTCTATGGCGCTGTCAGGCACGGGCCAATTGCGGCCGAATTGCTGGTGATAATTTAGTAATAATAACTGGCTTATAGGGCTCAAGAATAGACGCCTGTATTGGTGTTGCTGTTCGTATTCCAAGCTATTATCAGGTAAGTCATTAAATGCGACTGAAGCCTGTGTGATTTTATTTCTACTATTGTTCTTAACGGCATGATGTTCTTTTTTCAGTGTTAAATAGGCAGTGTCCTTCTCAAATGCTATGCCATCAACCATAGCTATAGGAACCTGCTTTAACCACTCTTTATTGAGCAACGCGCCTTCACGAACCAGCTGAAATAAAAAACGCCCCGCCAGCCATGTTTTTAATTCATCCTGATGAAGGCTGATGGGGGGCAATAATTGATCGTGACTGTTTACAGCGGTATCCCAGCTGTGTAGTTGACTAAAAGAGTCAGTCGTTACTTGCGGCGATTTGCGTGGTAGCGTGACCATAGGGCTTGGAATACTTACTTTCCAATCCAGTTCTCGCGCTCCACGCTCCAATCCTTTCACTAAAAAATTATGCTGTTGGCGTAGCTTTTGTGGGCTTGTGATCGTGTGAAGCGACTCAAACGCATCGCTGATAGCTCGTTCAGGAAAGTCCAATCCAAGTTGCCCTGTAGCGGCACCCGGTATACGTGACTCTATCTGATCCAGCGCGGAAGATAGCTCTTTGAATTTGTCGCGTGCTCGTTGATAGCGCCGCGACGCTTCTCCATCAGCACCCGCTTGTATCGGTGGCGATAATTTCCAGCCAGCCCAAATCGATTGTTCACTCATAGCACGGCCCCCTCGATCGCTCTCCACCCCTGGCGCTGCATCATTAATTCAATGGCTGAGCTAATGTGTTCACGATATTCATGTGGACAAAATGTTGAGTATTTTGCCCATGGCTCTTGGCCCGCATCCCAGTGGCCCATGTATGCATCGACTAATTCAGCGGAGCAGCCGACTTCTTTAAGATGGGTATGTAAGTAATGACGGTTGATATTCAGCGGAGGTGAACCAGGCCAGTCCAAATGTTCCTGAAGTCGCTTAGGTGTGACCTGTTTTGGATGGCCGTATGTATCCAAAAATAGAAAAGGGCTGTCCCATTGCTGCTGCAGATATAGCTTTAGACGACCCACGATTGCTTCACGATGACGATGGTAGTGTTGGAGCTGATCCATCATTATCGTTGGTAGCGGCAAGAAGCGAGCGTGGCTCTGTGCATCATCGGTTTTATCAGCGATGACCATCATGCGGCGTGACAACGACAGTTGATCCCATTTAGGTAAGGGATCGCGAATGCTGCGATAACCGGTGCAGAACATCAGCATTGCCACGGTATAGGCTGTATAGCGGTTATGAACGTTTACCGTGCGCTGAAACAGTGAGCCGCTTTGATCGGCTGACGTTATTTGCTGTTGCATGTGCACTACTAGTTTTTCAACATACGATGCTTTGGGGACTAGCTGAGAGCCTACGTAGTGAGCTGTTTGTTGTTGTGAATCTGAAGCCACTGCTGTGTGCTCTGAGTCAGCGGTTGTTTGCCCCTTTTCGGTTTTAGGTTTTAGCCACTGCTGCTGGATGATCCGCATGGCATCCAGGTAACGCTTTTTCAGGTAGTGATTATTGGGGGCGAAATAATACAATGATGCCTGCTGGCCAAAAGAGGGTACCCGGGCGGTGATCAAGCAGGCCGCCGTTAGATCTGCATCACCGCTGTTCAGCGTATTAAAGAGATGCATGCCCAGGCGGTGTACCGTCAGCCGGGAGCCTGTTTGCTTATTAGTGTTGGCAAGCAGTTTTTTAAGCTCGATCGTGGATTCCTGTCTTTCCTTATCGGTAAATAAGGCAACTGAGCGTTTTTTTATCCGAAGCGCTTTGTGCCTTATAGCTGGCCTAAGTAGGGAGCGCAAAAAATGTGGAATTGGTAAAACGATACGCGTCTGGGTGGGACGCATATCGTGACGCCAGTGACTACTTAATTGGCGGCTATCCGGAGGCCTAATGACGCCGGTGACCCAGCTGCTTGTTTCTAATAAGAGGTAGATTGACTGTTCATGCAGTGCTGATTTAGGCACCTGTTCAACGCTATTGGCAATATGCACATCGAGTACATTTTCTAAACTCCGGCCGGTCATCAGCATTAAACCAAGGATGCATGTTAAGAAGGTGCGGTTTCGTTCTGTGCGATTTAGCTGAACCTGTAGATGATTTAAATCGTATGCAGAGAGCTGCTCCCATCGACCAGGTAAAAGCTGTGCTGATTTATCAAGATGCAGTTGCTGGGATCGTGCACGAAAAACAGATTGAAGCGACGAATCACCCTTTGCTAACGTTAATGGCTTGTCGCTCTGTATCAGTTCAATCGATGAGCGCTCTTCAATCGCGGAGAGGCCCGCTTGACGTACGGAGCTATAGTCGGCTGTTTGAGACGGGGAAGTGATTACTGAACTCGATAGGGCTAACCATGGCTCATCAGTGTCTACGTCAATAGGTCGAGTACGCTGGGGAAATAAATAATTATCGTTATCCGCTTGCTTAGAGTGGTTTCTTTTTCGTGGCTGCCTGTCATTGAGAGCGTAGGCAAAAAAACGTTCTAGCTGCTGTATATAAGTTTCACTGCCTTCTACCTTTTTTCCAGCAATCGATTGGCAAAATTTTAATAATGTATGGGTGGATTGATCCCATGGAGCAAGCTGTGCCAACCCATCAGTATCCATACGTCGAGCAACTTTACAGGCTGCTTCAAGGTTTTTTTGATAGGTGGCTATGTTGAGGCGTTTTATATCATGATCTGATAGCGATTGATGTTCGGATAACGCCTCTATCTCTTTTCGCCATTGAAAAGCCACGTTGATAATATGACCGAGAAGCTTCAACCGATCTTCAGTGTCGATATGCTTAGATATTTTATAGAGCGCGCCATGGATCGGGTTAGTGCCGTAAATGCCTTTTTCGCCCTTACCTGACTTTATTTGAAACTCAATTTCTTGATTCTCAATGCCTGTGATCAAATTTTTGATCGCTGATACATCCCAGCAGTCATCTCCAACGATAATAAGGTGCTGAAGTGTGACAATCAGTGCGGGGTAGAGCTGTGAAAACGAAAAATAGTCAGCGCGTGGCTGTATCGCCTCTTCAAGAAGCAATGTTAGAGATACGTTTCGTGTCACCTTAAATACCCTTATTTAGATCAGTGTTTTCTTCGGTTGAGGCCAATTGCTTCTAAAAAAGATTTTTTAAATCGACATTTAGGTGAGATTAACGCCAACGCTTCTGGATAGTCGTTTATTGCATGAACTCGTAGCTCTGAAAAATATGCGCCTGCTTTGCCTGGGTCTAAAGCTAAAGCTAAGTCACTACTCATGTTTAACATGAGAACAACTCTATTTAATTCACTTAGTAGCGGTGGCTCAATCAGATTGACTCTGATTTTTAAAGAAGCAGGAAAACGCCTGGCAAGTTCGAGTGATCGAAAATTCCCCACGCATACATATATTTTACTTCCACTGCCATTTTTCTTTTCATAGATAATAGGTGGTGAGAGAAGAATGGCTGCTTTAATGGCTTCCTCCGTCAGATCTCGCGCGTCTTTTAATAAAGGGGGGCGTAGCATAAGTGTTTTTAAAATATCGTGAGTAATATGCTCAGAGATTTCTATCTGAGACGCGGGCACAAGTTTTGAGCCTAGAAGATTTATCATCAAATTTTAAGGTATTTTGGCTTCATTTTTTATTAAATCTAACTGTGTTTTTGGTAAAAATCAAGACTATTTTTACATGTAAAATGTACCGGATAAATTTGGGTTTTAAAAGAATCAGTATAATTTTTATACATGCAGAAGTTGGGCGGGTTAATGAGCAGGTGTAATATCCGTATTACTGATATTACACTTAAAATAAGTGCTTAAGCCGGTTGTTAGGGAAACGCTGCATAAATACGGCCGCCGCTGTCTTAGTACCCTCGGCAGGGTATAATTTGGTTAGCTATTGTTCGACAGAGTTTTCGATGAAGTAGGTCTCGTTTGCTCAGGCTGAGCATCAGAACAAGAAGAAG